>NZ_JBALSS010000006.1:175385-264423 GCF_036967045.1 Bacillus sp. JJ1609 | reverse complement strand
AAAAGGCCGACGAGTTGTTATGAGAAGAGGGCCGAGAACAACTCGAAGCGAAAAAAGGCCGACGAGTTGTTATGAGAAGGGTCCGAGTAACACCTCAAAAAGGGTGTCCCAAGATAATTTTGGGACACCCCTTGGTTTTTATCATCGACTTTTTCATGGAATGTCATTTCAATGCAAGCCGGATTGCTGTATACACCGTTTTTTTATAAAACATTTTCCAAAAAAATTTGCACCACCAACGCCAATGTCGTCACCCTTAAAATCGGTTTTACATAACTCGGTTTAAGCTTACTCGCAATTCGAACACCAATTTGCGCTCCTGTCAATGACCCCAGCATGAGAGCGATGGCTACAGGCCAGATAACGGCACCGGTTGAAATATAGGTAATCGCTGCACCTAAACAGCTAGAAAATGTGGCAAGCCGGACATAGCCGACCGCTCGAATGTAGGCAATGTTCAGATGTCCAAACAAGTAAAGCATCAATGTCCCTTGTCCTGGCCCAAAAAGTCCATCATAAATTCCGATTCCGTATAGCCCCGTAACACTTTTTCCGGAAACCTTCAATCGCTCATCCCCTGAGAAATTCCCCTTTCCAATAAACGAGGCAATGAATGCAAATACCAGCAGGCAGAGTGCCACGACATACATGTCATCACTTGCAATTTTTGAAGCAATGAATCCGCCGCTTACTCCGCCAATCATGCTGACAGGAATAATCCAGAACGATTCCTTAAACGTTAATTTCTTTTCTTTATAAAGATGCAAAAAGCTCGAGAAGGAACTGATCGTATTCGAAACTTTATTCGCTGCGATCGCTGAATGCACCGGGATTCCCAAAACAAGCATCGCTGGCAAACTAATCAAGCCCCCTCCTCCTGCCAGAGTTCCAATCGTCGTTGCACAAATTCCGATGATAAAAAGAATGACATAATCCATTTTTTCACACCCCCTGAACTTATTATATTTCCGTTTGCTAAATAAGAAAATTTGATGTTTTTAATGAAAAGGGATA
This sequence comes from Bacillus sp. JJ1609, assembly GCF_036967045.1. Classification (NCBI taxonomy): domain Bacteria; kingdom Bacillati; phylum Bacillota; class Bacilli; order Caryophanales; family Bacillaceae; genus Bacillus; species Bacillus sp. JJ1609. The sequence goes on along the minus strand of NZ_JBALSS010000006.1, from coordinate 263,409 downwards.
AGAAAAAGTTATGAATATAAGAAGCTTAAGATACGTCCCCATGCTTTCTCGTAAAAATATGAACTCAAGAACCGTCCCCATGTTCCAAGAAGGTAATCTTTCCCTTTTAGTAGAATATCTTAAAAAAAGCGAACGGGTTTGATAAAGGCTTATGGGGGTGCTGGTTTGAAGAAGGTTATGCCGTTTTTTGTTTTGATGTTTATGGTTATTTTACTTACGGGCTCTTTCCCTTCTGTTACAAGTGCGTGTTCTTGTGCTGAGCTGCCGTCTGCAGCAAGTGAATTGGAGCGGTCAAAGGCTGTATTTAGTGGGAAAGTCTTGGATATAAAAGAAAAGCGGAGTTCACAAGGATATATGACTAAATCCGTCCGCTTTGAAGTCACGAACACCTGGAAAGGCGTGACACAATCACAAATTATCATTACCACAGGTCAAGGCGGCGGGGACTGCGGGTTTAATTTTACAGAGGGTCAGGAATATTTGGTTTATGCGAACGAATCAGACATGTACGGAGCTAAAAGCCTTGTGACCCTCATCTGTGATCGGACAAATTATTTGACTGCTTTAGAAGAAGATTTGCCGATCCTTGGTGCAGGGAGACCGCCAGTTGAAAAAGTTGATTTAAGCAGCGAAAGCGAATCTAATGAAAATCAACCTTATTTATGGGCTGCCGGTGTTGTCGCCAGCGCTATAATTGTCTTTTTACTTTTAAAATTTCGCAATAAGAAGGGAAATCGCCAATGATCGAAGACTTGCGTCGCTCTATCCAGCAATTAGACGAAAATGATGCCAAATCGCTCTTACTGCAAACGATGCTCCGGTTAAAAAGGGTCCAGGAATCCAATGAAGCTCCCGGGCAAATGATCGAGGATTTATCATCATGGTATCACGAAATCGAAAGGATCCTTCAAAACGATCAGGTGGTTGAACGAGAATATAAATCAGTCCACCTTGTCTGCGGGGAGTCACATGCCGGTTCATTGCGATACACATTTGGGCATGAGCATAGGGTAATCGGCTTTCCTGACTTCTTTGCTGTCGGCCCTATCAAAAGACTTCATACAAAAGCAGGGCTTCAACGCCGATACGAATGGCTAAGGGACCATTTAAATTATTCAGATGATTATTTTGAAGAAGAGTATGAAATCAGATTAAAAAGTACGCTCGCAGAAATAGAGGCAATCTCCCCTCATGTTCCCATTGTGGTCTGGACTGCTGAAAATGCAGATGAACAAACGGGAATACGATATCTGTTGTATTTGGTAAAAGAAAAGCCAAATGACATATGCTTGATCAATACCACCACTGCTTATCAGGAATTATTCAATACGAGCGAATATCAGTATTTGTACTCCCATACCGGCGGGCCCGAACCTGAAAAATTAAAAGAGATCTATCAGAGAAAAACCTCCAGTCCTTTGACTCAAGAAGAAAGAAGACGCTTCGAGCAAGAATGGATAACCCTGGCAGAGAAAAAGGAAGTCCTGCGGATTTGGAAAAACAACAGCATCATTGCTGTAAATGAAGATTACTTTGATGAATTAATCATCACGACCGCTCAAAAATTACATAGCAAAAAAACCGAAAAAGAATTTATCAAAGCAGCCAGGATTATTGGAGAAGTCTTTGCCCAAATCGACAATCATGTAGGCGATGCCTTTTTAGAAGACAGGCTGCGGGCTCTTGTATATAAAGGAGTTTTTGAGATTAAAGGGATTCCGAAGGGTATGAGGTATTATAGTGTGAGGTTGAAATAATACAAGGCGGTTCTTTTGGTTCAGGCGAATCATTAGGACCACCCTTTTTTCATTTACGTCCTTATTCCTTTGAATTCATAGTAAAGTTATATATGATGAACTTAGAATAGATCCATTAGGAGGGTGTTACGATGGAATTAACGGTATATTTAGCAGGCCAGATTCACGACGATTGGCGAGATCAATTTGCGAACAAAGCGAAGGAACGAAATCTGCCTTTGGTCTTCGTCGGACCTCAGACAAACCATGACCGATCCGACCAAATCGGTGAGGAGATTCTCGGAAAACAGCCAGGAAAATTATACACAGATGACGCTGCGTCTGATATCAACAATTTCAGGACACAGGTCTTAATGCAAAAATCCGATATCGTCATTGCTCTATTCGGCGAAAAGTACAAACAATGGAACACCGCGATGGACGCCAGCACCGCAATTGCGATGAACAAACCTACGATTATTATTAGGCCCGAATCTTTGATCCATCCTTTGAAGGAACTGTCTAACAAGGCGAATGTGACGGTGGAGACAGTTGAGCAGGCATTGGATGTTATTAGTTATATTTATGAATAGGTAACTTGAAGCAAAGGTCCTCATGCTTCTTAGCGAGTTCTTAATTTCCTTCTCATTCAGAATATTTTCTTATATAATGGATATATAAATAAAGAGAGAAGTGCTACAACACTTCTCCCTGCAACCTCTACCGTCAGGGTGGTGGTTGTCATGAATTATCTTCGATGAGAACCACCCCTTTGCTTGTGACGGCTGCGGGTGGTTTTCAATTTCTCCAATACATTTTTCCGAAAGATATGCGCACTCACTTCACGCACAACTCCCTTCAAAACTTCCTTGAGAAGATCGAGAATTGTCTCCATAGTTATCACCTCCTTGCCCTTACAGGAGAGGAGAATGACAACCAACCACCCTTACAATATTCAGCTGCATCTTTATTCTATCACTATTTATTTCACTGGAAATCTATCATTTCCGACAAAAAACGGGAAATGTTACAGCTATACCTTACTGCATCCAGACTTTCCTTTTTGGAGACTCGACCACGGTACTGCTGTTTCAGAAAATAACATTATTTTACAATTTTTGAAACGCGAGAACCGTCCTCATGTATCACATGCTTCACTCCACCGATATCTTGACCACATCATCCAAGTATTTGGTTGTATTGTATCCAAATATATCGATTCTTTTAGGAATTACTTTGTTGCCGTCTAGCCTGAAGGTTTGGACGGTAGTGAACTGGCGGGGTTGTTCAATTTTTCCGAAGTCGAGATTGCCTGTATTTGGGTCATATTCGACTCCGTTCCGGTCAACAAACACTCCTTCAGTTTCCATCTCCGTTGAGATAGGTTCATTTTCATTTTCACCGACTATATTTACGTGTAATGTTTCATATGCCCGGTTTTTAATTTTATGATCGCTTATGACCACGGTTGTCGGCTGTCCGACTTCGACTTTATCGATGCTGATGGTACTCCCTGCATATTCAAACGTCTGTGGATATTTTTGAGTCACATCCAGCTCGATGCTTTTATTGTCTTCGAATGTAAAATAGGCCGTTTTCAACTGAACGGTAACTTCTGTTGGCTTTTCTTCATAAAGCGGGTCGAATTGGGTTTTGAAAGAATTCCAATTCGCATCTTGATATGAAGTCGTAAAACCACCGCCAAAACGGTCAGCTTTCACTTTTTTATTGTTCACTTCCAGATCGTCAAACTCAACATAGTCGATCCTCTTCTCTGGCTGCCCGATATAGATGCCATATTCCAAGATCGTTGCTGTTGGAGCAATGGTTAATTTATGAAATCGAAACGGAATTCCGTCGATTTCAGTTCGTTCATTTAATTCATATTCGATGGAAGGCTGTTTGGATACTGGGACCTCGAAGTTCCACTCACCTGTTTTATATTCAATATTCCTGGTGTTAAAACCAATCGAATCATCGGGATCTGGAATCATTTTCATAAGCTTTGAGATTTTTAGTTTCACAGTGTCGGTGTCTTTATTGAGCGGCCGCAAACCAACCCTTCCGTAAAACACATTCTTTTCCTTTTTATTAATCTCCGCTTTAAGGTCTGGAATGTAAAACCTTGGATAGTTTTGCTGGCTCAAGACTTCATTTTCGTTCTCGACATATAGGCCATCCTCATAATTCATCATATATTGATTGTCTTCATCTGTATCCTCAATTTTATAAAAAACAAGCGTCTGAACATCATCAGCAACCACGCCCGTAATCTTAATTTTCACTCCTTCGCTTTCCGCTTCCAGGTTCACCCTTTGGCCCAGTTCCTGTTGCAAAAAGGCACGTAATTGCTCGTCTTCCTCTGTCCATCCATAGTAGACGTAGTTAAATGCACCGGTTATGAATGCTATCCCGATGACGACAGCGAATACACTTGCAAAAACAAGTCCCAATCTTATCCGTTTTCTATTATTCTGTTGCCTGTGCTTCTCTTTTTCTGTCAGCCGCTTTCTGACATTCTCCATGAAAGGAGTCATCGCAGGTAAATCGTTCATCCCCTTGGAAAAATCCATCAATTTGAGCGTGACATCCTGAAAGGTGGCCAAATCCTCCTGACATTCCTGGCAATGGTAAATGTGCTTTTCAAACTCAATTTTTTCCTGCCGATTCATAGATTTCTCCATGTAATAGATGTAATGCTTATGGTACTCTTTACAGCCATTATAGGTTGATCCGTCCAATTGTTTTCTAACGGACTGTATTCCAGAGAACAAAAGCTGTTTCATTTTATCGACTGAAACTCGAAGAATAGATGCAGCTTCCTCATGAGAAAATCCTTTTACATACGTAAGGAGCATCGCTTCCTTTTCGCCATCGTCCAATTGATCCAGCGCATTAAATAAATCCTGATTTCCCTCTGAAACTTGCAACCCTCTAGCATGAGAAAGCTCTCGGCAATTATCCATGAAAATGGAGGTAACCCAAATATCGAATGACGCATCAGCTTTATAACGAGGCAATTCCTTCTGCATTTTTATAATCGAACGGTAAAATAGCTCTTCCATTTGCTGCTGATTCCTAAGGTAAAAATAACCCAGTGTATAGAAAGACTGCTTATGCCGATCGAACCAATCGACGACAGATTCTATTCCTTTTTCTCGTATAGTAGTGGTAGAAATAGAATCCATTTTTGCTGGGATCATATATGTTTCCCCCTTTAATTCGTTCTTTCTCCAACTCTATTTTACCATTAATTACCTATCATACTAGACATCTTTTTGAAGCGGAGGGACGTACCCTTTGCTTCTTTTGTTAAACGACGGTCAGCATAATCTATTTTAATCAGATGAAGGTTCTATAAAGAAAATGGAAGCATAAGGTACGTCCCCATACTTCCTTGAATCACAATTCATATCGATAACATACGACCCCTTCTGTCTGCTCGAAGCCTTCCTGCAGGTATAGGGCTTTGGCTTGTTCGTTGTCTGCATTGACACACAGCACGCATCTTTTGTATCCTTTTTCCTTCGAAAACTTGATCGACGCTCTTAAGAGAACCCTTCCTAACCCCTTCCCCTGGTATTCCGGCAAAATGGCCAGTGGTCCTATGTTCATAATTGGTGAATCTTCATATTCATCGTCCGAACCTCTCACGACACCAACTGGCTTATCGTTCTCATAAAGGATTATCATCCCACCGTTCAGGTAATCAGACTCTGATGGCATTTTTGCAACCATTTCAGGGGTAATCGCCGTTTCACTTCCCTTCAGCTTCGAGAACGCAGCATTCCTTACCATGCACCAGGCATCCTCATCAGCGCCAGGTCTGAAACTCCTAATCTCAAAGCCTTCTGGAATAGACGGATCCTGAACCTCCAAGTCCTCCCTGACTAGCAGAAAAGTATACCTCTCCACGTCAAACTTCAGCTTCGCCATGACATCCTGTAGTTCCTGATTGAGCAAGGGGACAAATAAAAACACATGATCCAAGGAATTTGTATGCTTCAATATCTCCGCAAACAGTTTTTTATAGTATTGGTCGTCGTGCGCTTCCGAATGAAAAATCCGGAACCTTGCCCTTTTTCCTCTTCGATGATAGTCATCCAGTATAAGAGAGGCCGCTCCCCTTATTTCCCCACTTGCGTCAGTTAATATATAGGTAGATTTTTCCGCATCAATTTTTAAATTTTGCAGGTCTTCATCATACAGAAATGAATCATCCAGTTCCTTTCGATGCTTTTTACAATACTCTTTAAAGTCTCCAAGCCGCTCCGCTTTTAGTGCTTCAACTTTCATAACGCTCCCTCCCCTTGAAGCAGAGGGACGTTCCCTTTGCTTCTGTTGTGAAACTACTGTCAGCATAAAACTATTAATTTTCTATATTGAAAATGGAAGCATAAGGTACGTCCCCATGCTTCCCAGGTTTCATTTAGCTTCACTCATTTGAGTTAAAATCATCAATAGTAAAATAGTCAGGATATGCAGGATGGCTAGTATTCCATATATAAACCCATCTACCTCTGTTACGAAAAGGCTAGTGGCGATTAATAAAATGGTCTCCAGTCCAAACAAAATAATGACTATTCCTATCCGCTTCGCCATTAACTTTTCATTATTGATCTTATCTTTCGCATAACCAGCTAGGAAAGACACACTTCCTTTTCTCCAAATGAATATGCCTAGCAGGACAAAGAAACTTCCCAAAAGAGCTCCAAAAGCCATATCCGCCATCATTTTTCCCTCCATAAGAAGCAAAGGGACGTACCCTTCGGTTCTATAATCGCGCTATGATTCAAGATCCATAGTTTTGAGATCAAGAAAGATTCTATTTAGAAAACGGAAGCATAAGATACGTCCCCATGCTTCTTTACTCCAATCCCTGAATCACTAGTTCCTTCACCGGCAGGAAGGTTTCGCCGGTATCCATGTATGTGATCTTGACCTGGTCGCCTTCTTTTACATAAATCGCCAATGGGTTGGTTTCGGATGAGATGATGTAGTTCTTTTTGTTGTCTAGCAGGATTGATACAATCGTGAAATCGCCTGTTTTTTCTTTGTAGACACGCAACACTTCTCCGCTCGTTTGTTTTTCTTCTGCCTTCGAACTGCCATCCAGTGTTCCCCCGCCATGCTGCAGGGCTGTTTTATATTTTCTCAATGCTTCATTTGGAGTGTTTCCATAAGCCGAAATTTCCGGGTTCGCTGCTGATACGATAAAGTAATTTTGCAGGAAGCCATTCGAATCAAGAACAGATGTTAACCAGCTTGCTTCCCCATAGAAGTTATAGAGAATCGGCATTTCGCCATGCCACTTTTTCTCGATGAATTTCTTTTCAATAATTTGCATCGTACCTTCAGAATCCATATAAGATTCTTTAAGGTTTCCAGTGTAGAAGGTCGCTTTTCCTGTCCTTGAGTTCGTCAGCGAATATCCGAGCATGGAGTCGACACCTTCTTTCGGGCTGGTAAAATCGGTGAAATAATACATTTCGCCATTCTCATCGAAGATCGGGCTGACCTGGGCTTCGGTTCCTTCATCCGACGGCAACTTTACATCCTTTTTGCCAAAAAGACTGTTCCAAAAGCCATGAATGTAATTGCCGTAATAGCTGTTTTGCAGACTGACTGCTTCTGGGGAAACTGCGCCGTCAATAAACTCAGGTACATCCGCTAAAGCATACCGCTTCGTATCCCCTGATTTTGGATCAACGACCACAACCCCTTTCACTTTAAAGCCGTTGCGGGCAGAGATGAATTCGCCAAAGGTCCTGATATAATAAGGCTTGCCTTCATCATCGATCTCAAGCTGGGTGCCTCCGTAGAAAATAGACTCCGGATACTGCATTCGGATATGGCGTTCAATATTTTTATTGAAGAAAGAAGAAGGTGTATAAATCATGTCCGATTTCTTGAATTTTGGATTTGCTGATGAATCGGTGGCACTGATTGTAAAATAACCCGGTGTTGACTTGCCATTCACCCATTTGAACAGGCCCGAAAATTCAACAGGAGCGATATAGACATACTCGCCATTGACCTTCTGGATTTGCAAATTCCCAAGCTCGTAATAACTTGTATTTGGAACTTGACCGAATGCCTTTTTCATTTTATTACGAGCAAAATGAGGTGGTACACTCGCCGGTGTTTCCTTTTCATCAAAGGTCGAGATTTCCATCTTCTCTGTCATTTTCGCAGATTCGTATTTTTCCTCCGCGTTAAAAAGAAAAGCGAGTAAAAAATACACACCTAAAAGCAAGGTTAGGACAAACAAACTCCCTTTAATCATTCTTTCCTTCCCCGCTGCAAAAATCGTACCGCCAAGCGTGATCAAAATCGCCAACGGCCACAAAGAAGAGAGGTTCCGATCTAAATTAAACAAATAATAAAACGCAAAACTTCCGATCGTAAAAAGGACAATCGCAGCGATCAATAAAGCCGACGTCATTTTCCTGCCTTGGTCTTCCGCTTTTGAAAAAGGAATCAGAATCAGAGCAGAGGCCAATCCAACCAAAAGCGCAAAAAGAATAATATTTCCCATAAAAATCCCCTTATCAGTTTGTTCTTAACATATACGAATTAGAACATATAAAGTTTCACACAGAAGCATGGTGACGTACCCTGCGCTTCTTTTTGAGCAAAGGGACGTACCCTTTGCTTCTTTAAGGAGTTTTGTTTGGGGGTTTACAGTTTAGGATCTAACGAGAGATTCTATTTAGAAAACGGAAGCATAAGATACGTCCCCATGCTTCCCCAGCTTTAGCCTGTCTCCTGGTCGCTCTTTAATTGTGTATATATTTGCTGATAGGTTGATGCTTCCTTGACCATGCCTTTGTGCTGATACATTTTGCACAGCTGCCTGACGGGAGCTGGATCAGTCGGATTGAGCTCCATTTCCCAGAAGAAACATTCGATGGCTTGATCATAATGACGAAAGCTTGCGTAAAATTGCCCCAATTCCATCATTCTGTCAGGATTCTCCATAAGAGAGGCCATTTCATTGACTTTTCGAATGGTGATAGAATGTGGAAAGTTTTTCTGAATCGGTTTCAGTTTTTCACAAACAACTGTCAAGTCATGCCCCTCCATTAGTTTTGCTGTCAGCTGCAGTATTCTTTGTTCAGATTGCTTCGGGTCATTTTCCTGAGCAACTTGCTGATGGAGCAACAGAAATTCATCCACGTGAGAAGACACAAATTCAGCATCCATATGCTTCCAAATTTCATTCAGGACCTGATGAAACTCTGCTGGCAGATCCTCAATGAAGGGGAATAAATAAACTGCCGCTTTCTCATATTGCCCTTCTCTCATCAATCCTTCAATAAAAGTTCGAGCATCTGATACCCATTTATATGGATTAATTTTTGCATAGGATAAGGCTAGAATCCAATTTTCGAGGGGTATGTACTTCAAGGCCAATTCTGTTTGGCTCTTAACGGACTCAGAAGTATGATTCCTTTTGTCATCCATCCAAACCAGCAGCCCTTCAGCATACCGTTCTTCGTTATTTAATAAACTTTCCAGCATTTGAAAATGTTCGGTGTTTTTCCGATTCGTAAAGCAATGGAACTCTGCAAATAAGGGGTCCTTCTTTTGGATTGCCGATAAAGACGAGGTAGTGTAGAAACTTGAATATGAGCTGTATTCCCGGGAATGGAGGAGATCATTAAGCTTTTCCAGGGAGGGAGATAAGTCGGACAAAATATGGATCGATTGAAAAGCTTTGAAAAAACTGCCGTTTCTTCTGTAGTGGAAAAAGATATTTTCGATTGGTTTGGCGAGCTGTTCTGATGAGAAAAAGGAGTCGAGTGCTGCAGCAATACATGGTATTTCAAGGAGGGAATAATTGCGCTGGATATGATTGAAGAGCTTGTTTTTCGCTGGTATGGCTAAAGCTGTGGCGGGAAGTAGTACAGGCAGAAGCGGATGCTCTTTATCTAAGACTATCCCTTCATTCAGCACTTTATCAATAAATGAATCTTTTTGAACCTTTTCGAGTTGATCCCCATAGATAAGGGCATTTTTGTAGAAAATCAGATAGTATTTTTCGTTTACTTCAGTTTGGACCTCGGCAACCATGAATCTGGCGAAGATTGCTGTCCGCACAACTTCTCCATTTATCATAACCCTATTAGATTTGAACGATATTTTTGTCGGCATTGTTTGATCACTATTCATGAAACATTCGGCCTCCTAATGAATCGTATCTTTAGTTCTATAGTTTAATTATACGTTACCCTTATTTAAAAAGCGACCTCGCCCTTTTGTTACTCGAAGCACAGGGACGTACCCTTTGCTTCTGAAGACAGATTGACGGTTCAGCCGTCTCACAATTTTACATATTTTTACTGATTATGAGACACTAGACCGTTCCTTTGTCCAAGCGAGTGAAAGTTACTAGCGCCGCCTTTACCTATTCGTATCCCGCCCGGTGAAGATACCCGGTCAATGATAAGCAGGAATGTCTTTATCAGAAGGCGGAAACTTGCCAGCAACACTCTCCACTGCCCGTCGGTTTGTCTTAATTTCTATCCAATCTATTAAATTCTCATCGCAGTCTTCTAAGCAGCCAAGCACCTCTTCTCATCATCCTCCCCATCAAAAAAAGTTCTATGTATTTATGTAAAAAAAAACGGTTCATGAAACTTAAGGACCGCACTTTCCTTATTGTTATTAATAAAAATAGGAACACGAGAACCGTCCCCATGTTCACGTGTCCCTTCTAGCAATTACAATATTTCGATATACCCTTCTGTTCCATGCACGCGAATTTGTTGCCCATCTTTAATTAGTTTAGTAGCATTTTCCACTCCGACAACTGCTGGCAAGCCGTATTCACGTGCGATCACTGCTCCATGGGTCATCAGCCCGCCTACTTCGGTGACTAGGCCTTTTATGGATACAAACAAAGGTGTCCAGCTGGGGTCAGTAAAGGAGGTGACTAGTATATCCCCAACTTCTAGATTTGCATCTTCCATTTTTAAGATGACGCGTGCTCTGCCCTCTATAACTCCAGAAGAAACCGGTAGACCTACAATAGCTCCAGCTGGGAGATTTTCTCGTTTGTATTCACCTGCAATGATTTCACCATCAGACGTGATAACACGTGGAGGAGTTAGTTTTTCATATAATTTGTACTCTTCTTTTCGTTTGCTGATCATCTGGTTATCCAGTTTATTTGTGCGTACGACTTCAAGAAGTTCTTCAAAAGTTAGATAGTATATATCTTCTTTTTCATGAAGGACGCCCGTTTGTACGAGTTGTTCAGCTTCTATCAGTAAAGCCTGCTTATAAACGAAGTAGCGATTAATCATGCCGTATTTCGGATATTCACGATACCCGATGAAATTCCTGATTATGTCAATCATTCGTTTTGTTTCTTTTGCTTTTTGTTCACCATCCGGTAATTGCTTCAAGCGATCTAATAACTCTTGTTCTTTTTCAAAAGCAACACGCCGCCCTAGCTCGAATTTCCGATTGCTGGCATTTGGCTCAAAGTTTTTGATATTGCTAAGAATTAAAGGGACAAGTGTAATTGGTTTTTCGCTCCAACGGGTTTTAGTAATATCGATTTCTCCGGCACATCGCATTCCGTATTTGTTGAGAAAAGCATTGAAAGCGTTTCTAGCTTCCTGTCCACCATCAAAATTAACTAGTTCATCCAAAAAGTGATCATCTTTTACATGTTGTAAATAATCAATTACTTCTGGATAAGGACGAATCACATCTGCGACATCCAATAGTGCTAGACCCATTTCCGATGTAATATTATTTGGTACAGATTGAGAAAGCGTGTCCGCCGCGTTTTTTTCACCTAACCACTCGTTCATTTTTTCATTGATCCATGATGAAGCATTTATAGCAGCCATAAATACAGCTGAACTTTGTGGGTCAAATAAAATCTTCTTTAATTCCTGTATATCTTCTAGAATAAAATCAAATAAATCTGATCCTATTTTCGTTTGAATGTTTTGTTTTAACTCTTCTATGGATGTTTGGCTGCGATTAATCAAATCAGAAACGATTGATGGATTGTTTTCAATTTGTTCCAACATATCTGTATTGCCTCTGCTAGGACTCGGTGCTTTAATATCATTTGGTAACGTTTTTATAAAATCTCCTCGCTCAATGATGTTCATAAGTGCGTCTTTCATGAGCGGATCATGTTGTCCCATAGTCTTTAATAAAATGTTTCTACTGACAGGCGAAGCCAGTTGATGTGTCACATCAACAAACAACCTACCGCCAGCTTTACGCATGGGTGCATTCGTCGTTAACAGAAAAAAAGACAATCCCAATGGTTTCATGGAATCGGTCATCATTTGATTATGACCGACAGATACATAAACGTGATTTTCTTCATCATTCGCTTCAGGGATGGGGTATAACGTAGTGATTGGACGACTCTGGACAATATAAAATGTATCATCAACCAAACACCATTCAATGTCTTGCGGGCAGCCAAAATATGTTTCGATCTGTCTACCTATGCGGGCTAGTTGTAAAATTTGCTGTTCAGTAAGTGTTTGAGTCTTTTGCTGGTCAGGATCAATCTGCTTTGTCTCTGTTCCGCCTTCTTTTCGTCCATAGATAGCCAATTTTTTGGCTGCAATCCTCTTATCGACGATTTCTTCATCCCGCACTTTATAACTATCGGCAGTTACCAAGCCGGAGACCAGTGCTTCTCCAAGTCCAAAACTGGCATCGATGGATAGCACCTTTCGGTTAGCAGTAATCGGATCAGCTGTAAATAAAATACCTGAAACCTGTGGAAAAACCATCCTTTGAACGACAACGGATAAATACACTTGTCTGTGGTCAAATCCTTTTTGCATTCGGTAGATCACCGCACGATCCGTAAAAAGGGATGCCCAACATTTGCTGATATGCTGCAAAATTGCTTCTTTTCCGATGACATTTAAATAACTGTCGTGTTGACCAGCAAAAGAGGCATGTGGTAAATCTTCAGCAGTCGCACTAGAACGCACGGCATAAGCATGTTCATCGCCGAACTGGGAGAGATAGTGATCAACTGCTTTCACAACATCAGCTAGAATTTCTACTTCCATGAGGATTTGTCGAATCTTCCTGCTGATTTCACCAATTTGGTCTCGATTCTCTACTTTGAGCAGTGTTAGTTGATCCAACAATGCTTGAAACGTTTCATTTTGTTCGATGGCTTTTTGATATCCCACGGTTGTAACACAAAATCCTTCTGGCACCTGTATTCCTTGAATTTTGGATAATTCCCCTAAATTCAACCCTTTTCCGCCAACGAGCAAAAGCTGCGTTTGATCCATTTCCTGAAAACCGAGAACCACAGAACTCATTCTACATCTCCCCTAACCATTATATTTTTGGTTTCTTTGATGCTGCGAGTGCTCACCACTGTCCTTTACCTGTAGTACGATTTCAAGTTTGCAGAACAGGTCCTCTCCTATAAATCCCTCCAACAAACCTCATTAACTTCTACTGCATTTTAGCAGGAGTAAATGAGAAGAAACAGTCTATAATCACCATTTATTATCTGTTATAATTAACTTAGGAAGAGGTCAATTTTTTTAAAAAAACTCCCTTACCATACAGTAACCTGCTGCCCGGTTCAGCACATTTACCTACATATTTAGACCGTCCATAAAATGACCACATAAAAAATGGCTGCTATCCTCGATAGGATTAGCAGCCACTTTAATGAATAAGCGAAGCTGAGGTAAGCAAAGGGACGGGAGACTAAGGGACGGTTCCGCTGTTTCAACAAATGACGTATTCTTGCCACATTTATAAGAAACAGAAACCATCCCCCCATCTTGAACTATTTTTCCGTTTTAAACGTTACTTCACCTACACCGATGTCAGCATCCAGATCAATCTTAACTTTTGCATCTTCAAATGCTTCATTTACATAAACTCCATTACCTTTCGAAATCAAATTTTCAAAAGACGAAGAGCCGATTCCTTTTTCAGCATGTATTCTTACACCTGTATCTTTAGGAAGAATAACGATCATCTTTCCGACTCCCGATGAAATCCGGGCATCAAAGCTTTCTTTCCAATCTCCTCCAAGATCTACGGTTATTTCACCAACTCCTGCGTTAATTTCAAGGTTTGAAAGCTCGATTCCTTTCAAATCAAGATCGGTCTCTGATGCTCCGGCATTTACGACAAGGTCTACTGGAACATCTTCGGTTATTTTCAGATTCCATTCATTCTTCATCTTACCCATTTTAAAATGATTTGGCTGAGCGATCTCCACCTTGCCGACTTTCCCGTCTAGATCATAGGTAACCTCAGGCTTCATCTTTTCCGGTTCATAGATTGCGTTACCATTAACCCATTCATCAGCACCGCCGGCAACATCCATTTTTCCCGCGCCAAAATTCAAAACAACCTCAAGCTCTTTTGCTTTATCCTTCTTAACAACGAGTTCATCATCATTTTTATCACTCGCAAAAATTGTATTATTGCATCCAGACAGTAATAAAACGGCAGATAATGCTGCCAATCCAAATCCCATAACTTTTTTCATTTGATATCGCCTCCGTTTGATTATAGGTTAATCATAAGCCATCACCCATTATCATTTAACAGGCTGAGGCTTTAACTTATAATCAGACCTGAGACCTATATATGGAAAATTAATCCATCCACGAGACAGAGGGACGGATCCGTTGCCTTTAAAAAATTCTATATCGTTACAATATTTAAAACGCTGGAACCGCCCGACTTTTCCGGCAAGTTATTATCCATTTCACATAGCATAAAAAAAAACGTCTTAACCCAGTGATATCAACGGGTTAAGACAGTTTTCATAAGATCATTAAATAGCGTTAATTTATTTTTATACGAATAAAAGAGGGAAAAGTTTTGTGAATAACTATAAGATCGTATTTTTCTATTCATTATTCATAAAATTTTGTCTCTCTAAGTACTTCAGTACCGTTTGTGAAAATTCGAGGTGCGATTCCTTCGTATACTTGGCCTTGGTATAGACTTGAGCAAGATTTTTTAATCCTAATCGTTCTGTCATTTCTTTAAGTTTGGGGATGTCCATATAGCGGTTCCATCCCTTTTCATTTCTATCTTTATAAATTTCTAGAATTTCTTCATCAGAATAATCACGATACTGGTCGTAGTGAACAAGTCCATCCTTTGGCAAACGATCACGTGGGGCAGGGTTTTCTGCGGGATACCCTAATGAATAACCAACAACGGGTACGACATTTGGTGGTAAGTTTAGCAGTTCACCAATTTGATCACAATTTGCAAGCGTAGAGCCCATATAGCAAATGCCCAGCCCAGCATTTTCAGCTGCTAAAGCACAGTTTTGTGCTACCAAAGCTGCATCAATGGCACCGATCATAAAGCTCATGTAATTATCAAAATGTACAGGTGCATCGTTCAGCGCAAGCCACTTCCTCATCCTATTAAAATCAGCACAAAATGTTAATAGTATAGGTGCATCAACAACCATCGATTGCTCCATATGAGCAGTGTATAATTTTTTCTTAAGTTCTTTGTCTTTCGTGACGATAATCGAATAAGTCTGCATATTACCGCTTGAAGAGGCACGAATACCCGCCTCTAAAATTTGGTCCAGCATAACTTGATCTATTTCCCTATCTTCATATTCTCGAATGGATCTGTGTCCGTGTATAACATCATTCAATTCCAAAACAATCACTCCTAAATATCTGTTAGGGACATGGGGACGTACCCTTTGCTTCCGGAAGCACAGGGACGGAAGCACAGGGACGTACCCTTTGCTTCTATAGAGGGGTTTATTCAGAATCCATAGTATTGAGACTTCATGGGAGATTCTATTTAGAAAACGGAAGCATAAGATACGTCCCTATGTTTATTTTGCCTATTGTTATTCTCAGACTCAATTCGACATTTAGTTTTAAATACCTTTTCGTTATCTTTACATTTTTATATGTTCACTTTGCCATTGGCTAAGAAAAGTTTTCAGCAACACTTTTGATTTAGGTTAGGGATCTCACTATAAATTAAGTTTCTTATATTACTAGATGGGCTATTTGGCTGAATTCGAAGAGTAAGGTGTGACTTTAAGTATTACTCCTATAAAAGAAGGTTTTTCCATTTTCATACAGAATACAAATATATAAATATACTTTCCAGGAGGTAATTCAAATGGTTGCAACACAAGCAATTTTGGCATGGACTTTTATTTCTGAGTGCCCTATACCTAATGACGTAAATGATTTATTGGTGGAAGGAGAAACCGCGGTTGCTGCTTATAAAACCATTCGTGACAGCGCCATTTTCACGAATAAGCGATTAATCGTAAGAGACGCACAAGGCCTAACAGGGAAGAAGGTTGAAATCTACTCCTTACCATATTCGTCAATCAATATGTGGTCCTCTGAAAATGCAGGCAGCCTGTTCGATTTCAACGCCGAAGTTGAATTATGGACAAGAGCTGGCCATATAAAAGTAAATCTTAAAAAAGGCATTGATGTTCGAAAGTTTGATAAGTTGATCGCTGAGGCGCTTCTCTAGTATGCAAAAAAGCATTCCATGTTTATAACAAGGAATGCTTTTTTTATATTAGCGTAGGGACGTATCTTATGCTTCTTTTAAGTTAACCACTAGAGAAGAAGCACAGGGTACGTCCCCATGCTTCCGTCCCCATGCTTCCGCAAACCTTGACGCATACTTGGGTGTTATGGGGGTAAAATCAAAAGGATAACTCTTGAAAAAGGAGGCAATATCCTTGAAGAAAAGCTCATCCACAGAACGGTATATGCCCATGACGTCAACGACTAGCGGAATGATTGTAAGCGTTGCGGAAGGCGTACATTATTTAACAGTTCAGATTGTAAACCTTTGCTTTGTACAGGTTTCTGCAGACGATTGGGTATTAGTCGATGCAGGCATGCCAAAGTCAGCTGATAAAATCATAGATGCGGCTAAGGAACTTTTCGGAGAAAACGCAAAGCCAAAGGCGATTATTTTAACACATGGGCACTTTGACCATGTAGGTGCTATTATTGATTTGGTTGAGCACTGGCAAGTTCCTGTTTACGCACATACATTGGAGATGCCATTCTTAACGGGCAAGGAGGACTATCCAAAACCGGATGCAAGTGTCGAGGGAGGATTGGTTGCTAAAATATCGCCAACTTTTCCTCACGAGGGAATCGACCTCGACACACATGTTCAGGCATTACCTGAAGATGGCAGCGTTCCCCATATGCCAGGCTGGAAATGGATTCACACACCAGGTCATACACCGGGACATGTTTCATTTTACAGAAAAAGTGACGGAGTGTTGATTGCGGGGGACGCCTTTGTAACGGTCAAACAGGAATCTCTTTATAGTGTGCTGACCCAGGAACAGGAAATAAGCGGTCCGCCGCGTTATTTAACAACCGATTGGGAATCAGCACGCGCTTCCGTACAAAAGCTAGAAGCCCTGAACCCAACAGTCGCGGTCACAGGCCACGGGATACCTATGGCTGCGGAAACATTAAGGGAGAACCTGGCTAGACTGGCAGCTGAATTTGATGATATAGCCATACCTGACTACGGCAGATACGTCGATGGCGAAAGGTAAGGAGCACGGGGACGTACCCTGTGCTTCTTCTCGCTTTGCTTCTTGTGTCAGCACAAAATTATACTAATTCGATGGAGTTCTATGAAAAGAAACGGAAGCATAAGATACGTCCCTATGCTTCCTTCCATGGCAAAAGGTAGATATAGATTTAGAGACAGCGGAATCATCCCGCTGTCTCCTTTTAATTTATGCGAACCCTATGCTTCAAGGATTTTGATATTATCTTCATTGTCTTTACGAAGCTCTTCCACTAGCTTGCTGATTTTTTCCTGCTCTTTTTGAGAGAGAACTTGCTGCTCAAGCTTTGGCTTTATCTTTTCGAGTTCTTCCGGTTTCTGCTTTTGACTTTCTGCTTGCTGTTTATATTGATCATACAACACCTGGACTTCTTGATCGGTCACTTCCACCTTACCTATCTTGCTGTCCAAATATTTTGTGACCAACATTTGTTTTTCCATCTGGTCCTTAAGCTCACTCTCGGTTACCTTATTCTTTTTCAGTGCTTCTTCAAACTGTTTATCATTTTCGAAGTTGGATTTAATCTTTTCCAGCTCTGTATCCATTTCTTTTTGATTGACGGAGATGCCATTCTTCTCAGCTGTCTGAAGAAGCAGCTCAGCATTGACCATTTGATCCAGAACTGACTTTTCGAGTTCAGCCTTCATCTTGCTATCCATTTGATCTGCCGGCATGCCCTGTTGCTCATAAGATGTTTTCGTAGCCTCCAGCTCTTTTTCATATTTCTGTTTCGAAATACCTTCCCCATTCACTGTTGCGACCAAATCTTCTTTATTTTGTTCAGCATTTCCTTCCGAGCTATCCTTGCTGCATGCGCCGAGCACAAGGACGGCTATGCTCAATAAAAAAATGCCTGTAAAAATGCGCTTCATCATAACAAACTCCCCTTTCACTCAAAATGTCCGTCATACTAACACATTCCTTGAATGAATAGGAGGGTTGTAAGGGAAGTGTCATCAGATTGTAATATAATAAACGGTAAGAAAAGCGAATTCTCGCGTGGGATTCGAGGGTATATTTAAGTGAAATAGTTACGGTTCCTCCGTCTCATAAAATGACATATCTTCACATTTATGAGACACAATAGCCGTCCCTTCTCAGAATATACTTCGCCTTACGAATGAGACAGGAGAACCGCCCTGTGTTACTCAAACGGATATTTCAATCCCCACTGTCCACGAATTTCATCCATCAATTTCATTATTTCTAACGATTCCTCCAACGGAATGACGGTACTTTCTAAAAGTCCTTGGTTCAGGCATTTTCCTACCTCTTCTATTTCAAACGCATAACCAGCCGATTTTCTGTCATCATTAAATGTCTCTACTTCCTCACCGTCCTTATATAAAGTAGCTGATTTCGCACTAAAGAAGGACGGAATTCGAATAGATCCTTCTGTTCCATGTATGTAAGCTTCGTTATTTAAACTCACTCGAAATGCGCCATTAAGGGTGGCGGTCTTTCCAGAAGGATAGGACATAATAATAGAAAACTGCTCATCAACACCCGTTTCACCAATATGAGCAGAGCTCAGAATCTTCTCTGGGTTTGTTCCAAATATCATGGATGCAAATGATACAGGGTAGATCCCTACATCAAGTAATGCTCCTCCTCCAAGGGCCGGATTAAGTAATCTCCACTCGGGATCCCATGTTGCACGGAAACCAAAATCCGCTTTTAGTAAAAGTACTTCGCCAATTTTTCCGCTGTCAATCCATTCTCTAACTTTAACAATTGGAGGCAGGAAACGTGTCCACATTGCCTCCATCAAGAAAAGCTCCTGATCTCTTGCCACCTGAATGATTTCTTCTAGTTCTTCGCTATTTATGGTAAAAGGCTTCTCGCAAAGCACAGCCTTGCCAGCACGAAGACACTCCAATACATTGTCCTTATGAAAAGGGTGTGGCGTGGCAATATAAATTGCATCTACATCTGAATCTTGCACTAGTTCTTCGTAGCTTCCATATGCACGGGAAACGCCATGCTCTTCCGCAAACTTTGCAGCACTCTCTTTAGTACGTGAACCAACAGCAGTCTTTTCCGTATTTTTAGCAAACGCTAAATCTTTGGCAAAAGCACTTGCTATACCACCTGTCCCTAGAATTCCCCATTTGATTATTTTATCGCCCATCGTCTAACCCTCTCCTTAAGCAATTAGTAGTCTAGAACAAACCTTGTTAGTCCATTATACTATTTGAAGCAAAGGGACGTACCCTTTGCTTCTATAATGGAGTTGTGATTCAGGGTCCATAGTTTTGAGATTTCATGAAAAATTCCATTTAGAAAACGGAAGCATAAGATACGTCCCCATGCTTCCGTTTCACTTTTTGTCATATTTTTCTATAATTCACAATTGCCACATGGTAACATCGGAGTAGAATAGGTTAGGAGAATCCATATGAAAAATTTAGAAGAAGTCATTAAAGAGGTTCATTCCAAGGTTAATTTTTCAGGAGCGGTGAAGGTTCAAGATGGGACCGGTCACGCCGCCACTGCCAGCTTTGGCTATGCAAATCGGTCTGATTCATTAAAAAACAACGCGGAAACCCGGTTCGGAATCGCCTCTGGCTGCAAGCTTTTCACAGCAATCGCCATTTGCCAGCTTGTGGAGCAAGGCAAGTTCACCTTTGATACGAGATTAAGTGATTGCCTTGATTTAGAGTTTCCTAGTTTCAGTGAAGAGATTACAATTCACCATTTGCTGACGCATACATCCGGTATTCCTGACTATTTTGACGAGGATGTCATGGATGATTTTGAGGAGCTCTGGATTAACAGGCCGATGTATCATATCAGAAGCCTAAAGGATTTCCTGCCTATGTTCCAGAATGAGCAGATGAAATCCGCACCAGGCGAATCCTTCCACTATAATAACGCTGGATACATTTTATTAGGCCTGATTATAGAACAAGCCTCCAGGATGGAGTTTACTGAATATGTTCAGGAAAATATTTTTAAGAGAGCAGGCATGAGTCAATCCGGTTATTTTTCCTTTGACGCCCTCCCGTCGAATACAGCATTAGGCTATATCGACCTTCCTGATGGGACATGGAAGACGAATATCTATTCACTGCCGGTAAAAGGCGGCTCTGATGGTGGCGCATATGTCACCGTAGAAGACATGGTTAAGCTGTGGAACGCGCTTTATATTCACCTTTTACTAAGTGAGGAGTCGTTAAATAAACTACTGACTCTCCACGTACAAGTCAATGAAACAGGCTATTACGGATACGGGATCTGGATCAAGAAAGACGCCAATCAAGTATTGAAATACCATGTCATGGGCTATGACCCAGGAGTCAGCTTCCATTCAGCATATTATCCAGCCACCCAAACTATTGCCGTCGTCTGCTCCAACAAATCCAAAGGAGCTTTCGAGATTATGAGGGCAATCGAAGAACACAGAGAAGCATAGGGAAGTACCCTTTGCTTCCCGCGACAAAGGGACGGTTCTGCAGTCTCACAAAGTTACACATTTTTACTGTTCATGAGACACTAGACCCTCCCCTTTTCCGCCCTCAATTAAATCTCCGGCATGATCCAAACGATTTCCCGGATCCGAACAAAAAATTTAGAATCATGCTCCTGTAGGTCCCCATGCTTCTGCAAAGTAAAAAAAGGAAGCACAAGGTACGTCCCCATGCTTCCTTCTCTATATAATTTGTAAAATAGTAGGCTATTAATCCGCACTGGCTCCTCCTCCGTCACTGCCTCCTCCGCTATCTCCTCCTGAATAGCCGCTGAAGCCTGAATCAGATGATGAAGAGCTGCTTCCTGGAGGCAGGCTCCATTTCCAGGTATTTGCAAGGAATTCTACGGGATTCTGTCCGGATCCAACCAAATAGGTCAAAGGTGCTGCGGTTGTTTCTTCGCTTAAGAATTCTTTATTTTGTGCCTTGGTTTTGCGTTTTGGCTTTAAAAGGAGAGAGCGAATCGTCCATTGATCCGATTGGCTAGTAATTTTGTCTGGGACTCTCTCTGATTTAAGCTGTTTAATAAAAGCCTGTATTACTGGCTGGAGGGTGATTGCTTCTCCTGATAAGGTCATCAGGGGCATCAGTATGAACAGTAAGCCCGAAAGGACAATAGTGATGACCAGCAAGGTAAGTGCCTCTGCATCATAAAGCATGAGAGATGCAATTAGGGATACCAGGAAAAATAGCTGGGTGAACAATCTTCTAGCTGGTTTGATCCAGCTTATGATCAATAGAGACCCTGCAATAATTGAATAGATAAGGATAGATGCCGCTGGATGGATATCCAGATAATAGGCATAAAGCACGGCCATAAAGATAATCAGCATAAGGCCCCTTCCAACCATCCGAATGATTTTATCGCTCATCATGCCTGCTTCCTTCAACTCATCTAAAACACAGGCAAACCATTGCTTCTCGTTTTCCTTAAATAATTTATACTTTAAATGGTAATTGTGAAGATGCTGTTGATTATTTCTTTGCTGCCTGGATGCGCCTGCTATATCACCCATGAAGAAAACAGGACTTCCGTTTTTGGATTTCCTCTTGAACAGCCAGGATACCAATTGATGCTCACCTTTCATTAAGCTGGTTTCGGAAGCTGTTAAAGTAAAATATAGCGTTTGGTTGGCCGAAGCATCATCTTTCAGGAATCTCCTCGGATTTTGTTCCGTCCTGACTGTTGCTTTTCCTTTTTCAACAAGTGAAAAAAGCCCGGCCAGAAAGGCGTATTGATCCAATTTACCTCTTCGGTGGATCATATACAGAATAAGAGGATCTGTCCGCAGTAGTTCATCAGGACGATCATCGGTTCTCAGTTTCCTAAGGAAACGCTTGAAAAGCACGGCCATCAGCCCGAATGCCAGGAGAGCAGCAAGGCAACCCAGTACTTTTTCCAGCATGTTTAGCTGTTTCTTCATGAAGGCATTTTTATCAGCCAATTTTTCTTCCTCAGCAATAGCTTCCTTCAACGACATCGGTGCCTTGGTCTTAGTTTGTTCCGACATCAGGGAAGAAGGAAACAGCAGACGTGTCTCAGTCAAGGAGTACATGTCTGACACAGGTGTGGTAAAACGGACTACCAAAGAGTCTTTTTCCGTCACCTTGCCCTGCCGATCATGGAAATAGGCAAAATAGCTATTTGGCTCGATTTCCTCTGGAAATACAAAGTCAATCGTCACCCTTTGTAAATCTTCATCATGGTTGGTATCTGTACCAAAGAACGGGACAGTTAGATCACTGTAGGAATCATATGACTTTACAGCTTCTTTTAATCCATAGATAAAGAAAACGGATTTCTTTTCATCGCTTGCCGGCAGTACCGTTCGGTAGGTGTTGTCATCTTGTGAAATCTTAAGGGGGCGCAAGTCTTCCATTTTCACAGAGCCCAGCTCCGCCTCTGGGTTTACCAATTCATAGGCTTCGAAAAACTCTATTCCTTTATGGTTCTTTTTATGTATCGTCCTGCTGACGCTATCGTAATCCCCATCGAAGTTATATGTGAGGATTTCATTAATTAGCAAATCCCCATCAGGCTGAATCCATGCCCTTATTTTAACCTCATCAATGGAATAGGACCGCGCAAACGCAGTCGAAGCAAACGATAAAAGGAGCACGAAGAGAATCACGATCTTTTTTAACACGAATTCAACTCCTTTAGGGAAGTGTTCATTCAATTAATAGAATGATAGGAAACAATATGAATATTATACATAAAAATTCCCTAAAAAAGGAAGTGAAGCATAGGGACGTATCTTGTGCTTCTTTAAATTAAACTAAAAAAGAAGCACGAGATACGTCCCGTGCTTCTTCCTCCCCCTCCAGGCAGTCACAAATTTTTTGTTTATTCTATGATGCACCAGCCCGCCTCGTCCCTTCTTCCCTTGGTTTTGCTCTTCTAAGTATTGATTCCCAAGAGAAAACAGAAGCATAAGATACGTCCCCATGTTTCCTTCTGCAAAGTAAAAAAAGGAAGCATAAGGTACGTCCCCATGCTTCCAGCAATTACACTATTTCGATATACCCATCAGTTCCATGCACGCGAATGCGTTGTCCATCTTTTATCAGTTTGGTAGCATGATCGACTCCGACAACTGCTGGTAAGCCGTATTCTCGGGCGATTACTGCTCCATGGGCCATCAATCCCCCAACTTCGGTGACGAGGCCTTTAATGGATACAAACAATGGTGTCCAGCTAGGGTCAGTAGATTGCTGGCCAAATCCTGTCATATAAATCCCTCCAACAAACCTTATTAAGCTCTACTGCATTTTAGCAGTAGTAAATGAGAAGAAACAGTCTATAATCACCATTTTTTATCTGTATAATTAACTTAGGAAGAGGTCAATTTTTTTAAAAACAAGCCCTTACCATACAGTAACCTTATGTCCGGTTCAGCAGATATACCTACATTTATATATCGTCCAAAAAGTTACCATAAAAAAAGTGGCTGCTATCCTTGATAGGATTAGCAGCCATTTTAATGCGAATGCAGGCAAGACAGAGGGACGGTTCCGCTGTTTCACTAAATAACATATTATTATAAAATTCACCTCTAATAAGGTCACGAGTTTTGCTTCACCTCTGTAATTGGCGCTCTGGAAGGAGAATTGCATCATCGTTCTCATTTCGACAAATTGTCCCCCAAGGGCTTCCTGCAGGGTCTTTGCGGCATGAGGGTCTGGTTTATCGGGCACAATCATGTTGCTGTCTCACAAAGTTACATATTTTTATTGTTCATGAGACACTAGACCGTCCGCTTGTTCCAAAGCGAGTGAAGGTTACGAGCGACTTACCTATTCGTATCCCGCCCAAGTGAAGATACCCGGGCAATGGTAAGCCGGAATGTCTTTATCAGAAGGTGGAAACTTGGCAGCAACACTCCCCACTGCCCGTCCTTTTGCGTTCATTTCTCTCCAATCTATTAAATTCTTATCGCAATCTTCTAAGCAGCCAAAACCTCATCCTCATCTCCTCCCGATAAAACCCGTCACCTTCCCGCTTCAATTGTTCTTGTCCCGTTGTTAAATAAAGATTCAACAAAACAGCATTAATTTCTTCCTGGAACCGACACAATTGGTAGTGCTTAGTTGCCGGGTTCAAAACTTACTCGAACCCTCAGCACATACTGGGTATCTTTTTGTAAATAATAGGACTGTTAAAACAATAAATTGAGGAGGATTTATATGAAAAAGAATCAACAAGATAACGGAAATATGAGTTCTGTTATGAAACCGGGATTTTCCGGAACAGATGCACAAAAAGTAAAACAACAAATTCAAAAAGATGTAAGCGAAGGACAAGGTGCAATGACTTCCCGAGAAGCAGGAGCAATGCGAGATTAAAAACCACTTTGAGTGGTTTTTTCCTTCAAGGGCCTTCTGAAGAGTCCACATTAGGTAGAAAAAAATCCCTCTATTTAAATAGAGGGACCTTCATTCTTGATGATTTATTGTTTATAAAACTACTTATGATAAGGTTCACCGTAACTATCCAACCGGCGGTTTTATTATGGAAGAATTAACGGACAAGCATTGGACCAACTAACGCTTTTGGGTTTTCCCCTAATGCCAATTTGCTAATATTTTCATAGCTGACATGTTTATACGTATTCAGTAATTCTTTCAAGTCAGGGAATTTATTATCCGCTTTTAATTTTTCGATTTCCCTTTTATAAACAGATAATACATAATCATTTTGGAAGTTTGGAACGAAATCACTTGGATTTTCATCCATAACTAAGGACCCCATATATTGATATCCATACTGCATTTGACGAGTAAGTTTAATGACATTCAAAAATTTACTATAAATAGATGGTTTTATTTCATGTAAGCTTTCGATCGCTGTTTGCGCATTTTTTAATTGATTGTAACTTGATGCTATTAGCATACGACACTCTCTCCCCTTTATTGGTATTAATCCCATGGTTTATCTAGTGTAAGTTTTGACACAAGTTCTTTGTTTTGTTCCCTTTTTAGCTTGCGGATTTTTTCTCGTTCTTTCCCTGTCTCAAAAAGAAAAATTTCTTCCTCAGTTTCTGGAATAACACTAGGCACTTGCATTGGTCTTTTATTTTCATCCAGAGGAACAAAGGTAAAGAAAGCAGTAGCCGCAATTCTTCGGCTCCCTGTTTCTAGATTTTCAGCGATCACTTTACAGAAAATCTCCATTGACTTTTTACCTGTATAGCAGACAAATGATTCGATACAGACCGAGTCACTTACACGGATTGGTTCGAGGAAGTTAACGCCGTCAGTCGATGCCGTAACGCATTCTTTTACCCGTGAATGTCTGCGAGCAGAAAGCACCGCACAAGCATCCATCTTTTTCATTAGAACGCCGCCAAATAATGTATGATAATTATTCAAATCATTAATTAGCACCTGGTCGGTTTGAATCACACGTGTATCTTTAATTTTCTTTGCTTCCATTAATTATCACCTTATATGAAAAATACATTTGAAGCGGCCGCCTCTTATGCATTAGGATTTTTACAAGGATAATTATAATATGATGATAGTGGAAACATAAAATGCCAATTCATATATAACATTCATAACAAAATGGTATGTAAGCGCTCTTTAGCCTGAAAATAAAAAAAAGCTCCCTCTAAACAAGAGGAAACCTATTGATATTATCAATCATATGGATAAGCTGTCATCAGCTTCTTTTTTGCAAATCGGATAAATTCTTTGGCAACCTGTGATAAATATTCATCCTTTTTCCAAATCATAGCTAGATTCCATTCGATTGCAGGATTGGTTACAGTTAGGGTGTGAATATTATTTGTTAATTCCTTACATGTACTTTCCGGCAGCAAAGTAATGCCTAAATTGGAAGCAACCATTTCTTGAATAAAATCCAATTGTGATGCTTCAGAAATAATAAACGGTTGAAAGCCAGCTTCTCTACAAGCATTGATGACAATATTTCTTAACTCAAATTCTCGGTTGAACATAATAAATGACTCTTCCTTAAGTTCTTGTAATGACACTTCCTGTTTTCCAGCGAGACGATGGGACGATGGTACAGCTAGTTTTAGTTTCTCCTTAACGAACATAAAATAGTCTATATTATTATCATTTTCACGAAGAACAACAACCCCAAAATCCAGTAAATCATTAACAATCCTCTCTTCAATCACTTTCGAACCATCTTCCTCCAATTGGAATGTTACCTCTGGATATTCTTGATGAAACGATGCCATCAGTTGGGAGAAAAAAACGGTATTGGTAATCGTAGGAAGACCGATGCGGATATGCCTTTTTTTTAGCATGACCATCTTATCTAATTCCACACCTAGTTGCTGCAGCTGATTTTCAATTATTAATGCATGTTTTTTTAGAACACGTCCCGCTTCAGTCAGTATTAGTTTTTTTCTTGTACGAATAAAAAGCTGTGTATCAAGTTCATTCTCCAATGACTTGATAATTCTACTAAGGGCAGGCTGAGTAATAAACAAATTCTCAGCTGCATTTGTAAAATTTTCAGTGCGAGTCACTTCAATAAAATATTGTAAATGTTTAATTTCCAATGATATTAACACCCTAAAATACATTTTATAAAGATAATATATATTACCATACTTTTAATCATATTATTAACACTAATACTTATTAAGGCTGTTTGCTGCTATTTTAACATAGGAGTCGCTGATTTCCTCATCAGGAGCTTTTGGGAGGACGTGGCGTCTTTAGTCGGCCAGTTTACTTGTTTCTTTAAAGACGGCTCCGCTTTTCGGACTTCGCTTCGGAAGGCAAAAAGCGCTTTATATCAGCGCTAGTCTTATGCCTGTCGCCCCTGGGCAGTACCATTCTTGAAGCAACTGACAGAGTTGGAGGACGGATATATTCGATAAGGGGCGATTTTAGGGATGAGCAATATCTTGAAGCTGGTGCGATGCGCATTCCCACTACTCATTTGTTGACAATGGAATATGTAAAACAATTCAGGCTTCCGGTTAACAGGTTTATCAATTCTGGAGACATGGGGACGGTTCCGCCGTCTCAAAATAAATGACATGCAGGCTGGAACCATCCTTTTTCCCACAAAACAAAAATAATCATCCTAATAATGAAGGGTTCTTGCTTTTCATGAAATTGCATTACCTAACAATTCATGAAAAAGAAGAACCGTTTCCGAGTTTAAAATTCATTCTATATTTTATCTAGTCAACCCTACCAAAAATCTCATCCCCTTCCTTCATTTCCACCGCCTTATCAAAAACCCCTTCACTATAGAAGCAGATGGAGACAGAAGGCAGTTCCTTTATCTCTCAATATATAAAATTTTTAAAAATCATGAGTTTGCTTTAACAATCCTCTATCCACAAACTAGAGCACAGGGTACGCCCCCACGCTTCACTCAACTGGATATTTTAATCCCCACTGTCCTCGGATTTCGTCCATCATTTTCATGATTTTTAATGATTCGTCCAACGGGATGACGGGACTTTCTAAAAGCCCTTGATTCAGGCATTTTCCTACCTCTTCTATTTCAAACACGTAACCAGCTGATTGTCTGTCATCATGAAATGTCTCTGCTTCTTCCCCATTCTTATACAAGGTTGCTGATTTTGCACTGGAGAAAGATGGAATCCGAATGTATCCTTCTGTCCCATGTATGTAAGCTTCGTTCGTTAAACCCACTCGTAAGGCGCCATTAAGGGTGGCGGTTTTTCCTGAAGGATAGGACATTATAATCGAAAATTGTTCATCAACACCCGTTTTACCAATGTGAGCAGTACTCATGATCTTCTCTGGGTTTGTTCCAAAAATCATGGAGGCAAATGATACTGGGTAGATCCTTAGATCAAACAATGCTCCTCCCCCAAGGGCGGGATTAAGTAATCTCCACTCTGGGTCCCACGCTGCACGGTAGCCAAAATCCGCTTTTACTAAAAGTACTTCGCCAATTTTTCCACTGTCAATCCATTCCCTAGCTTTAACAATTGGAGGCAGGAAGCGTGTCCACATCGCCTCCATCAAGAAAAGCTTCTTCTCTCTTGCAACCTGAATGATTTCTTCTAGTTCTTCGCTATTTATGGTAAAGGGCTTCTCGCAAAGCACAGCCTTGCCAGCACGAAGGCACGCCAATACATTTTCCTTATGAAAAGGATGTGGCGTAGCAACATAAATGGCATCGACATCCGGATCCTGTACTAGTTCTTCGTAGCTGCCATAAGCACTCGAACCCCATGCTCTTCCGCAAATTTTTCAGCACTCTCTTTGGTACGTGAACCAACAGCAGTCTTTTCCGTATTTCCAGCAAACGCTAAATCCCTCGCGAACACACTTGCTATTAAACCTGTCCCTAAAATTCCCCATTTGATTATTTTATCGCCCATCGCTAATCCTCTCCTTATAAAACAAATCTCGTTAGTCCATTATCCTATTACTATTTTTACTACAGGGTCGATCGGCCGTTACTAGATGGGACACCTGACATGTCCCTGTTCCACAGCTTTTTCCTCAGGGCCTCTATCTCCCAAACAAATGCAGATAACTCACTAGCCCACAACTCATATGTGAGCTTTGAGGGATGGACCCCATCGCTAAAAAAAGCCCCATCCTCCACTTTAAATTTTGCTTTCCAATCCTTTACCCTCATTTTCGCATCACTGTAATGGACTCCATCAAACTTTGATGCCGTAGTCAGCAGCTCATTTCCCAATATATCAACCAAATTGCCGATGAAAACTCTCATTAACAATGGAAATGCCGGAAAGTCTTTAATTGGCGGCATATTGCCAAACACGATGGGCACATCCTCAAATTTAGACCTTAAATCTGAAACCAGCTTTTCTGATTGCTTTTGCCAGGACCATGGATTATTCAGAGTAAAGGCATCATTTGCGCCAAGGCCTACCACTATCAGGTCAACCTTCTGGTCAGAAATCATCGGAACGATACTTTCAGTGACCTTTTTTAGCGTATAGCCGCTTTTTGCATACACTTCCCAGTGAACCGTCGTATTCATTTTTGCTGCTAATTCTTTTGCGAAAGCACCAGCGAACCCCTCATCATGATGATTAACCCCCACACCTGCTATTGAACTCTCTCCCAGGAAAATGATGCGAAACTCCCTATCTCCCTCCAGCCTAACACTGCCCGTACATCCATTAGCTTCTGGCAACACGGGTGTACGGGCCCGGACCCTTTTTCCTTGTAGATATAAAAATGGCAAGAAAGGGATAATGATGATACTTCCGAACAAGTATAACAATCTCAATTTTCCACGATCCTCTCACAGATTGATTCGCGTATAAGTTTAGTCAAAAACATATTCAACAAAACCCGGGTTAATCCTTTACCTTTTAAAAATTGCTTTAGCCACAGCAACGGTCCTCTGCTCGTAATTAGAAACGTGTCTGCAAAAGCTTCAGACTGCCAGTAACTTTCCACTTCATTCACCATCAGCCTCAGGTCCTATCGCAATTTCAAACCTAAGCGTGACGATTCCAACCTACAGCTTCCCTATAATGTAAACACAAGCAAAAATCAGAACAACATTGGCATAAAGGAGAATTGACTTGTTCACACATAGAGAAAAAAGATTTGAAGCGCAGGAATGGATCCTGCATCTCGCTATAAGCATAGTGTCCATATATTTTATATTTTTTCAATTGCCTACAGTGCTGCCACTTTTTAAAATCATTTATTTAAGCGCTTTGCTCATGGTTTTAGCAGCAGATGGATTTTTCGTCATGAAGAAGCGGAACCACCTTTTGAAAATCAATAGGATAATCCTATTTTATCTAGGCGCAGTTTTACTGCTGGTATTGGCAATCTTTTATGTAACAAAAGTAATGGTTTTTACCGATTCGTATGGATTTGAAGGTTTGTTAAAAGAACATCTGCAAACCGCGAAATATATTTTCTTTTTCATCAGTTTTGCACAGCCAATCCTCCTTCCGATCCCTGAAGCTGTTACCATCCCAGGTGCGAGCGCGGTATTGGGACCCGCCGTTGCAGCAGCCATTGCTTTTCCAGCAACACTCCTTGGGATATCAGCGATGTTTTTTGCCGCCAGATACGGGGGAAGGAAATTCATATCCAAGTTCATCAAGGAGGAGCAACTGGAAAAATACCAACAATACGTCTCTAAAAATGAAACTCTGATTATGTTCCTGCTGTTTATCATTCCTATTCTCCCAGATGAGATCATCTGTGTAGGAGCAGGCATAGGGCAAGTATCACCAAAAAGGTTCTTACTCATTGCCTCGATCTCAAAATTCTTAACTGCAACGCTGCTTGCATACTCAGTGGAGCTGGCTGAGGGGCTTTCTTTAACACCACCGCAATTGATGTTCGGATTCTCAGCTATTGTTTTAATCCTCTTTGGGTTTACCGTTGTAACGAAGAAGCTTTTAAGCAAACAACGTGGATTGTAATAGAGGGAAGACAAGGGGTATTAAAAATTTCATGGGGACGCTGGAACCGTCCCCAAGTTTGTATTAAAGCATTAAGGCAGGTTAACACCTCGTGAGCTCACATACAATGTATACCATTCGTCACGAGTCAGAGTGACATTGACTGCTTCTGCGCTTGACTTGATCCGGTCAGGATTTGCCGTGCCGATGACAGGCTGAATGCCTGCAGGATGCCTCATCAACCAGGCAAGCACGATGGCTTCTGGTGTGGTTTGTTTCTGTTCTGCCAGCTTTTGTACCAGGGCTGCGGTATTTTTGACACTTTGGCTTTCATTTTCAATGTTTTTCCCTGAATAGAGCCCTTTTGCAAGTGAGCCCCACGATTGAATCTGGATATTCTCCATCTGGCAGTACTCCAGCGTTCCTTCCGGGAAGGTGTTTTGGCGTGCCGCTTCCTGATTGACATGTACACCAGTATCGAGCCAGCCAATTTTATGTAAGCTCATTTCCAATTGGTTCACCATGATTTTTTCGTCCGTATGGTGCTGCAGCAAGCGCATTTGTCCTGCACTCATATTAGAAACACCGAACGAACGCACCTTGCCGGAAGCCTTGAGCTGATGGAATGCTTCTCCAACCTCGCTTGGATCCATCAAAGGATCAGGACGGTGCAATAACAGGATATCCAGGTGCTCAATTCCAAGTCTGGAAAGAATTCCATCCACACTATCGAGAATATGCGATTTAGAAAAATCATACCTTCCTGGCAGCCCAGATTCCTGATCTCCGAAACGAATGCCGCACTTTGACTGAATGATGATTTCGTCACGAAGCCCCGGCTTCTCTTTTAAAACCTGTCCAAAAACTTTTTCCGCCTTACCCCTTGTATAAATATCAGCATGGTCAAACATATTGATACCTGAAGACAGCGCAGCTTCCACCGCTTCATGCGCCTGCTTGACATGTGCCGGTTCAATCGGCTGACGATCCCAGCTTCCCCCAAGCCCCATGCAGCCAAAAACAAGCTCCGAAGCATTCAATCCATTTTGGTTAATAGGCAGCTTTTTCATTCCAGATTCCTCCTGATGTAAACTTAAAATCCTTTGCAAGCCATTCTACCATACTAGAAGCATAGGGACGTACCTTATGCTTCCATATGGCAAGGGGCCAACTTGAAAAATAGAGGGACTTAACTTTTTAAAAAGTTAAGCCCCTTACAACCCGTGCTGCGTTCCTTCTTTTAAAGCTCGCCACCGTTAGAAAAAGTATTTCTATCTCCCTCCGCAAAATCAGTACCCTTTTCAACCGATTCCAGCCCGTAACCAGTTTCACTTATCTCAAATAACTCTTCATTTTGAGCATTATTTCTATTTTCCTTATTCTTATTTCTTTCTTTATTGTCTTTCATAACTTTCCTCCTGAGTTTTTTGGCTGGAGACTGGGGTACTGTTCTCGCACCTAAGTGGGAAGTCACCTGATCTCCATTCATTTTCCTTTTATATTGACCAAGAACAGGAGAAGTATGTAAAAGAAAAGACAGCGTGGGAGCACGGGGACGTTTCTCCTGCTTCCATCCATAGACAAAGAAGCACCAGGTACGTCCCCG
The DNA here is from genome assembly GCF_036967045.1 of Bacillus sp. JJ1609. Lineage (NCBI taxonomy): Bacteria > Bacillati > Bacillota > Bacilli > Caryophanales > Bacillaceae > Bacillus > Bacillus sp. JJ1609. Next base: position 231,130 of record NZ_JBALSS010000006.1, on the reverse strand, counting down.
TGCTTCACTGTTGTGTTACAATACTGAAAAAGGGGATATCCATGGAGGAGGACAGCAAACATGGTGACTGTGTTAACGTATTTTGTTTCCCTTATATTCATTGTGATATCTGTATTCATTACCATAACTTTTAAAAATGAACTGGAGCGGATGTTTCGAGAGGAAAAAGAGGTATTCGTCTTTCACATATTTAATGTGCTGATCACCCTGACTGTCGCTTTCGCATCCCAGGCAGTCATAACGATTTATGTAGTTGGCCATAAGTTTCACTTCATTAGGGATGCACTCATACTCATGGCCATCACCATACCCATTTATATCCTAGGGCACCTCGCATTCGAAAAATATAAAACTGTTTACCGCAAATATGCAGCTACGGAGAACGGGAAAGTACTCATTCTTAATGAGAAGTATGTGAAGAAGAAAAAGTGGTTTAAGAATCTTAGGCATTATAATGCAAAATGAGACAGTGGGAGAAGCACAGGGACGTTTCTTGTGCTTCTTTATTCCTAAATACATTGGAAGCACTGGGTACGTCCCCGTGCTTCCTTTTATTCATTTTCAGTAAGCTCCATTAATAAAGGCATGTGATCACTCAAACGTATCCATTCTTCAAATGACCCTATCTTGAAATTACTTACCTGTTTAAGTAAGGATTCAGATGCAAATACAAAATCAATATGAAAGGGCCTAGCTTTTTCCTTTCTGAAATAATGTGTTGGCATTGTTTCAAGGCCGTGTTCTTCATTAAACGTTTGATGATAGACACTTCTGATATTTTCTTTCCTTAGAAGTTCAACCACCTCAGAGTGAGTACCTACCCTTTTGATATGGTCAAAGATCTTATTGCTATTCCAGTCACCCGCAATGATACATGGCTCCTTCAATAATGACTCATAATATTTCAATGCCAAATAAATTTGTCCTATATAACTATCAAATTTGCTCTTTGAAAGTTGAGACCAAACAGCAAACAGTATGAATTCTTGCTGGCCAGTGACTATTAAAGGAATGATATAACGAAATACCTTATTATAGGATGGATGTAATTTGATTTGGTAGTGATCATTTAAAGTCAGGATTCCGATTCCCTTGTTCTGATTGTCACCCAACCATAGAAACTGATTTACCTTATGAGGATGGTGGCTTGCTCCCCATTTTTCTGGAGCTTCACATTCTGGGATGACTAAAATATCTGCATTGAATGGAATTATATTTTCAATTTTGTCCCTGAACCGCATTGAGGCATTCCAAGTTATTAACTTCATATGAAACCTCCTTAACTTGCTATGCTAAAAAGGTTCAACCATTTCATAAAAATAGTTGAACCGTCCGTGTGTTTCACTACCATTGAAAAACACTTAAATCTCTTTCTTTAAACTGTAGTCCCCAACCTATTCAAGTACATTTTAGCTATCTGCTCTTGTCCAATGACTTTCCATTGAACGTATCCCTTTTCATTGTTTAATTGAGCAAGCCTTGTTTCTAGTTCAGTATTAAATTCCTCTGTTAAGTCCCCAATAATAAATAGGTATGCTATTGGTGAATTTGAATTTTTTATACATCTTTCTAAATCATCAATCGGTCTTTTTGTTTTTACTGATCCATTATAGTTTTTACATTGAACGGGAACTTCTTCATGTAAAATTGAACCATCCATTGGGTCAAGAATTCTCATTGTGAGGTCTCAGCCTTGTCCTGTATCTCCTGTTTTATTTACTTCAAGACCTGGAGTTGAACGATTTAAATCGGCAACGAATTTTTCAAAGTATGCGCTTGGCCATTTTGTTGAAATTCGCTTATATGTTTGAGTCACCACATCTTCTTCAAAAAGCTTGGCTTCAAATTCCGCGGTATGTTCTATCTCATTATCTTTCAAGAATTCCACATTACCCTGGATTGATTTTTCTACAATACTATCAAGTTCCTTTTTAATATCTCTATCATAAATTTCATAGTATTGGCCGCGTTTAGAAAGATGGTGCCTTAATGATTGGGAAACCGCCTGCGACTCCACATTGATAAAAGTTTCCGTTAAAAGTTTACATTCAACATAATGATTAAAATCGCTTTCTTGCGGATCAGTCGAACCGTAATCTCCTACCACTTCAGCAACAAGAAACTTACGCAGCGGTCTGCTTAACTGAATAATCAGTCTGTCCCCTTTGGTTAATCTATTGATTAAAAACTGTGTATAACGCCAAAAAACTTTTTCTTCCGGAGTTCTGTCAGCATTACTTTTTGACCTGATTATTCTTAAATCAGAGCCTGGACTACTCCAGCCAAACCTCGCGCGTCCTTCCTGAAGCTCTTGTAACATCCATTCCTCTTTGTCTTTCCTAATTGATACGAATTTAAAATAACGATTCATCTTCTTTTCACTCCTGTAGTTCATCTATTATTCTATCTTTTGAGCCTGTTCAATGCTCATTAACACTTCACCCATTAGTAATCTGCTTTTCTTTTAAAAACTCATCAAGCGCATGCCAGGAATTATAAAATTCGGATTTCAATCCTTCTTTCTGGTGTACTACTCTACTTTTCTTATCCTTAAAATGTTTAATCTCCAAACAAGCAAAACTATTATCTTTAAAGTTATAACCTACGACAAAATCAATCTCATTTACTCCGATTTTCTGTTCATCCACTGTCTCAAAAGCATCAATCTTATACACTTGATATGGTAACGTGGAAAGATCATATGCATGGTCATACTGAAGATGACGAACTAATATCTTAGCAACTCGTTCTTCAGATTCCGCAATTAAATGGTATGGAGAATGATTAAGTGATGAACGGGAGACATGATAACCTTTATTGATTAATTTATCGGATATTATGCTGATCGCTTCGGTTTGGTTGTATGGTTTAATCGCTACTTGAGCGACCTCCTTATCAGGAACCCAAAAGCAAAATCAGGTTACTCACAAGTCGACCATGTGGTGTTAACTCCTTATGGCATCTTTGTAATTGAAACGAAAAATTATCAAGGTACCATTTACGGCGGGGAAGACAGAAAAACATGGTCGGTCAATGGGACCTTCAAAATGATGAACCCTTTTGTACAAAACTACGGGCATATCAAGGCATTAGCGTTCTTAATTGATTCAAAGTACAAGGATCTATTTATTTCACTCGTCTCTTTCACAAAGCGCTCTACCTTCAAAGTTGACTTGGATTACCGGAAAATAGCATCCAACGAACTTATCGTTTATGATATCGAACTGTCAGAATTCATCCATCGAAAAATTTCCGTATTAAAGATCCAATATAAAGAACCTATATTGAGCGAAAGTGACATCTCAAAGATTTACGATACATTCTCAAAGGCAGATATAAAAGATCCTCAAGTTAGAAAAGAACATGAACAAGCATTGAAGACAAGTACTCCAGACACTAACTCTAATTCGTCCTGTTCAATCTGTAATAAACCTGTATCAGATAAAGTGAAGGAGTATTGTTTATCGAGTAAAAGGTTCAATGGGAAGATTTTTTGTTATGAGCATCAGAAGGGTGTTAATTAGGGAATTCCCCTCGATTTAAGAATCAATTTAATATAAATAACCCTTATCCATCTTTGGATAAGGGTTATAAGACACAAGAACCGTCCCTCTGTTTCTATGCTGTTACCAGCTACTTCACTCTCCTAGCCGCCTGCTGAATAGGATCCCATACACCATTATACGGGGGAGCATACGCCAAATCTAAATCAAGCAGCTCATCGGTCGTCATAGAATGAAATATGGCCGTTGCTAGGACATCGATTCGTTTATCGACCCCATTTTCCCCAATAATTTGCCCGCCAAGAACCTTATGTGTCTCTTTATGATAGACAAGTTTCAATTTCATTTTTTTATCATCCGGATAATAACCAGCGATATCAGTTGCTGTAATGGTTACAGAGCCACAGGGAATGTTCAGCATGTTTGCCTCTGTTTCTGATAGCCCTGTTCTCCCCAGGGTTAAATCGAAAAACTTAATAATTGAAGTGCCTACAATTCCTTTAAACGTTTTATGTACATCAACCATGTTCAATCCGGCTATTTGTCCTTGCTTATTGGCATGTGTTCCCAATGGTACATGATCATCCTTTTCTTTTACTCGGTGATATTGTGTAGCACAATCTCCTGCCGCGTAGATATCCTCTATACTGGTTTGCATATAGGCATTTACTTGGATCGCACCATTCACACTGGTTTTGATTCCTGTTCCTTCTAAAAAGGAAGTATTGGGCTTTACACCTACAGCGACTAGCACCAAATCTGTTTCATACTCTCCTTTATCGGTTTTCACAGATTCCACGTTGTCGCTTCCACCGAATGCTTCCACGGATTCACCCATTTTTAACACAATGTTTTGCTTTACTGCTTCTTCGTGAATCAGTTCGGCCATGTCCGTATCAAATATTTTGGCTAATTGCTCATTTCTTTCAATGATCGTTACCTTCTTGCCGAGCTCCGCAAAACTTTCGGCCATTTCAAGTCCAATGTATCCGCCACCAATCACGGTCACATTATTTATATCTCTTTCCAGATAATCCATGATTGCTTTTGCATCGGGGATGTTCTTTAATGAGAAAATACCACGAAGTGTCACACCCTCCCACTTTGGAATGACCGAGCTTACCCCAGTTGCAATCAGAAGGCGGTCATATGGAAGGCTAAACGTTTCACCATTACTATGGTTTATTCCAATTACCATTTTATTTTCTATGTCTACCTTTTGGACTTCATGAAACACACGTGCATCAATGCCATATTTCTCTTTAAAAGTAGACGGAGTGCGAGCGATTAACCGATCTGTGGACTCAATCTTCCTACTGATGACATAAGGCAGGCCACATTGTCCATATGAATACACGCCTCCCTTTTCCAATACAGTTATTTCATGTCCAGAGCTGTTTCGCACCATTTGCATCGCAGCACTCATACCCGCTGCATCCCCACCAATAATAAGTATTTTCATCTTCATCCCTCCATTCTTTGTGTTTCCATTTATTATTGAGTTTTAAACATTAGGATTTATATCCATATATGGGTTACTTCGCGACAGCGGGACGGTTCTGACGTCGCAACCAGCACCATATTTTTGCTTATTTCGAGACAACGGAACCGTCCCCTTGTCGCGGAACCCGTCAGAAATGAGAAGACCATAGGTAAAAAAAGTAAGCACAGGGTACGTCCCCGTGCTTACAAAATTTATTTTCCTTATAGTTTATTTTTTATTAAGCCCAGATACCATCATCATCTAGGGATTATAAAAAAAACCCAATCCAGATTGGACAGGTTTCTTTCAGAGCCTTATTTTTGTACAGCATATTTCATTATATACTTCTTTGATTCTTCTAACTTTCTTCTAACTTCTCTAACTTCTTTTTTATCAGAATTGAACCATCTATTCTTTAAATGGTTATTAATTATGTTTTCAATTTTTTTCATATCATCAAAAGAGAAGTACTTTAGATTTTTTCTGATGTATTCTCTATACAACATCATTTGTTTATATGCCAATCTCGCTTGACTAGGTTTTTGCTTTATTGCTTTATCTAATTTATTATTAGCATCCAAAAATTCATTAAAATTGCCTTTTGTTGATTCTTCTGAATATATATTTTTTTCTAATATTAGTCTCCCATATTGCGTATCTATTTGAAAAGTTTCAAACCTAGTACCTCTTTCCTCTCTTTGTGAAGCTAACTTATAAGAAATATTCAGATAGTTTTCTGAACGATCATACCTTTTTATATCCATACAAGCCATGCCATATTGGAGCCAAAAGAATATATTTCCCTTATGATTTCTACAATCGACTATATCATCAAAATACCGAACAACTTTTTCAGATGCTCCATTATTTTCTCTATTACTATCTAGTCCAGAAAAAACAATTCTAATATTTGACTGAGAAATCAATTTTTCGGAAACTCTTTTTTCATCTTCTTTTGAAAGTAATCTTGAATTTAGGAGGATTTCCTTCATAGTCTCTATTATTTGATTATCCATTGATTTTTTTGATACTAAATATCTAGCAAAAACTGCTGATTGTAAAGTTACATCACCATTTCCAATGTTAAGCACTTCTTTAGTCTCTTCATTTCTTATGCTTTCTATGTCACTTGTAGTAACTTCTACTAATGAAAATAAATCTGATGGAGTAAGCCCTAAGTTTAAAAAGTTATTTACCATTGTTGCACACAAAATTTTTAGAGTTTTACCATTCAGTTCTATTTTCTCATAAATTTTATCTATTTCTTTTGCAATAGATTCTGAACTTAATAAGTCTAATAAGATATTCGATAATTGCTTATTTTTACTAACTAATTTTTTTATTTGGCTTTGACTTTCAATAAAGAATTTATCTAAGTTAAGCTTTCTGAATAACAAAGATAAATTATTAATTTCGTTTGAACTAAGATAGTTTAAATTTATTTGTTTTATTTCTTTATCTTCAATTTCTAATAATAATGGTATTTGTTTTTCATATTGCTCATTTACAAAACTTCTAGAAGAAAAAAGTAATGTATAAGAACCATCTAAGTATATTTTTAGTTGTTTTATTATATCTTGATAATAAGTATAATCTTCAATTATCAGTATTTTATGGTCTTTGATTTTAGAGATAGCTATTAGATCGCTAGTTATGTTTTCATTAACTCTTTTTAAGAAAAAGACACTATGACGTTTACTCCATATATAGGCTTGTTTAAGAATACTTGTGGATTTCCCATTTCCTAAATTAGAATGTACATTAATAACTTTATATTTTTGAGGATCAATTGAACTTAATTCGTCTCTAGAAATTATATAGTCATCATTATGTAGGTTTTTTTGTAAGATATTTAAATTTATTTTTCCTAGGACTAAGAGATTCCAAATGTTTTGAACGTTATTCTGTTCATAAATATTTTTATCTATAGTTACTGGTTGAAAACAGTTCCAATCATACTTAATAGTATTCGGGATAAACGTTTCCTTTTCCACCTGTATATCTTCAGCGAAGCCTTTGACTCCTTTTTTCACTTGTAGTCCCAGATAACTTTTCCTACTATCTGAAATATCAAAACCATTCTTCTCTCTATCAATAAAAATAGTTTTTGTTTTATAACTATCTGTATTTAAAATTTTACTAATATCAAAATCATATTTAAGAGATGTTCCAATATAAATAATGGCTTTTGCGTTGTCTAAATCCTGTTTCAAGAGTTCAAACATTTTTTCTCTCTTAAATTCTTCTTGCCAATAGCTGAAAGTTGTCAGTTTAAATTCAGAACTCAACTTTTCTACAGTTAGGTTTCTTATATATCCATTTAAATGCACAACGGACAATTGCTTAGCTACTTTTGAAGTTTCATCATATGCATTAAAAGTAGCAATATCTTTACCCGTACCTTTATAATAAGCATTTTCAAATACATCGTCATAATTAGTTGTATATACTCTCATCCAAGGTATACTTGCAATAATTTCATGTTCTTTATTGATATTTCTAACAGATATTTGATAATGTTCCTGCAATAATTTAATTAATGACTGTAAAACTGCATAATTCTCCTCTTTTTCTCCTTTTTCTAAAATATAAGAGGCCACTTCATCCAATGAATAGTCCTTATCAAATGGTATATCATATTTGTCGCACAATCTTTTTACTAAATCTTTTGCATCACCTAATAATTCTCCATTGTTATTTACAATTTCATAGGAGAATCCAGCTCCTAACATTAAAACTGCTTCTCCATTCAAACTATATTGTAAAGCTTTTTCATATCCCATACTCATTATGATCCCCCATAAAATTTGTCGTATAAATAAAATATTACATTATTATCATTTTTTTCAAAACATTTCTTTTTTTCGGTTCTGTTTAACACTTGATAGATCGATCAGAATACCTCTGTTTTAATTTCAAAACCATTCTTTACACTTTCTCATACATTATCGTTATCAATAAAGCAGAGCGTTTTGATTACTGACTCCTGATTAAAATGGTGCTACTTTAAATTTTGAGAACAAAACACCAATGCCTAAACTATCTATCCACCTATGTTTTATTAATGTTTACGACACACATAGAAAAAGCACAGGGTACGTCCCCGTGCTTCCAGGATTAATACACTATGGTTTGCACCCCCATACATTTTATCCTTATATCAGCTGTATGATCTTCCACCTATGAGTGCCACAAAGATGTTTCTTTTTCATTTGTACAATGTCATCTAATTTAAATTCAGTAAATTGCATGATATTCCCTTAGAAAACTATACTTCTGGTACATAAACCTTTTGGAGCGGTAATAACGCTCTTGCTTCGTTTGGCATTTTTTCATACCACTGCACAACAAGTTTAACCAATTCTTCCAAATCTACTAGTCTCACGGAGTTATGTCTCGCCACAGCTTCTGCATGAGAAGTGAAGCCGCCTGTAGAAACAAATAGACTGTTTGCATCAAGAGGATTTGCTCCTAACAATTGTTGAATCTCTGGTGCAGATGCCGATATTTTACGATGTTTAACTTGAACCTTAATAATTGGTTTTTCAAAACCAAATGCATCTTTATATGCTAGGATATCTACCCCGCCATCCGGTCCCTTAGGACTTATCTGTACATTATAATCCATGGCTTCAAGAAGACCGCCTACTAGATCTTGCATTTGCCAAGGATCAAGATGATCCACCTTATCTTCTATCATTACTAATGCTTTACTCACCAAATCTTTTATGATTTCACTTTCTTCCTCATCTTTATCTGTATCATCCACTGGTAAAACGGAGGGATTCTCTAACAACTGTTCTAACTCAACACCCCACTGATCTACTCTAAAAACAGTTAAAACCGAACCTAAACTATTTTTCGCAGCCTGGGATAATTTATCTCTCTCTATAGTTTTATCTTCCCAAATAACCTTTAAAGTATTTGGATAATCAGGGTTCCCAATTGATTTATCAAAAAAGTGTGGCTCAATAACACTTCCGACTATGTATTCTCTTTTTTCCTTGGAATATGAAATTATACGATCTCCACTCTGGATTTCTCTACTAAAACGCCAAACTTGGTTTACCCAACTGCTTCTAGTTTGGGGCTTTTCTTCACTATAAAACGAGTTTGCTTTACTGAGCATCTCAGCCTTAGAAGTGTATTGTTTCGGGTTACCCATTTGGGGCCACCCAATTGATGCAATTCCTCTTTCTTTCCATATTGGAATTAATTCATTATTATCCCCAGCTCTTATCATCCACCATTTTGTCATTTTATCCGCTCCCCTCAGATTTCGTTTTCTTATAACTTATTTTACCATTTTCAAAATAGGATGAATATGTAATAGAAATATAACTTGACCCTATTTCCCTATGAATCCGACGTTGCATTTTAGTACTACCCACTACACACAAACATTTTTTGGAAAATCCAACAAAAAACGAAACCAACCCCCAAATTTTAAGTATAATAAAACCAAGACCATGGCAAGGAGGTATACACATGGCATACCAACCCGAAGCAGCCCTTGAAAAAAATTTACATAATCAGCTTGTAAACCTAGGCTACAAAGCGGTTAAGATTGCTGACTATGACGCATTATTAGCTAACTTCAAGGAGCAGCTCAATACATTTAACGAACATAAATTAAACGGACAACCGTTAACAGATAGAGAGTTTAAGAGAATCCTTACACTAATAGAAGGTAAAAGCATTTACGACTCTGCGAAAATCTTACGTGACAAGTTACTGATTGAGCGTGAAGATGGTACACAGTTATATGTAGAACTCATGAATACAAAAGACTGGTGCAAGAACTTGTTCCAGGTAACGACGCAAACAACAGTAAAAGGCACCTATATTAATCGGTATGATGTGACGATCCTGATCAACGGCCTTCCACTCGTTCAAATTGAATTGAAACGACGTGGCTTGGACTTTAAAGAAGCATTCAATCAGATTCAACGTTATCGTCGTCATACGTTTAATGGCCTGTACCGATTCTTACAAGTCTTTGTCGTGAGTAACGGAGTGGATACGAAGTACTTCTCTAACTCCGACTATGACATTCAGTTTGGCTTTACTTTCTTCTGGACAGATGAAAACAATGATCTCATTACAAACTTACAGGATTTTGCGAGCGCATTCCTGCAACCATGCCATTTAGCAAAAATGATTAGTCGATATATGGTCATTAATGATACAGACAAAGCCTTGATGGTCATGCGCCCTTACCAGGTGTATGCAGTAGAAGCATTGGTAAAACGTGCAACGGAAACAAATAATAACGGCTACATTTGGCACACAACCGGTTCTGGCAAAACCTTAACCTCTTTTAAAGCTGGACAAATTTTAGCCGATGAGGAAAGCATCAAAAAGGTGTTCTTCCTTGTCGATCGTCAAGACTTGGACAGTCAAACGATAGCCGAGTTCAACAAGTTCCAAAAAGGCGCGGTTGACCGTACAGACAAAACCGAAATCCTTATTGAGCAAATACAGAATCCAATGAAGAGATTCATTGTTACCACCATTCAAAAAATGAATAATGCTGTCAAAAATCCCAAGTACGCTCACATCATGGAACCATACAAACAAGAGCATGTCGTGTTCATTATTGATGAATGTCATCGAAGCCAGTTTGGGGATATGCGCAAAGAAATTGATCACCACTTTAAAAATGCGCAGTACTTCGGTTTTACAGGAACGCCACGCTTCAAAGAGAACAAGAGCCAAGATGGGCGTACCACTGCTGATCTTTTTGAGAAGTGCCTGCATTATTACCTTATTAAAGATGCGATTCGTGATGGTAACGTACTAGGTTTCTCCGTGGAATATGTTCGTACGTTTAACGCCAAGATTGATGAAAATGATAAAACAAAAGTGCAAGCCATTGATACGGATGAAGTGTGGCATGATGAACGACGTTTAAATTTAGTTGCTGATCACATTATTGATAATCACCAACGCCGTTCGAAGAGCAAAGGCTATTGCGCTATGTTGGCGGTAGATTCCATTTCAACCTTAATCAAGTATTATGATATTTTTAAATCGAAAAATCACAACCTGAAAATCGCTGGCATTTATTCATATGGACAAAATGAGGAAAGCGATGGAACAGGTGAACATTCTCGTGAAGCACTGGACCGCATGATTGCAGATTATAATAAAACGCACGACACAGACTTCTCGACTGATACATGGGATCGTTATTTTTCAGATGTCTCGAAAAAAGTGAAAAATGCCCAAATTGATATTTTACTTGTCGTAAAAATGTTCCTAACTGGGTTCGATAGCAAGCCGCTAAATACTCTCTATGTAGATAAGAACATGGTGTATCACGACCTGCTGCAAGCATACAGCCGTACGAACCGCGTTGAGAAATCAACTAAGCCATACGGGAATATTGTTTGCTATCGAAATCTAAAAGACAATACAGACGATGCAATTAAGTTATTCTCCCGAACAGACAATGTGGATACCGTTCTAATGGGCAGCTATGCTGATTACTTAAAAGCGTTCAAACAAGCTGTGAAAAATCTTCGAGAGATTGCGGTCATTCCGGAATTGGTAGACGAGCTGGAGCGGGAAGAAGATAAACGTAATTTTATCGTAGCATTCAAAAATGTAACCAAATTTCTTCAACGTTTGCAGTCATTTTCTGATTTTGAATTTGATGAAACAGAGCTTACGATTTCACAGCAATCATATGAGGATTTCAAGAGCAAATACTTCAAGGTATACGAAGATTTTAAGCGCAGCGAAGTCCCAAAAGAATCGATTTTGTATGATATTGACTTTGAGTTGGAGCTAATGCATACAGACAAGATTAATGTCAGCTACATTCTGAATCTGATTGCAAACCTTAACACAATTGATAAAAAGGAACGTGACAAAGAGATTCGTTTCATCAAACAAGAATTAAACCATGCATCTGATCCAAAGCTTCGTCTAAAAATTGAACTGATTAAAGGCTTCCTGGATAAGGTTGCACCAACATTGGCGCCTGATGAATCAGTAATGGATGCATACAACCGTTACGAAGAAGAAATGAGTGAGCAGGAACTAGCACTCTTTGCGAAAACAGTTGATATTGAAGACAGCGTGCTGCGCGAACAAGTTTCAACATATGAGTATTCCAATTTAATTGAAAAGAATGCGATAATGGATTCCCTATCTGGATCATTCTTGAAAAAGAACAAAGCAATCAAAGCCATTACCTCATTTATCCGTGACTTCACTGAAAAGTATGGTGCATAAACTCAGTTTTTTCTAAAGACGCGCTTAACCAGCGCTCTTTTTATGTTATTTTTTTCATTAAATACACAAAAAGATGAAGATAATTTAAAATATCAATTAGTGAAGAAGTTTTAAAGGTACCCTTAATGAGCATCTTCTCATTTAAAAACGAACCCATCTTAGGAGGAAACACCCGTGACATCAAGCGAAAAACAACGTCAGCAACAAGCTGAACTACATAAAAAATTATGGGCAATGGCAAATGACCTACGTGGCCAAATGGATGCCAGCGAATTTAAAGATTATATTTTGGGATTAATTTTCTACCGTTACCTTTCTGAAAAAGTTGAAGCACGTGCAAATGTATTACTAAAAGAAGATAATATTTCATTTTCAGCTGCATGGAAAAACGAAGAATATCGTGAACACTTAGCAGAGTACTTAATCGATGAATTAGGTTATGTTGTAGAGCCACATTTCCTATTCTCTCACTTCTTAGAAGAAATCGAAAAAGGAGCTAACGGTAACTTTGACATCGAAATGCTACAAAACGGTGTCAAAGCGATAGAATCCTCTACTTTAGGAACAGACAGCCAAGACGATTTCCAAAATCTATTTGATGATATGGACTTAACATCATCACGTTTGGGACGTACAGTAAAAGATCGTACGAACTTAATTAGCAAAGTCATTGTGAACATTGCAGACATTCCATTTTTACAAGACGATGTTGAAATTGATGTTCTAGGCGATGCTTATGAATATATGATTTCTCAATTCGCAGCAAATGCCGGAAAAAAAGCTGGCGAATTCTATACCCCACAACAAGTTTCAAAAATTTTAGCGAAAATCGTCACTGCTGGAAAAACCGAAATTCGTGATGTATATGACGGGGCTTGCGGTTCAGGTTCATTGCTACTTCGTGTAGGTAAAGAAGCGAAGGTACACAAATACTACGGACAAGAAAAAGTATCAACAACATACAACCTTGCTCGAATGAACATGTTGTTGCATGACGTTCCCTACCAACGTTTTGATATTCGTAATGCCGATACATTGGAAGAGCCGCAGCATATCGACCAACGCTTTGAAGCGATTGTTGCCAATCCTCCATACTCAGCAAAATGGAGTGCAGATGATAAGTTCAAAGATGATGAACGCTTTAGTGCCTATGCAAAGCTAGCACCAAAATCAAAAGCAGACTTCGCCTTCATTCAACATTTCATTCATCAATTAGATGATAACGGTACAATGGCAGTCGTATTACCACACGGTGTCCTATTCCGTGGCGCAGCAGAGGAAGCCATTCGTAAGTATCTAATTGAAGAGAAAAATTATTTAGATGCAGTTATTGGTTTACCAGCAAATATCTTCTACGGTACAAGTATTCCAACATGTATTTTGGTATTCAAAAAATGCCGCAAGCACAACGATATCGTATTATTTATTGATGCCTCGAATGAATTCGAAAAAGGGAAAAATCAAAACCTGCTATCAGATGAGCATGTTGAAAAAATTCTTGGCACATTCTTAAGTCGTAAGACAATTTACAAATATTCATACGCAGCCACTTTAGAGGAAATTAAAGTGAACGACTACAATCTAAACATTCCTCGCTATGTGGACACGTTTGAAGAAGAAGAACCGATTGATTTACAAGCAGTGGGACAACGTTTGAAAGAAATTGATGAAGAAATTGCGGAAGTGGATCGTGAGTTAGAGAAGTACTTTAAAGAGTTAGGGGTGTAGAGATATGAATGCACCGAACTTAAGATTTAAAAATTTTAATTCAGAATGGAAGACAACAACTTTTGAAAAAATGTGTACCATTAGATCAGGACATGGCTTTAAAGCAGGTGAATATGTTAATGAAGGTATACCATTAGTTAAAATTGATAATGTTGGCTATGAAGAAATAAAAAAAGAAAATGTATCTTATTTACCAAATGAATATCTATTTTCTTATCCAGAATTGAAATTAGTAGAAAATGATATAGTATTAGCTTTAAATCGTCCTATTACTAATGGTCAATTAAAAATTTCATATATTTCTAAAGATTTTTCACCTTCAATTTTATATCAACGTGTCGGTAAGATTGATGTAATTGACAATACTAAGGTATCTAAGACGTTTTTATTTGCTTTACTTCGTAAAGAAATATTCGACTTCGTTTTAGGAAACTCTGTAGGTTCCGATCAACCCTTTATCAGTACAGAGAAATTAAAAAAGCTAAATTTCTATTTACCAGATATAGAAGAACAGATAAAAATTGGTGAACTATTCGACTTATTAAAACAAAAAATCCAACTTCAACAAGAAAAAATCGAGTTGCTGAAAGAACAGAAAAAAGGTTTTATGCAGAAGATTTTTAGTCGTGAATTGCGGTTTAAGAATGTAGATGGACAAGAATTTTCTAATTGGGAAACAAAGACTTTTGGAGATATCATTAAAGTACATTCTGGAAGAGATTACAAGCATTTAGATTTAGGAAATATACCTGTCTATGGAACCGGTGGTTATATGCTTAGTGTTAATGAAGCTCTATATGATAAGGACGCTATCGGTATAGGACGAAAAGGTACTATCAATCAACCTCAAAAATTAAAAGCACCGTTTTGGACAGTAGATACACTTTTTTATTGTACATCTAAGGAATCTACCGACCTGAATTTTATTTTTGCTCTGTTTCAGTATATAAATTGGAAAAAATATGATGAGTCCACAGGTGTTCCTAGTTTGTCAAAAAAAACAATTGAATCTATTATTTGTAACATACCTTGTTATGAAGAACAAAAGATGATTGGGTCTTTATTTAATAAAATTGATGAAAGAATTGTATTAGAATCGGGTAAACTAACAGAATTACAAAATCAAAAACAAGCCTTCATGCAACAAATGTTTATTTAATCAAAACAGCACCTTCTAAATTAAATATTAGCAAAGGGACGTACTCAGGACGTACCCTTTGCTACTTTTGATGTGTTTTGGTTTTGGTTCAGCGGAAAAGTATTGACCTTTTTTAAATACGGAAGCACAAGATACGTCCCCATGTCTCCCCCTCTACTTTGCAGACAACCAGGAATTCGCCCACTTAGTATCTTTTATTATCCTATTTGATTGAACGATTAACACATTATTAAAATAAAAAATTACAAATAAAAAACCGCCATAAAAAGATGGCGATTTCCCAGTTATTTTTTAATGATATAACGCATTTTGAATTAGTTCCTGTTCAAGTGGATCTTCTAAGGAGTGAAGCATAGAGGAATCTAATCTACTATTCAATATATCATAAGCTTTAGAATATGGGTTTCCATTATCTTGTAAGTTTTGGGCTGCTCCCCACCATGCTTCACCTAGTTTGGACATTCTATAGGCTGTGTAGTTGGCTAATGAACCTACATCTATATCATTCATTAATGCGACCCTTTGAACTGCACTCTTAAGGAACTTTATTCTTCCTCGAGAAATAGTAATGCATTCATCGAAAAGTTCATCACTTCTTCCTCCAAAAATAACCTCTTCTGCAAACTTATTAGCATCCAATTCTTCTTTGTCATCTGTTTTAGCTGATAGTACTTCGCCTAAATCAACAGTTTCTCGTTCTAACAAATCTGGCTCTTGGGTTGCGTGCCAATATTCGTGAAGTAAATCAAATAACCATCTAGAATGAGATTTACTTTGTTGTTTTAGAACAATAACATTCCTTCCATTGAATCTCCAACACGCTCCATGGAACCCCCCTGACATTTCAAAGGGTATTACTGGAATACCAAGGTCCCATAAGTAAGATATACATGATTCTAAGTTTAAATCCCCATACTTTCCGATTACATTTGTCCTAAACTCCATCGGATTAGTGATAAGTTTTTGGGGAGGGGAATCTAATACTTTAGATATTTCTCTTGCAATAAATTCAGCATAGGATGTATATAGATATACGAGCTCATCTCTAGTTCCTTTTGGGGTTTTATATCGAGCATTCGTTAACATATAATTATTAATTTTTGAGCCACTAAGAATTTCACTTAGATTGTCCTTAAAAATCTTTTTTAGAGAAGAAAATAACTTAAGATAGCCATTAGTTAAGTTATAATCTTCTTTTAACTCGAAAGGTATGAGCTTATCAAAAAGAGAACCTAATGAGTTTTTAACATTTCGTTTTATTTGTTCCGAATCTATTGTGAACATTTTTTGCAATTCTGTAGGTATTTCTATTTTTAGTAGACTAATTAAATTAATTATTGTAGCTGTATCAGCTTCAGCAAATAGTTCATCCTCTAATTCGATATAATCAGACCGGTCAATGTTCAGTTGATCTGCTATATATTGCTCATCAAAACCTTTTGCAATTCTAGCTCGAATTAAATTTAGAGGAAGTTCAGTTAACTTATCGGAAAAAAAATCATGCAACTTGCCACTTTTTAATAGTTCATATTCATTTATTTGACTTTGTAGATTTTCTACTTCACCTTCCAAAGCCTTCCTATAAATATCTTGTTTTTTAGGAGATAGCTCTTTAAAAGATTTGTCAAAATCAATTTCTTGAAGTGATGATAAAAATTGTGTTAAACTCTCTTTTGAATTTTTTAACTCATTATCATTTTTTATCAAGTTCCTCACCTCAAATCTATTCTTATAATACCTTTTGGTTGTTTAGTCTTTTTATCCTTTTGAAAAAAATCTATAAATCGTGAACCCACAGGGCTTGTTGCATTTGCATACATGGGAAAGAACTCTCCTTGATAATTTCTTTTTTGTGCCTCTCTTCCAGGGATTGAAGCATCGACTAACCGATTATCAATTTTATTTTCATCAATTTCATCTAAATCATATAGGGCATCGTAATCTCCTGGATTTTTCTTTTCAGTTACAAAGCTACCATCTATGAAAATTTTTGTACTCCCAGCATTTTTAAATTCCTCAATAGCCCTCTCTAACCCATCAAGTTGTAAATTTCTTTTATAATTTATACCATACCTAGCTTTAAACTCTTCCCAAGTTGTTAAATGTATTCCTGGAGGAAGATTTTTATTTACAAAAGCAGGTATTGGTGAAATAGTATTGTTAGTCATTTTTAAAATTCAACTCCAGAAATCCGCTTATTAAATTGACTTAATTATAACATACCCAAATTATGTAAACAATCTTATGCTCCTTATAAACATTTGATGAAGTTTCTATATGAAAATGGAAGCATAAGATACGTCCCCGTGCTTATACTAAATAGTAAATTTTAAAGTTCATTCGACGCCCGCAGGAATCGTCCCCTTGTCTATTATGTATATACCTCCAATTATCCTTCAGACAGCTGCTCGTCAAGAACGCCATCCAAATCCTGAATCGCTTTTATTTTATCGATGTCTTCGAGGTAAATGAAATCAACATGGAGGCACAGGGACGGTTCTTCCGTCTCAAAAAAGCAACATACTCTCACTTTCCCGAGGCAACAGAACCGTCCCCATGTATCTACTATTTACAATGAGCAGCTGATGACTGTCCCTGTCTTTCTCGGTCTCTGCACAAGTTCTCCTCCGCAGTTGGGACAAGTATGTCCCATATCTTCTGTACAGTCTTGGCAGAAGGTACATTCATGCACACAAATATATGCTATTTCGGTTTCTTGAATTGTTTTAGCACACTTTTCACACTCTGTTTTCATTAATAAAGCCATCTTTCATTACCTCCTGAATTTTCTGGTTTCTTTATAATTTTATTTTATCCATTGCATTTGTTACATGAAGTAATTATTGTATTTTGTATAAATACCTAAATATTTATCGTATTTCACTCATTTTACTTAATAATTAAAAGAGGTGTTAAATATGGACGAAATCGACAGGGACATTATTTTTCATTTACAGGAGAATGCTCGTATTTCCTTTACAGAGTTAGGAAAGAAAGTTGGATTATCTACCCCAGCAGTTAATGAAAGGGTCAAGAAGTTAGAAGATAAAGGGGTAATTGAGGGCTACAGAGCGGTGATCAATGCGGAAAAGATTGAAAAACCAATCATGGCCATCATCCTCTATGCCAATACAAAATGTGACCAGTTCATACAATTCTGCAAGAATCACCCGGAGGTATTGGAATGTCACCGCCTTGCAGGGCAATACAATTTTATTGTGAAATTAATAACAGGATCGGTTCAAACCTTAGAATCTTTTATTGATGAATCAATGAAATACGGTCAGCCCTCTACATTGATACGGTTGTCTTCACCTGTAAAGAACAAATCGATAAGCTAGCTAGAAGTTGGGAGGGAGGGTTCTTCCACCCCTCTGCGACACAGGGACGGTTCCCACGGCGCCAAAAATCGAAATACCCAAATTAAAGACAAATAAAAGAAGAAGCAAAGCACTCTTTGCTTCTTTTAAAGTATCATATTTCAAATTTCCTTAGACACCATAAAGCAAACAGCGGGACGATTTTGCCGTCTCAACAATCAACCTATTTTCACTTATTTGAGGCAACGGAAACGGCCCTTTGTTGCGAAAATTAATATGCTGGCAAAGGCACATGCTTTAGTTTATCAGGATTCCTGACAATATAGATATATGCGATTTGATCTTTTTTGACATGAAAACTAAAAATTGTTTTGACATTGTCCTCTCCCATTACTAAGAGTCCATTTCTACCATTAACATTGATTAACTTAACTAGTGCGGGTTTCTCTGCCTTTTGATTTTGCGCCAATAAATTTGATATAAAACGAACAACAAGATTCTTAGAATAGATCGGCTTTAAGGCTGCATATACTTTTCCTCCGCCATCTGAATACAGAGTAACGTCGTTATACAACAATTCCTCAATCTTCTTGGTGTTTCCTTCGTGTAAGGCTAATACGAAAGTCTGGATGATTTGATTGTTTTTTGAAACAGAGGGTTCTTCCAACTCTTCCTTTATTAATGGGAATTTATTCTTTACCCTGCTAAATACTTTTCTGCAACTAGGTTCACTGCGATTTAAAATTTCCGAAATTGTCGCATAATCATATTCCAGTACTTCTCTTAGGATGAAAACAGCTCGCTCAATCGGTTTTAGGTTCTCGAGCAGCAGTAGAAATGCAAATGATACAGCCTCTCCGTTCACCACCTCAGAGATAGGGTCGTTTTCTTTTAAGACTAAAGGTTCGGGCAGCCAGGGACCCACATAAACCTCACGCTTGTGCCCAGCGGATTTTAAATGGTCAATACATTTATTTGTGACCATCTTACAAAGGTAGGCCTTTTTATTTTCCACATGTTCCAATGTTTTTCCAGCAGCCTGAACATAGACGTCATGGACGATATCCTCTGCATCTGAAACGGTACCGAGCATTCTGTAAGCAATCGTAAATAGCAAAGGCTGAAACTGAGAATAAAGCTCCTGTATTTCTTTCCCCATGCTTTCCCCCCTGTATCAGTACATTCAATGATTTATACTGGAAAGATCCCAGGTATACTCCCTGATTTTTCCTGCCATTTTACCTGATAGGACAAAATCAATTCCCCATTTCTGCGCCCATACCATCCCGTCGGAAGGACCCAATCCTATACAAAGTAAATTAGCGTAGGTTTGATGGGGTGCTGCGGTGAATCCCTCTATATGGGCTTTCATTATTTTACTAAGCCGTTGCGCCTGTGATATTGCTTCTTTACAGCTCATTGCGGCAGCCGCTCCACTTGTTGGGTCGACTACATGAACGCAGTCTCCTATGGCATAAATGTTCTTATTTTCACTTGCGCGATACCAAGCATCGACTTTTATTTTTCCTTCTTCAGTTAGACTAAGACCTAATCTCCAAAGGCCAGGGTGAGGCTTCAATCCGACAGTCCAAATACAAAGATCTGCATCAAGATGGGACATATCGGAGAAGTAGAGTTTATGATCTGTAAATCTTTCTGCTTTTTTAAGGTGCAGCACGCGAATACCTAGTTTCTTCAGCCTGCTCTCGATCCGTTCACTGATTTTCACAGGTACATCGTTTAATAGGCTCTGTTTATCATTTATAAGGTATATTTCAATGTCCTTCTGTTTATTCCCTGCTTTTTTAGCTTCTTCCTTAAGCCATGTTCCTACTTCTGCAGCTGTTTCGATACCGGTAATCCCGCTTCCTGCTATCACCAATCGAAGCATGGTCTCGGGTGACTCCAACTTTCTCAATAGTTGCTCCCGAATCGTTTTTGCACTTTCAAGGCTCGTCATACTTAAGCCTCCACGTTCTGAATCAGCCTCACGCAATACACTTCCCATGGCCAGCACTAACTGATCGTAATAAATTTCATTAAACGTTCCATCCTGCACAGTAATGTGGATCGTTTGCTTTTTAGGATCGATCTTAGCTAACTCACCTTGTATGAACTCAATAGCAATGCCGCAATAATCCTTTAGTGGAACGGATAAATCCGCCACATTTTCATTAACGATCCCCTTAAATAATTTAACCTTTTTAAAATGGAAAGAATTTTTATCAATCAGTATCACTCTTATATTCCGCTTTAACTCCCTATGAAACTCTTTCTTAAGTGCTTCAATCAGGTTAATCCCCGCATACCCGCCACCTACGACCACAATCGTTTTCACACTACCCATACTATTCGTCTCCTTTTCAACCGTCCTAATCACAAGACGATTAAAACAAACGATTTGTGACACATGGAAGCGTGGGGACGAAGCGAGGGGACGTACCCTTTGCTCCTTTTGTTACCCCATGAATCATCGCCAAACGAATTCATTTCTTGAAGTTTCCATGAAGAAAATGGAAGCAGAAGATACGTCCCCTGTCTATGCCCCTCCACCAAACTATTCATCGGCCAGCTGCTCGTCAAGAATGCCTTCCAGATCCTGAATCGTTTTTACTTTATCAATGTCTTCGAGGTAAATAAAATCAACATACTTTCCATCCATCACCTTCAGGCTCATATTGTTGATCGGTAAGTTGATGGATTGAACGATTGATAGCATATGCATGATTTGCTCTTTCTTGCTTTCTTCTGCCATACCAGACAGAGTGCCCTTTGTCTGCAAGTGTAGCTCATAAGACTGGCAAGCGTTTATGTTCATTGATTCATAGGAAACATAGTCATTGCTTCCATCCTCACAGAATAAATAGGGCTCAACGAAGCCATAATGAAAGCCTTCATCGGGTTCAAAGCCAATTTTATTCAGTTGTGGCATTTTCTCCGCAACCTTATGTCCTTCTTTTTTGAAAAAATGAGAACTGATCAGTTTCTCGCGGTTAAGGCTGTCAGAAAAAATCGCTTCTTTCACCCCATCGACCGTATTCATTTTCTCGATACCCGTTTTATAGATGCTGACTTCATTCATAATCTTGTACTCTTTGCTATCATATTCATATAGATAGAAGCGGTTGAAAGCATTCACGTCATAAACATAGAGTTCATACAGATCGTACTGCAGGCCTGCCAGTTTCTGCTTCACCTCCTGGATCAGAGGGTAACTTTGTTGCAGCAAGGAATAATCATGTTCATCCACGCCTATTCCTTCAGGCTTAAACAAGAAAAGATAAGCACTTCCTTTAAACCCATCCTCGTCTTTTGTTCTATACAACTGCAGGAATGATTTTTCGAACCCCAGTTCTTTAAACTGTTCATGAAGATTGGATTCCATATACTCTTTATTGAATTCATAGAATTCAAGGCTCTCTTTATAATCATCCCCTGTTATTCCATTGAAAAAGAGACCATCAACAAACACGGAAAACCTAAATTCCGGAATGTCTTTATGCTTTACCCTGAAACTGCTATTCCCTCCATTGCCCGTGTCAATCTTTGGCCTTGAGACAATATCGACATTAACATTGTGTTTATCATGAACATAATCCTTAAGCTCCTGATCGCTCACCGAACAGCCTGTTAAAACCAGAAAAATCAGGGTAATCGCAAATAAAAGGAACGTCTTTTTCATATGTATCTCCTTAAAAGAATATATAGGTGAATTATAAACAACCATTCTTTCTTTTTCAAAAATTTACCACAAAGAACAAAGTGACGGTTACGCCGCCTCACCAAATCACCTATTTTTATAATTGTATGCACCTCTGGAAATTATAGATAGTTCAGGTATCCCCGCGCTTTGCCTGAACAAAAAAGGAGGCACAAGGTACGTCCCCGTGCTTCTTTTAGACATATTAAAAAGAGGATAGACAAAAGTCTATCCCCCATTTAAATACCCGAAGCTAGGACCTTCCTACGCCTCATGGATTTTAACTTTATCTTCATTCTCTTTACGAATCTTCTCCACCAGCTCACTAACCTTCTCATTCTCTTTCTTTGCGAGAACCTGCTGCTCAAGCTGTGGACTTATCTTTGCGAACTCTTCTGGCTTTTGCTTTTGGCTTTCGAGCTGCTTTTTATATTGGTCATACATGGCCTGGATTTCTTGTGGTGTTGCTTCTACCTTGCCAATCTTGCTGTCTATATATTTATTGACCGTTATTTGCTTTTTCAGCTGGGCTTTGAGCTGTTTCTCGTTCATCTTATTCGTTTTCAGTGCTTCTTCAAACTTTTTATCATCTTCGAAGTTGGCTTTGATTTTTTCCAGCTCTGCATCCACTTCTTTTTCTTCAACGGAGACGTCGTTCTTCTCAGCTGTCTGGAGAAGCAGCTCCGCATTGATCATATTGTCCAGAACTGTCTTTTCGAGTTGTTCCTTCATCTTTTCATCCATTTGATCTGTCGGCATGCCTTGCTGTTCGTATGCTGCTTTCATAGCCTCCAGCTCTTTGTTATATTCCTTTTTGGAAATGCCTTTCCCATCTACTGTGGCAACTAAATCTTCTTTATTTTGTTTCTCAGCATTGCCTTTTGAGCTATCGTTGCTGCATGCGCCTAGCACAAGGACCGCTAAGCTCAATAATAGAATGCCTGTAAAAATGCGCTTCATCATAAACAAACTCCCCTTTCAACCAACATGTTCATCATACTACCATATCCATCGAGAAAATAGGAGAGTTTTACAGGAATTTTAAACATTAATCATTTCCCTTTTGAGGAAAAAAGTATTCACTGATACCTCCTCATTCATCACCCTATGTTTGATCCAACAATCCATACTTACCCAATTACTCAAGATCATTTTTTCTTTCTGGAGTTCTTCTTTTCCAGTTTTTCGGATTTAACGCTGTTCTTATTTTTCCCGCGGCTTCTTTGCCCACCATTATAGCACCAATCCAGAAGAAGACCTCTGCAATAACCAGTGTGCTTGTAATACTGATTGCCTTCCATTTACCAGTGAGTGGCAAAAAAGGAATCCCCATGGGAAGGACCCAAAATATAAAAGATGAAATGATCAGGACCATTCCCACTT
The DNA here is from genome assembly GCF_036967045.1 of Bacillus sp. JJ1609. Classification (NCBI taxonomy): domain Bacteria; kingdom Bacillati; phylum Bacillota; class Bacilli; order Caryophanales; family Bacillaceae; genus Bacillus; species Bacillus sp. JJ1609. Next base: position 207,612 of record NZ_JBALSS010000006.1, on the reverse strand, counting down.
TATATACTAAAGATTTGGCTGCTTTTGATTCGTTCTGCATCATTTCCTCCAATGTTGGGATAAAGAGACAGAGGGATGGTTCTGCTGCCCCCAAAAATTTATGAACTACCGGATCCCTCCACTTGTCCCATATTTAATCAAACGTTTGATTAAGAAGAAATATAAAGTGGTTAAATCTAAAACACTCTTCCAACTGTACTCTGAAAGGCTGTACAAAAGTTATCATTTTTGGACAGCCTCATCAAATAGCTTATTCTCCTCCCGTTGAAGAAGATGCCACAGCGGCACCTGATATGGCTGCGATCGATGCTGCCTGCTGTGCCTGTATCAATGTTTCGATGGTGGTAGAAAGACTAGTCTGAAGCAGGGAGGAATTTTCAATTTTGTCACTGACTACGAAAGTAACGGCCATCATGAAATTGATGTCTTTTTTCCATTTGAATGGCTTCTCTGCGTTCAATTGCTCCCATATTTCTCTTATTTCTGTAAGGTTGTCAATGCCATTTTCAATGAAGGTGAGCAAGGCAATTTGTGGATAGAACATGGATTTTGGCTTGATTCCTTCTTTTTTCAAGCGGTCGAAGATTTCAGCAGATTTTGCAACCAGGTCATCCACAGAGCCGTTTTCATGCAATGAAAGAATGTGGCTCATACTTTGCAGGTCATTCCCCTTTCGAAAGCCATTTTGGGATAGCTTGCTGTATAGGTCTTCCATATGAAAAATCAGTTCATCAGTTTGACGGTCGCTTTGAGCCAGCATGACCGCAAGCGGATAATCGCTGTGACCTGTCAAAAATAAATGCTCCTCACTCATCCTCTTATAAATGCTTCTTGCCCGTTCAGAAAGGGACCCAAGATCTTTTGCATCGGTTGTGATCAGCAGCAGGGCGGCAATGTAGGTGAAAATATTTCTGCTGAATCCCGCTGAGACCAGTTCATCGTATGCAGCAATAAAGTGTGTAAACATCTCCTTGGGATTATCAAATCTTGTATCGAGCATGGCTGCAAAGGTAAAACGAGACTGAGACCGTAAAGGCGAAAACAGGCCAGATTGATTTTTTATATATTCCGCAACATCATTATATCTTTCAATATCAAAGCTGCGATTGTTCGAAATATACAAAGATGCCACCATCATCAATACGGATGAATCGGAAACCTTCCAGCGAAACCTTTCTCTTAGCTCGGAATAAATTAGTGTATATCTTTCCATATTATTCTTAGACTTTTCCATATGGACCTCCTTTGAATCAATCATTACCTTTCATACAATTGAGATTTAAAAAAGTTTTGTTTTCTTTGAAATGAGACAGAGGGACGGCTCGAGACCACTGAAAAAGTGCCCTGTGCTTTTTTTAAAAGCGTGAAAAAAAGTGGAAGCACGAGAAACGTCCTCGTGCTCTAAAAAAAGGAAGCACAAGGACCGTCCCCGTGCTTCCACTAGCTTACTTCCTATGCATCTTAAACTCTAAAAAAAGCTCATTATAAAACGCCAAATTACTCTGTCCAAGGTTCTCATAAACCTCCAGCTTCTCCGTCAACTCAGCCGAAGGATAAAACCGCTCATCCGTCACCATCTCTTCCGGCATAAACTCAAGCGCAGCTTTGTTTGGCGTGGAGTAACTCACCCACTCCGTATTCAGAGCCGCAACTTCAGCATCTAACATAAAGTTGATAAACTCATGAGCCGCTTCTACGTTCTTAGCCGTCTTTGGAATAACCATGTTGTCAAACCAAAGGTTAGAGCCTTCTTCCGGTACAACGTAATCCAGGTTTTCGTTCTCGGACATGATATCAGCCGCGTCGCCGGACCAGACGAGGCCAATCGGTGCTTCTTCGTTGGCTAAAAGAATCTTAATTTCATCACCAACGATGGCTTTGATGTTTGGTGTCAGGGTATCGAGCTTCTCCTTGGCTTCCCGCAGGTGTTCTTTGTTGGTATCGTTCAATGAATACCCAAGGCTGTTCAGCCCCATCCCCATGACTTCACGGGCACCGTCGACAAGCAGGATTTCATTTTTCAACTCGGGATCCCAGAGATCGTTCCAGCTGCTGAATTCCTTGCCGTCCAACAATTCAGGATTATACACAATCCCAACCGTTCCCCAGAAATAAGGAATCGAGTATTTGTTTTCAGGATCGAATGGCAGGTCCATAAAGCGCTCGTCGATGTTTTTCAGATTCGGCAGCTTCGAGTGATCGATTGGAATCAGTAAATCCTCTTCGCGCATTTTCTCAATCATATATTCTGATGGCACGGCGATATCGTAGGATGTTCCGCCCTGCTTGACCTTTGTCATCATCGCTTCGTTGGAATCGAATGTTTCGTATACGACGCTGATGCCGGTTTCTTTTTCAAAGCGTTTGACAAGATCGGGATCGATGTAATCGCCCCAGTTATAGATGGTCAATGTATTGTCGCCTGAATAACCCTGGGTGTCATTCAATTTAGAAATGGCCGCCAGCAGCAGTGCTGAAACTAGGGAAATGGCGATGAATACGCGCACTAATTGCCTCATTTCTTCACCCCCACTGCGTTCAGCTTCTGACGCTGCGTGATAAAGTAGTAGACCACGACAAGGATAATCGTGAATAAGAATAACAATGCCGATAAGGCGTTAATATTTAATGAGACACCACGGCGTGCCAGGGAGTATATTTCGACTGACAGTGTGCTGAAGCCGTTGCCTGTCACGAAAAATGTCACCGCGAAATCATCCAGCGAGTAGGTCAGGGCCATAAAGAACCCGGCCATGATGCCTGGTGAGATGAACGGCAGAATCACCTTCGTCAACACATCCCAGCTGCTTGCACCTAAGTCCCTTGCCGCATCGACTAGTGATGAGCTCATTTCCGATAATTTCGGCAGCACCATCAGGACGACGATTGGTACGCTAAAAGCGATATGCGATAGTAGCACCGAATAGAATCCGAGCTTGTAGCCGGAAATCGTGAACAAAATCAGGAACGATGCCCCGATGATGACGTCCGGGCTGACGATCAATACATTGTTCAACGACAGCAACGAATTACGTACTGAACGCTTTTTTACCGCGTGGATCGCCAGCGCACCAATTACCCCGATGATCGTCGCGAATAGCGCAGACAGCAAGGCTACTACCAGTGTGTTCAATACGATGATCAGCAAGCGGACATCACCGAAGAGTTCCTTGTACCAATCGAGCGTGAAGCTTTCAAAGTTGTACATCGTTCCGCCACTGTTGAACGAGTAAAAAATCAGGAAAAAGATCGGTGCATATAAAATGAAGAAAACGATCATTAAAAATACATTTGCTAGCTTAGACGTTTTTCGCTCCATCCTACACACCTCTCTTTCGGTTGCCTGTTACCGCCATGATGGCGAACATGATGATAATTAAGAATACCGCAATCGTCGAACCCATTCCCCAATCCTGGGTCACAAGGAAATGCTGCTCGATAGCTGTACCGAGCGTGATCACGCGGTTACCGGCGATCAATCGTGTCAGCATGAACAGAGACAATGCTGGAATGAACGTGACCTGAATGCCAGATTTTACCCCTTCGATCGTTAATGGAAAAATAACACGGGTAAACGTCGTCCATTTCGATGCGCCCAAATCATTGGCGGCGTCGATCAAGGTCGGATTCAATTCATTCAATGAGTTGAAAATCGGCAAAATCATGAATGGGATAAAAATATAGACCGATACAAAAATAAAGCTGAAATCAGTGAACAGGATTTGCTGCGTGCCAATCCCGATCGCTTCTAATAATTGATTGCTGACGCCATACGTTCCAAAGATGCCAAGGAATGCGTACGCTTTTAACAAAAGATTAATCCACGATGGAACGATGATCAGCAAGAGCCATAGCTGCTTGTGCTTCGTTTTTGTTAAAAGATAGGCGGTTGGGTAGGCAACCAGCAGGGAGAAAAATGTAATCAGGAAAGCATACCAGAACGAGCTCAGGGTCATTTTTAAATAGACCGGCGTGAAGAATTTCTGGTAGTTTACGAGCGAAAATTGGCCGTCGATATTCAGGAATGAATAGTATACGACGAGCACAATCGGCGCGATGACGAAGAAAACCATCCAGAGCGTATAAGGAAGCGTGTACCATGAACGTGTCAGTCTCGTGTTCATTCCACTTCTCCATCCTCATATGCTTCTAAGCGGGCATCGAATTCCTCTTCCGTTTCGCCGAGGCGCATGACGTGAATCGCCTCTGGGTCAAAATAAAGCCCAATCTGGTCGCCAACCTCTGCTTTTTTCGTGGAATGGACGAGCCACTCATTGCCTTCCTCGTCATAGCAGCTCAGCTCATAGTGAACGCCGCGGAACAGCTGTGAATCTACTTTTACCTGAAGCTTGCCGTTCTCGACAGTCGTGATTTCAAGGTCCTCAGGACGGATGACGATTTCAACCGGCTCATTCGGGTTCAAGCCCATGTCGACACACTCGAAACGCTTGCCCGCGAATTCGACGAGATGGTCTTTGATCATCGTTCCTTTGACGATATTGGATTCACCGATAAAGTCCGCGACAAAACGGTTGATTGGCTCATCATAAATATCCGTCGGGCTGCCGCTCTGCATGATTTTCCCCTTGTTGATGACGAAAATCTCGTCCGACATCGCGAGAGCTTCCTCCTGATCATGCGTGACAAAAATGAATGTGATGCCAAGACGGCGCTGCAGCTCACGGAGTTCATACTGCATCTCGGTACGCAGCTTCAGGTCAAGGGCCGATAATGGTTCATCGAGAAGGATGACCTCCGGCTCGTTGACGATCGCTCTGGCAATCGCGACACGCTGGCGCTGACCGCCCGACATTTCACGGATTTCCCTAGTTTCATAGCCAGATAGATTGACGAACTGAAGCGCTTCTTTTACCTTCGCTTCAATATCGGCATTCTTCATCTTCTTAATGCGCAAGCCGAACGCGACATTTTCAAATACATTTAAATGAGGGAACAAGGCGTAATCCTGGAAAACCGTGTTCACCTGGCGCTTGTTGGCAGGCAGGTCATTGATTCTTTTACCGTTAAAAAGAATGTCACCGGACGTTGCTTCGGTAAAACCGGCGATTAATCGGAGAATCGTAGTTTTCCCGCAGCCAGACGGGCCCAGCAGTGTATAGAATTTCCCGCGCTGTATCTCAAAGCTCACATTGTCAAGAACAGGCGCGTCATTGTCATATTGCTTCGTTACATTATTGAATTGAATAATCGTAGAGTTATTCATTTTGAACCTCCTTTATAAAAAACCTTTATCTGAATAATCAATTAAATTAATGCAGTATCACAAGGAATAATTATACAGTAGGGGGGTAAAAATACAATGTTATTGATTTAGTTATAGGATCACCTAGCTGTCTCTTCAGTGGGTTAAAACCTTACTGGATTTTTTTATTTTTTTATCAATCTATTTTTAGTGCCACGATTTATAAAAAGGCTGCCGAATTATTTTCCGGCAGCCTAAGAGTATTATAAAATAAAGTATTTATTGCTGGGAGAACCCCTGCTTGAACACAAGAATATTAACTCTTTACAAACTCTACGTATTCCCCAAGTTTAACATCTTCAACTGTATACTTCGCCTCAAGCCATGCATTGGCTTGTATATGTCCTCCGTTTGCCCACCATGCTTTATATTTAAAAGCAGATGCAGGCAACTGATCCGAGATGATTCTTTCAACTTCAGCAAATGTTAATTTAATTCTATCTTGTTCCTGACTCATTAAGAAATTATATAATGGTGTATATTTGTACATATCAATACCTCCACCTTCTAAATCTTCTTAGAAACGGGATCACTATCACCGGATAATCCCAAATACTCATTCATCATCTTAATCATTTCAATCTGATGCTTACGTGCCATCTCGTCGTTCCATGTTTTATTCTCATAGATTAAATCCATTTTTAAAGAATCAAGTTTCTCTCTATTATTATTCATGAAGCGCTGGCGCTTTTCGTTGAATGGCAGATTGCTATATTCAGAGTTAATGCTTCTGGACACTAGTGCCAAATTCCCCAAACTATTTAGCAATTCAGATGACACAGTATTAGTATCAGTGTCCTTTTGTGTTTGCGGAGAAATGTGTTCAACGGAGTTCTTGGCTGTCATCCGAAAGTTCTTCCATTTCTCTCCCTTTTTGTCTGCGAGTGTATACCAGAGGACAAACTCCAATTTGTAAAACCAATAATGGGGAAAGGATGTTCCTGATTTCTTGTTCAGCTCTTTTATAGTTAAAGCCGCATGACGGAATGGTTTCTCTAGGAATTTTCTAGTCCGCACAATTAGCGGTTCTTCCTCACTCGAACACAGCAAATAATTATCCAAGTGGCGAAGATAGGCATAGCTATCCTGTCCTTTGTGATCAATAATGTACATTAAATAAGGGGTCAGCCAGTAATGAGTGGTTATTTGCTGGGAGTGGTACAGCATACTTTGCAGAAGGGCGGTCCCTTGGTTAGATTGAGGTTTCACTCTGACCAAATAAGTACCTTCCTTACTTCTCTGCTTATCCAATTTACTGATTAAATGAATCTCGTTTCCGTCCTCATCCTTAACCCATTTAATGACATGCTTGTCAAAGAAATATCTTACTCGCCACAAAAGCTCAATAAATTCCTTTACATCTTCTTCAGTTGTAGAATCAACCTTATAATGCTCCTGGAATATTCGGAGAAGCTCCTTATCTAAGATCTTTTCGATATCTTCCTTTTGTTTTTTAACAAGATAAATCCTTAAGGTATGCTGCAGTAACATTGGGAATGTTATAATGCTTCTGACTTGATCCTCACCTTCTTCAAGAGTGTTATTTTCCACTTTATTGCCAGACCCTCTCATTCCTTCCCCTTTAAGGATATCCAACAATTTGATAGGATTATGAGCTGTTTTATCCCTGTCACTTATTGCTTCAAGAATATTGCCAGCATCCGAAAGTGCTTCTTCCCCCTTTCTGGATTCCCTTTTGGAAAATAGAGCTTGAGTCTTTATACCAGTACTCCTGCGGATATTTTTCTCAATATATTGATTCATATTTGAACATGCTTCCCATAAGAGGTTATAAGGCGACTGATCTTTTTCCGGAAGCCTGTTCAACATTCTCGCTTTTAGTATTTCATGATGCTGCAGCTGTACTCCTCTGTTGTTGATGACTTCGAAAAGCTTGTTTAAATCCATTTCTCCAGGAACTTCAGTTAATATAAGCTTGATATTTTCAAAAACATATCTAGCAAACTCTGTTGCTTCACCTTTATCTAATCCTGCTTTGAAGCTTTCGATCAAAGCTAACGCATTCTCGATATTCGGTGTTGCTTTTTGATCTTTGTAACCGGTGATATAGCTTTTAAAAAACTCGTTTATATGATCCCTAATAGCGAAATGAATTCGAAGTGTTCTACTATCACCAACAAACGGTTCTAAGGCATCCCGAAAAACAATCGCCATCATCCACAAAGTTGTAAATCGCTGCTGCCCATCGATTAAGTCATAAACATTTCCGGATTGAGGTAGATTCTTTTCAACGACAAGCACTCCACCCAAATAATAAAGGTCTTTTCGTTCTTTCACCGCAGACTGGATATCCTCCAATAAAGTTTTAATCTGATCCTCTTCCCACACATACAATCTCTGGTAAATCGGTATCTGAAAAAATGAAGAATTGCTCACGAGTTCTGACAATGTCACTGCTGAAGATTCAATTTTCATTTGTATCTCCCCTTTAAAAACTCCGATGTAATCCAATTTAATTTGTGTTCAAAGCTGTCTCTGCCGTAATAGTTAAGCAGCCTTTCCTTATAGCGCCCCTGAACACCTTTCCCTTTAACAATTTTCTCCGTATGATAGATTGTGATTTCTCTTGAAAGCAATTCAAGAAACTCAAAAACCTCATTTGTCCTAAATGCCTGACTAATGACATCAAGGAGATTTAGATCCATTTCTTTTAAAAACTTCAGTGGTGCTACTTTGAAAATATAGTTTTTATCCAAACGTATAGCTCCTAAGACATGATCAAGTCTTAATGAAAATTCCAATAACCTATCCGAACGAAATTGGTCATAGTACATGACAGCTGCCAGTACAAACAACTCTCTTAGATAAACAGAGGTTTTCTCCCAGACATTGCTATAAAAGTCACGGAACGCTAGCACTTCGGAATCAGCATTTTCATCTTCAAAAAGGTATTTCATCACATCAGCATATTTCTCTATAAACAGAAAGAAGCCCATTCCATTGTTAATCGGCTGCCTTATGATAAAAGGCAGGATTTTATTATCCCCATTCTCTTCCGCTTGCATTTCGAATATGTATGCCTTATTGCTGTCGAGGCGAAGCCTTGCATTAAATACATTATTTGAATTGGGATAGAGCTTTACAGAATTATCAGCATCGCTCTGTACTGTTCTCTTCATAAATTCATAAAGCAGGCCGCCGTCGTCCTCAAATGTTAACGAGTTTTGACCACGCCAGGTTCGCGCCCTCCATAAGGAAGGAAGAAGAACCTGAGCTATAAAATCTTTCTCATTCCATAAGTCATATCCCTGAATTGATTCCCACTTGTTAGCGCAATCTTTCTGAAACTCTTCACCCTTGACTGACCTTAAGTGATAAGCTTTCAATAAGTCACTAGGATTCAGCCTTACACCGCGGTTATTCTGAGTATCAAAGAAGGTGAAGGCTTGATCTTCAGAAGCAGTGGTTATGAATGTAAAATGGATTTTACCAAACAAATCCGTATATTGGTCCCATCCTTGCAAGCCACTGAATACATGCTGGATTCTTTGGATATTCTGGATTGAAATTGGTGAATCATATTCCAGCGCTATCTTCTCAACATTAACAAGCTTTCCGTTTAGCGCATAATACAGAATACTCAGTGTTGTAAGGCGCTGCTGTCCATCTATGATAAACATCCTGCCGGCTTGCTCATCCTTATGCAGCAAAATCGATCCCATGTAAAAAGGAACACTACTGCCAGACTCTAGATACTCCTTTAAATCCTGCAGAAGCTCTCGAGCCTTTAACTCATCCCATATATAGGGTCTTTGATAGCTATCGATCCCGACTGGAAATTCTGCTTTTTCACAAAAAAACTCATCATAACTACAGACAAATACATTTACTTCTTTAACTATGGTTGTTTCCATACTCCATCACTCTCACTTTATCTCACTCTATTACTGAATTTCATTCATCCCATTTCACTACTAAGAACCCTTTCTTATTTCTCCCTTACCAGAGAAGCAGTCCATTTTTTCATAATAGCCGCAGAACCTGCTGCATACCCATGCTGGATAGATAGCGTCTATTTGCACCGAGCCATCTGGCAGCTCATGAATCTCCTCAGCTGCATCCTCGATCATCTTGCTACCGCATGTTGGACAAAACTGTGTTTGCATGTTGACTCCCCTTATATAAATATCTTTTTCATCACTTTAATAATAGTAATATCGGATTCTTTGATCGATCCTCGATACACTCCCGCAGTAGAAAAATTGATTTCCTTTCCGTTTTCATTGAAGGTACCGTCTTCATTCAGTTCTTTGGCAACCAACCGATTCTGGAATAGGGTCAAGCTGCTGGGCTCCATCTCCCAGCTCGCTATGATGACATACTGTTTATCCGCCCTGGCTGCATCGTTTTCCCGCATACCCTTTGAAAAATCGAAAATGCTATTCTCTATGTAATCACCCACATACAATTTGCCATCCTCTAAAATACCATTTACGAATTTTTCACTCTGGACAACCGTACCTTCTGTTAATTTATTCATTATCGGTATCTCTCCCATTTATAGATGATTTAATTGTAGCATAATTTTCCAATTATTTTTTTCCATAAAATGAGTCGCCGAGGTTTTAGAACAAGAACATGGGGACGGTTCTCGTGTTCCAGACTGAGGCCCACTTTTGTCCCTCTTTTTCCTTAAAATGAAAAAGAGCTGCAAAAAACAGCTCTTCTCTCCCCGGATATCTTTACATGACAATATTTATCCAAAAACTCATTGTCTACCTTCCGATAAAGAGGTTATGATATTCATAATTTACTAGTTCAACATATGAAACGGGAGGACCATATGGAAATTAAAATTGATGACCTGACAAAACCCGAAGTCATTTCCCTGATCAACGAACACCTGCATGGGATGACGCTGCACTCACCGCCGGAGAGCATCCATGCCTTGGGTCTGGAGAAGCTGAAAAAACCCGAAATTACCTTCTGGACGGCATGGGATGGCGAGCAGCTTATGGGCTGCGGGGCTTTGAAGGAGCTAGGCCGCCAGCATGGTGAACTCAAATCCATGAGGACGGCCTCCGCCCACCTCCGCAAAGGCGTCGCGCAAGGAATGCTTGAACACATCATCCATGAAGCACAGCTGCGCGGTTATACGAGACTTAGTCTTGAAACAGGCTCAATGGACGGATTCATTCCCGCAAGGAAGCTCTATGAAAAATATGGCTTCCACTACTGCCCGCCGTTTGACGACTATGCAGAAGACCCAAATAGTGTATTCATGACTAAGACATTGTAAAAAGACGGCTGCCGGAAATTCCCCGGCAGCCTTTTAACTAAGGTTAAGGAGCATTGAGTGCATTTCATGGATTATCATAAATGAACCGACTAGTTTAATTAATATGGAATACTGTTATACTTTAAGATGTACATAGATATCTGAATTTTTAATCAATAATACAAAGGTGGTGGTAATTAAATGAAACTTGGCGCATTTTCAGTAAGTTTAACTGTAAAAGACATTCATGTCTCAAAAGCTTTTTACGAAAAGCTCGGGTTTGATTCCCTTGGAGGGGACATTTCTCAAAATTGGCTGATTATGAAGAATGAAAATTGCATTATCGGACTTTTCCAAGGAATGTTTGAAAAAAACATCCTGACTTTCAACCCAGGCTGGAACGAAAAAGCCGAAAATCTTGAATCCTTTACAGATATCCGCGAGCTGCAAAAGCAGCTTAAAGAAAGCGGCATAAAAATACTAACCGAAGCAGACGAATCAAGCGAAGGGCCAGCCCACTTTATGATTGAAGATCCAGACGGCAACCAGATCCTTGTTGACCAGCACAGATAAACATGGGGACGGTTCTCATGTTCACGATTCTGCTCAAAAAATGAAACGCCAGAACCGTCCCCATGTATACCCCATGTTTCTTTCATAACCTAGCTATATATGGAGACGCTAGTTCTGAGGTGGTTTTCATGTTTTTAGAACCGTTCCTGGTTATTAGCTTAGCAATGAATATTCCTGTTAAAGGCCAACAAGAATATGTTCCTACCGTGCCTAAAATAGAAAAATTTTATACGAGCATTCCCGAAATTGACAATTGGGTATCTGTCCCAAAAGGTACAGACGAAATTACCATCTATGTTGAAGCAACGAACACAGAAACGGTCTTATTTTGGTTAATTCCAACCGGAACCCAGCAATGGTATGAAAGAAAGTTGATCGGCTATGACATAAAAGATGATGGGGATAATAATTTCTCATTAACATGGAAGATTCCAAGACATTTACACGACCATCTAGAAGTGCAAGCATTAGGTGAGAATGAATTAATAGGCTCATCTTTGAACATAACTTCAATTCCATAGGAACCTTAGAAGCAAAGGGACGTACCCATTGCTTCTTTTTTTTGGATTCAAACTGTGGTCAGCATTTAAAGCATTGTAAACTTATGTGGCAATTTGGAGTTAAAAGGAAAACGATGAATAGTTCAACCCCAATGGAAGCACAAGATACGTCCCCATGTTTCAATAGTTCAACCCAAACGGAAGCACAAGATACGTCCCTGTGCTTCCACATTAATATTTCTTCTAAATGAGGAAATAATAATTGTGAGGTGAAAATATGGATAAGGAAAAATTACAGCTTACTTCTTCTGAGATCGGTTCATTGTGGGGCGAATATGTAAACGGGACTATGGTCGATGCAGTAAATCGATATATGTTCACCATTATTGAGGATGAAGCAATAAAAGCCATTTTTGATGATGCGATTAAGACGTTCGAACGGCAAAAGAAACAACTGGTTACATTTATAGAGAACGAAGGTTTTCCAGTTCCAATAGGCTTTAGTGAAGCCGACCTAAATAAAGGTGCAGAAAGACTATTCTCTGACATTTTTTGTTTAAATTATCTACATATTATGACATTGCATGGTTTGATTGGACATATCACTGCATTTGGGGTTTCTGTAAGAAAAGATTTAAGGGAGTTTTACGATACATGCGATAACGACGGAAAAAGGATGTACCACCAGACAATAGAACTCTTACTGGAGAAAGGAAATTTCCAGAGAGATCCTTTATTTTATCCTTCCAATGGTCCAGAATTCATAGTTAGTAAAGATTTCACAGATGGTCTTTTTGGAAAAGGGAGAAGTTTATCTGCCACAGAAATCATTAGTATTTCTTTCAACATGAAAAAAGGTATTATGGCTAAAACTCTTGCTATTGCATTCAGTCAAGTAGCTCAGTCAAAAGAAGTAAGAAAATTTTTAATGGAGTCTGAGAAAACGTCTGATCAACAAATACAAACTCTTGCAGATATCTTGCACAAGGATAATTTACCAGTCCCTCGATCATGGGAGACAGAAGTCACCACTTCAACGGACTCTCCTTTTTCCGATAAACTAATGTTGTATCATACTGGCTTCTTGTTCCAAGCTGCTCAAGTTTATCACGGTACAGGTTTGGCATCTTCCATGCGTACAGACCTTATTACAACTTATGAAAGCATAATTCTAAAAAATTTAATGGTGACAAAAAAATGGTTTGATATCATGGAAAAACATGAATGGTTAGAACAACCTCCCCTTGCTCCTAATAGAAAAGAAATCGCAGACAAAAACTCAAACTGAAGCAAAGGGACGTTCCCTTTGCTTCTTTATTTTGGACGAATAATGAGGTCAGCAACTAAGGCATTGTAAACTTTTTATATGCGACAATATTGAATTGAAAGGAAAACAATAAATAGTTCAACCCAAATGGAAGCACAAGATACGTCCCCGTGCTTCCAAGAAACGTCCCTATGCTTATGAAAAGGACCTGCCCTGTTTAGGAGCAGATCCTTTCGAACTTCTATTCAGTTATACGAATTTCGGAAATTATGGTGATTTACTTTCCTTGGGGTGTGAAAGCATACAGATTTCCATCTAAGGCTCCTACCACAAGTGTATTTCCAGAAATCGCAGGAGAGGAGGCAACCCATGCCCCAATTTCATGCTTCCATTCAGGCTGTCCTGTTAATTTGTCGAAGGCATATAGATTGCCATCGTTTGAACCAATGTAGACTGTTTCACCACTGATGGCCGCTGAGGAGATGATTCCTCCATTTGTCCGGTATTTCCATTTTAATGTACCATTCTCGGCATCCAGTGCTGCCACGTTTCCATCAGGGAATCCCATATAGACAATTCCATCCGCTACAGCTGGAGAGGAACCTGTCGCTCCACCGTGAATATATGACGAATCCGTACTGTTGTAACGCCATAACTCATTTCCGGTTGATGCATCAAGTGCTACTAATAGCCCTCCTTGATATCCCATATAAAGCTTTCCTTCAGAGATCGCTGGCATTGAGTGCATCCAGCCTCCAGCAGGCTTTTTCCTCCACAGTTCTTTACCAGTAGAGGCATCAAGAGAAATCATCCAGCCACCGTCTCCGCCGACAAAAACCTTGCCATCCTGTACGACAGGCGTTGATTCAACAATCCAGTTCCCCGCTAAAGAAGAGTTCCATATTTCTTTACCTGTTTTTGCATCAAGCGCCATCATCTTACCGCCACTGCCCGTACTGTATGCCTGATATACAACTCCATTTGCCACAGTTGGTGAATAGTACATCCAAGCCCTTTGAACTTCATCTTTACCAATTGTTTTCTTCCAAACCACTTCTCCAGTCTTTGCATTAAGTGCATAAACCGTGCCACGAATCGAAGAAGCATACACAATCCCGTCTTCTACTGCTGGAGAGGATTGTACTTGCGCATCCGCTTTAACCTGCCATAATTTTTCGCCGGTTTTTTGGTCCACTGCATGAATGGCATTGTTGCTGCTGCCCTCTTCATCCCGTGTTCCAATGTAGACCACTCCATCTGCGACCGCAGGCGAAGAAGTAAGAATTGTACCAGGAGTCCGATATGTCCAATTCAAGCTCAGCCCTGTACCCAGCTTATCTTTGGCTGTCCCAGTATGCTGGGCGTTTCCATGGAACATTGACCAGTCTGCCCCAACCTTTGGTGAAACCTGTTCCGAGCTGTCCACAATTTCAAAGAGTTGATTTTTAGACCATACTTTTCCCGCGTCATCTGTTACCCTGGTCTCGATTGCATGTTTGCCATTGTCAGCATTTTTTGCGTCCCACTGGCCAAACCATGCCATTCCACTGCTTTGTTTTAGTTTTTTCCATGAACCGCCGTCCACTCGATATTCAACACTTTTCACATTACTTGTCGTGTTATATGCGTTTACTAACACATCTACCATCCCTTTTGGCACCTTTCCTTCCGCTGAAGGATGGACGATCGCTGCATTTTGTTTCACATCATACATTTTAAATTTCTGGTCCTGCTTGTCTCCTTGGAAGTTAACCATTCTGAATCCGTTTGGAGCCTGGTCAATGGTGTAAGCGCTGGAGACCGTCGTTACATGATTGGCTCCCGGAATCGTATCCTGGGCTACATCATTAACATGCGTATGCCCCACCATTACGAGTCGTGTCTGATATTGACTAAGCAGATCCATAAATTCTTTTGTGCTATCAGGTGAAGGAGTTTGCGGTGTATTCAACGGCTTATGTACCAATACAACGACTTCCTTGTCTTTTGCATTTTGGGCAAGATCTTGCTTTAACCATTCCAATTGGTCTTTTTCATTGAAGCCTAGAGTGTTTTCCAATGTAACAAAGTGCCTGTTTCCGTAATCGAATGAATACCATTCAGGTCCAAGATATTCCCGGTAACGATCGATTCTTGTTTTATAGTCCGGACCAGGCGCAAAGTCGTGGTTTCCAACTGCTGGATATACAGGCAAGGAGGATGTTGCCGTGCTTGCTGTATAATCCTTAAATTCTTCATCCGTAGCACGATTTGTCAAATCTCCACTTACCGCGATAAAAGCTGGATTTCCAGTGGATTTATTGATTTGGTCAAGCTGCCCTGTGAATCGTTCTTTGTTATTCGTTGAGCCTGCCTGCACGTGAACGTCAGCTATGTTGGCAAAAGTAAAATTAGGATTAGACGATTCCGGCGTCTTCAATAGCCCGAAGTTTTGTTCACGCATTTCATCCGCCTGAACGGCGCCTAACTGTTCATAAAATTGAGGTGTTTTGTTTTTATCAGCAGGTACACTATATCCGCTTGGTACACTTACAAAAACGAGATCATTAACGCGTCTTTCGGTATCAAAGATCAATTCATAATTACCTTTTTCATCGGTTACCGCCAAAGTCTTGCCATCAGAAACAGTGACATTCGGAATGCCTTGTTCGTTTACATCCTGCGTTCCATTTTTATTTTTATCTTCATAGACAGTTCCTTTAACTGTGGCATTCTGGCTATCCGCGTCAACTGATTTTATGAAAGGGGCTAAAGCGAGACCTGACATAAGAACAATCAAACTTGGTTTCAATACCTTTTTTATTTTCTTGCTAGCGTCTGGTTTAATACTCATTCTTTCTCCTCCTAATCTTTTTTCATCCAAATCCTGCTCACACGCTTACTCTGGCATCACCCCCTTTGGAATTAGGCACATCAGGTCAAAAAGCGCTGAAAATACCAGGTTAATCCAATAAAGAAAATTACGCTGGTCAAGGCAAGCTGCAGAGGGTAGGACCACTTAAATCTGCGAATAAAGATCATCATTGGGAAAAGAAGGGCAATAATGAGAGCCTGTCCGAATTCGACACCCACATTAAATGTTAAAACAGGCCAGATAGCCGCCCAATCCTTTGGGTTTGGTAACTCCAGAGCTCCAGCAAAACCAATTCCATGAATTAATCCGAAAACGAAAACAACCCCATACCTATATTTTTCCGACAGTCCTATTACTCTTTCAATTGCTACAAACGCTATGCTTAAAGCAATCAATGGTTCTACGATTTGACTTGGGATCGAGATCAGTTCCATAGCTGCAAGGCCAAGAGTGACACTATGAGCAACCGTGAACAATGTAATGATTTTAAAGACATCTGATTTTTTTCGTGATGTGACCACAAGTGCTATGATGAATAAAATGTGATCCAAACCGATAAGAATATGTTGGAAACCAAGCCTAATAAAAGGGATACTTTGCCCAAACATTGTTTCTTTCCCGAGATGGAAGTCCCTATTATTCGCTGTAAAAACAAATTGGCCCTTCTTGTCACCGAGTTCATAGGTTGTTACATTCCTGTGTGACGGGTCATTGTCATCAAAGAAAATATTATTGCTAATTTGCAAAGCTGCAGATTCCTTCTCCTTTATCGGAAAATGAAAGGTAAAAACGGCATAATCCCGATTTAATTTCCTTTTAACATCCATTCCTGCAAGAACGCCTTCTACCTTGGCTCCTTGATTGAAAACTGAAAGCTTTGTTAGAAAATATTCCTCTATAACCTTTTGGTGCTTTTTAAAAGCTGCTTCTAAAACGGATGCCGGGTCGTCCGAATTGATTCCAAGGTCAATAACCCGCGCCAGTTCCAGGTAATCAATCTGGATTTCATAAACCAGCCCTTTGTCATCAAATGATAATTTGGAGTACCCTTCACTGTTATCTGTATGTGCCGAAGCACTATACGGAAAAACAAAGATACATAGACTTAAAAGTGCCAAATTCACATATTTTTTCAGACTGAACTTCATTAGCTACACACCTTTATATATCCAAATTTTCTATCTTGTTTAAGAATAGAATTGAAGTTTTAACTAAAGGTGAAATTGAGGTTAAGAAAATACAAAGAGCTTATTAAGAAACTGTATAGAAAAAAAGGAAGGAAGTAGCGGGTAAAACGGCATTTCCCTTTCGAAAACCAAGAGGATATACCGATTGACAAAATCCTTAAGCCGAGGTCATTCTGGAGCATAACAAGCAAGAAGACTTTAATACAGTAAAGTTTCAATTAGTACTTCAGCGGGAAGCCATTACAAAAGTTCTAGACCCATGAAAAAATCCCGAAAACAAAAAAAGACCCGCCCCCATAAGGAGCTGATCCTTTAGTAACACAGGGACGGTTCTCGTGTTCCATTTTCACTTTGAATTGGAACAAAAGAACCGTCCCCATGTTCTACCCATGTTTTATAAATAGTAATAATCCATCGTAGAAGTCTCTTCAAACCCGCAGGACTTGTAAAGGTTGAGGGCATTCGCATTTTCTGCCGCCACCTGGAGCATGATGTCCTTTGCGTTTGCTTCCTTCAGCTTTTCAATAGCCATCAGGAGAAGGGATCTTCCATAACCTTTGCGGCGGTGTTCAGGCAGGACGCCGAGTCCGAAAATAGCACCAATCTTGGAGGTTACCTGCAGGTTCACTTTCCCGATGATTTCTCCGTCTTTTTCAACAAGATAACACGTCATCCCCCGCTTTTCTTCCTCTTCAGGCATGGGCAGGTCCTCAGGGTTTATCTCTACTTCTTGCTCATCGTTAAAATAAATCGCGTTCTGCCGGGCTAGCTCCATTGCATCCGCATTGTTCGCTTTTCTAAAGGAGAGACCTGACTGCTGCTGGGCTGGCTCCCCTTTCAGGTACATTTCATATTCCGAATGGTTGTACCGTGCATCTGTTGCAGCGATGAACTTCTGCCCTGAATCGGATTGGCGATCACTTAATAACAGCATCCCTTTTGAATCTTTTCGTTTAGCTTCTGCTAGGACGAGCTCAAACAGTTTTGTAAAAACACCTTGTCTCCTGTACTCTGGATCGACCATACCATTCACTTCCCACGGGCCGCCAAAGCTGCAAATCCCTATGTAGCCAATCAGCCGCTCTCCATCAAAATACATGAATTCATTGATATTCTGAACGCCGTTCTTTTCGCCAGTAACACCCAGCTTATAATCCAGCTCCAGTTTTAGCGCAGTTTTGTCATGTTCAATGCACCGCGCCTGAAGCTGATGAACCAACTCATAATCCTCAGAATCAATGCCCTCTTTAAGCTTGATCCAAGGTTTCTCAATCTTTTTCAAATTCCACACCCCCATCCTAATCTAATTCGATTTGATGGTCAAAAATCCTCCAAGAACATGGGGACGGTTCTCGTGTTTCACTTTTTATGGGAATGCCCATAAAAAAACAGCTGCCGAGTATCTCGACAGCCGTCTATATTAATGGGGAATTAACTTAGGTTATGCAGTTTTATGGGCCAGTTCCTCTGCTCGCTTGAAAACATTTTTACGAAGGAATGGCACTACCCAACGGTCTAAACCATAGCGGCCAGCGTTGTAGCCAGCGAACAGGATGATGAAGCCTAAGAAGATGTCAGTTGGGTTGTGAGATACAGTACCGGCAAGGAAGAAACTGAAGTTCATCACTAAGCCGAAGAACATTGCGGCAGTTGTTAAGCAGCCAAGGATCAAGCCAAGACCAATCAGGAATTCACCAACTGGAACAATGAAGTTGAAAATATCAATGTTTGGCAAAGCAAAGTGCTCTAGGAAAGATACATACCAGCCATACACCATGTTACCATCGGGACCTTTTACCGGATTGGCCACTGCATTTTTCAAAAAGCCACTTGCGTCAAAGCCTCCGCCAGTCAACTTGCCCCATCCAGCATGCATCCAATTGTAACCTAGATATAAACGTAACACTGTCAAAATTCCAGCGGCGATGTTATTTTCTCTTAACCATTTGGCAACCATGATCTTCACTCTCCAAAAATGAATTATTATTACACTTATAATTTAACAAATATATCTTGAAAATAGGGGTTTTTGTGAATGATTTCACAATTCTGTTGAAATGTTTTGAACGAATTATGACAGAGTCATTTTAATGTAAAAAAGTCCTCACAGCCACTTTTAATGCAGGTGAAAAGAGGGAATTACACATTAAAAGCAGTTTTCTAAAACGGAGGGTGATCATGGATAAGACGAAAAAGAAACTGCTGCTGGCATCAATGATTTCAGCAGGAGCAGCAGTACTTACAGCCACTTATCGAAAGCTTCAGAAAGAAACGATTAAATATATTGAGATTAAGGATAAGAAGAACAGCTGGATGGACCAAAATAGGTAAAACCCAAGCTCGCTTTTACGGCGGGCTTATTATTTTAGGAACATGAGAACCGTCCCCATGTTCCAAAAAAAATAGCAAAACTACTGTTTCAAACATCTAAAATAGCTGTTAATATATTCGTAAAATATGTATATTACAGTCTTTTTTATATGAACATTTTGTATTTGTAATGAAAGGAGCCACATATTGAAAAAGCAAGGGATTATATCACTAGGCGAAGCAATTGTAGACTTTATTGCAACAGATCCATCTAATACAACGTATCAGCAATTATTAGGGGGTGCTACTGTTAATGTAGCAGTTGGGATAAGGAGACATGGGATTCCCTCCTACTATTTTTGTAAATTGGGGAAGGATGAAACAAGTAAATTTGTAGAGGAAAAATTAATGAAAGAAAATGTTGATGTTTCCTTTTGTGCTTATCATCTAAAAAAAAGAATTTGCTCGGTCTATATTCACTTAAACCAGGTTGGAGAACGCTACTTCCATTCATACATAAACGAAACTCCTGATGAGTGGATCACCTCGGAGGAGCTTGATAAAAAGCCGTTTATGAATAGTAAGATTTTTTACTTTGGATCCGGTACTCTATTTCACCCTGTCGCAAGAAAAACAACCGAACAGGCTCTACAATATGCCAAAGAAGAAAATATGGAAATCGCTTTTGATACGAATATCCGGCTGAAACGATGGGAAAGCGAGAATCAGTGCAGAGAAACGATTTTATCCTATGTTAAAAGGGCAGATATCGTAAAAATGGCTGAAGAGGAACTGCTATTTTTAACAGAAACAGAAACTCTGGAAAAAGGATTGGAGCACATAGCGAAAATGGAGATTCCCTTCCTTTTTATCACAAAAGGAAAGGACGGAGCGTGTGCAATCCATCAAACTATTATGGTTCATGTTCCCGGAATTACGGTTAAGACGGTAGATACAACAGGTGCTGGCGACGCTTTTATGGCGGCCCTTCTATCTTGTTTTCATGACAGGGGGACTCCAAAAAGCGAAGCTCAATTAACGGATTACACTAAGTTTGCAAATAAAGCCGGGGCCATATCTGCCACAAAATTTGGCTCTTTATAGAAGCAAAGGGACGTTCCCTTTGCTTCTTCATAAGTTATTAAGATCGGCCGAAAAGTAAAGGTATATAAAAACGGAAGCATAAGATACGTCCCTGTGCTTCTAAAAAGAAAACGGAAGCACAAGATATGTCCCCATGCTTCTCATGGTTCTTACCCTTCCAGAATGCTCTTAATTTTTTTCAAATCTTTCATATTTGCTTTTCTCATCATGGTTGACATAAAAGGAGAGAATACCTTTGAGAATCCGGTGGGATTGCCTGTGTTCCTTAAGGTCATTCGTGTAAGATTCTCGTCTAATGATTCAAATGTATATGTGGTCTCCATCGGGAATGGCCCTTGAGCCGTTTTCATAACGAGCTTCTTTCCTGGTTCGTATTCCATGATTTCATAAATATAAGCGAGTTCTCGCCCAAGGAATTTCGCTTTAAAAGCAATTTGTGAACCTATCGTCATTGGTCTTGGAGTCTTCCACTCTGCTGAATGAATATTTACATACCATTCCGGAGCATGATCTGGATTCATGGCATAGTCAGATACCACATTGACCGGAAGCTTAATCTCAATTTCGGTTAAAACATCTACCATCCTAGCTTCCTCCTGCATAGATAACTAGCTTTATTTATTTTCCACATAATTTTTCAATAATGTACCGAGAAGATGTTGCCATCCATTTCTGTGGTCCTCTTCCCAATTTTCCTGGAGGATTCCTGAAGCAGTATGAGAAAGCTGGAGCAAGGTTTTCCCTTCTTTTTCAAGAAGACGATACGTATAGGCACTGTTCACTGCTCCTTGCATGCCAAGGTGGCCGTGGAGACGGATTTCTTCTGGAGCGTTCACGTAGTAAACACTTCCCCAGACTGCACCCTTATCTTCACCCCATTTTTCGATAAAACGTCCTCCTGGTACTGGTTCAAAGGTAAAATGAGAGATTTCTCCTTTTGGAGCTAATCGGAATTCCCACCAATCCTCCACTCTTTCCGTTAACGCTTTGAATACTTCTTCACGAGGGGCATCAATGAGTAATTCTTGTTCAATTTGAAAGTGATCAACTTTTGTCATTTCTTCTTTTCCTCCTTTTTGTTCTGCGGCTGACCGTAAGTTTAACAGTGAGCTAGCAGTGGTTTGCATATATTTCCCTACCCAACGGTCATGCATTTCCTGAAGGGGTATCGCGTTAAGATAGTTCCGCCTGTATTTACCCTCACGACGGACCACCACCAAATTCCCTTCCTCTAAGCTCTTTAAATGCTTCATAATGGCATACCTGCTGACTTCGGGAAAAAAATCATTAAGCTCACCAGTCGTTCTAGGTGATTTTTTGAGAATATCGAGAATCTGTCTTCGAATAGGGTGTCCTAATGCTTTAAATACGATTGAAAGTCCTTCCTCCATTACAACGAACCCTTTCATCGAGGTTTTTTGCTTCTTTCTATAACATGTGACCAAAAAGTAACATTTAATATGTGACCTTATAGTAACATGTTAGTTCACTCCGGTCAATAGACCCTCCTAAAAAGAACATGGGGACGGTTCTCTTGTTCACTTTTTAAGAGCATGCCCATAAAAAAAACAGCTGCCGAGTATCTCGACAGCCATCCATATTATAAGGGGGAATTAACTTCGGTTATACAGCTCTATGGGCCAGTTCCTCTGCTCGCTTGAAAACATTTTTACGAAGGAATGGCACTACCCAACGGTCTAAACCATAGCGGCCAGCGTTGTAGCCAGCGAACAGGATGATGAAGCCTAGGAAGATGTCTGTTGGGTTGTGAGATACTGTTCCGGCAAGGAAGAAACTGAAATTCATCACTAAGCCAAAGAACATTGCGGCAGTTGTTAAGCAGCCAAGGATCAAGCCAAGACCGATCAGGAATTCACCAACTGGAACAATGAAGTTGAAAATATCAATGTTTGGCAAAGCGAAGTTCTCTAGGAAAGATACGTACCAGCTATACACCATGTTACCATCCGGGCCTTTTACCGGATTGGCAACCGCATTTTTCAAAAATCCACTAGCATCGAATCCCCCACCAGTCAGCTTGCCCCATCCAGCATGCATCCAATTGTAACCTAGATATAAACGTAACACTGTCAAAATTCCAGCGGCGATGTTATTTTCTCTTAACCATTTGGCAACCATGATCTTCACTCTCCAAAAATGAATTATTATTACACTTATAATTTAACAAATTTATCTTGAAAATAGGGGTTTTTGTGAATGATTTCACAATTCTGTTGAAATGTTTTGAACGTATTATGACAGACGTTTTTCTTGTAAAAAATTAAAGCCTCACAGTACTTTTAATGCAGGTGAAAATAGGGAATTACACATTAAAAGCAGTTTTTTAAAACGGAGGGTGATCATGGATAAGACGAAAAAGAAACTGCTGCTGGCATCAATGATTTCAGCAGGAGCAGCTGTACTTACAGCCACTTATCGAAAGCTTCAGAAAGAAACGATTAGATATATTGAGATTACGGATAAGAAGAACAACAAGATGGACCAAAATAGGTAAAACCAAAGCTCGCTTTTACGGCGGGCTTTTTATTTTTGGAACATGAGAACCGTCCCCATGTTCCCTTGAAGGATTTCACCCCTGCTTTCTCGAAATAAATGAAGAAGTATTGGCAAGGCTATTTACCATCGAGAACTGGCAGCTGGATGATTGTCAGGGAAACGGAAGAGTCTATATATTAGTTTTCAAACAGCAGACCTGCCCTCTGTTTCATGAAAGGAGATACCAAATATGTACGAGCTAAAAACGAAGGAAAATGATAATAGTGTGATTGAGTTTATCGAAATGGTCGACAACCCGAAGAAACGTGAGGACGCCTACAAATTGTTAGATATTTTTACGGAAACGACAGGCT
This sequence comes from Bacillus sp. JJ1609, assembly GCF_036967045.1. Taxonomy (NCBI): domain Bacteria; kingdom Bacillati; phylum Bacillota; class Bacilli; order Caryophanales; family Bacillaceae; genus Bacillus; species Bacillus sp. JJ1609. The sequence continues at coordinate 184,445 of NZ_JBALSS010000006.1, read as the reverse complement.
ATAAGGCGAAGATGTGGGGACCGAGCATCATTGGATTTGGATCCTATCATTATAAGTATGAATCCGGCCACGAAGGCGATGCGCCGCTGGTTGGCTTCTCTCCTCGCAAGGCCAAGATCAGTCTGTATTTTGCAGTTGGTGATACGAAGCGAGATGAGCTTTTAAAGGATTTTGGCAAGCATACTACAGGAAAAGCATGTGTGTACATAAATAAGATAGCTGACATTGACACTGAAGTTTTAAAAGCATTAATTAATCAGTCTGTTGCGTTTTTACAAGAAACATATCCAAATGAATGAATCGGAGGATGTACCATGGAACCCATTACAACACCTGACCTTTCTGCAAGACCGTATGATTTGCAGGTTGAACGTTTAATGGAATCCGCGTCTGATGTACTTTATAGAGCGTGGACAGAGAATTTCGATCAATGGTTCGCAGCCCCTGGGACGCTGATCATGAAGGCGCAGGTCAACTCGGCATTTTTCTTTGAAACCGTCTTTAGACCGGATGAGCATAATGAAATTCAGCGCCATCCTCATTATGGACGATTTCTCAGATTAGTGCCGGACCGTCTGATAGAGCTTACATGGTTAACAGGTGCTGGGGGCACAAAAGGCGCGGAAACCGTCCTAACCATTGATCTGGAGCCTCACCAAACCGGCACACTTTTAAAACTTAGCCATAAGGGCTTTCCAGACGAAGACTCGAAAAACGGGCATGAAGACGCCTGGAAGATGATCCTTGAGCATCTTGATCAGAAGATGATGGAAAAATAAAAACACAGGGACGGTTCTCATGTTCCAGAAAGGAACGCGAGAACCGTCCCCATGTTCCTAATAGAAGGGAGTTAATTATGATGATAAAAGGTTTCGGGGGAATATTTTGGAGAACTAAAAATTTAGATGCTATTAAAAAATGGTACAGTGAAGTATTGAAGATTAATATGGAAAATTGGAATGGGGCTATTATTAAACCCCATTCAGAAAATGAAACTATCTTTTCATTCTTTGCTGAAGATGACAGTTATTTCCCAACGGAACAACAAGTGATGTTAAACTTCCAAGTCTATAACCTAAATGAGACGATTAAGCATCTTGAACAAATTGGTGTTCCTCTTGTGAAGGAAAAAGAGATTAGTGAATTTGGAAAGTTTATATGGATAGAAGATCCTGATGGCAGACTGGTTGAGCTATGGGAGAAATAAACGCAAAACTTTTGAAACGGATATTATTTTTGTCTTTGTTCTTGTTTTTCCTTGTAATGTTCTATGTGGAAGTGTCTGTATATTCTGTCTTACCACCAGAACAAGGGGGAATGAGTTTTTGGATAGAATTAAAGAATGTTTGGTATCGTTCGGTCTGGTTTTATGCCATGCTTGTCATGATTTCCTTTTTGTTTTATTTTAGTTTTCTAAAGAAGCAGGAATAAAATAAAGGGTCCATATGTTCAATCACACAATATAAATAAGCGCTCAGAGACTTTATATTCCCTGAGCGTTTTCTTGTTAATTGAATTGTTTATTGCAAGTCAAAACCCGACCCATTTGATAAAAATCATTCACTTTATGCATATGGTTCTAATCAAATATCCATATCCCAGCGTTCTTTCTCCGTCTTTTTAAGCTGATTTTCTGTTTCCTCCGGGTAAACGGTGCGAAATTTATGGTGATCAGCTGGAATGATTTCAATCATCTTTTGAATCATATCTTCTGGATCAAACTGATTTTCGAGTCCCTCTTCTTGTTTTTTCATATCTTCTTTGTCGGTAAAATTCTTGAACTCGTCGAACCATTTCCACTTCTCCTCTGCTGCTCGGTCGTTGAAGCCTGTATTAAAAGCCCCTGGATTAATGGTTGCCACTTGAACCCCAAAGCTTTCAAGCTCTGACTTCATCGTTTGGGCGATTCCTTCGATGGCATGCTTTGTCGCTGTATATGGACCTACATATGGCGTTGCCGATATACCTGCCATTGAACTCATGAAGACTATCTTTCCGCTTCCTTTCTCCACAAGCTTTCTCGCTGCAATTTGCACGGTTTCCAGTGTGGCGAATACATTGACTTCGAATAGCGCACGGACGCGGTCCATCGGCACTTCCGCCAGCGGCCCGCCTTCATTAATCGCGGCATTTGCCACAAACACATCGAAATCGTATTTTTCAATCTGCCCTCGATCCCGCTCGTTCGTAATATCGAGCTTGAATACTTCCATATCTAAGCCCAGTTCCTCAACTTCTCGAACCAGATCCGTTTTCTGGGAAGTCAGCTCCGTCGTCGCAATAACGCGGTGGCCATTCCTGGCAAGACCAAGCGCCGCACCCCTGCCAAGCCCACTCCCAGCCCCCGTAATGAAAATCGTCTTACTCATCCTGCATTCCTCCTAATCGGTTCAACTATCTATCTTGTCTTCCCATTAGGGTCTAACATAAAACATAGGTAAAACATGGGGACGGTTCTCATGTTCCTGAAAGGAACGCGAGAACCGTCCCCATGTTCACAAATAAGTATATTAATACTGTAAGATTTGTTGTAAAATTTAGAATTAAATTAAAAGAACGCAGGTGAAGGGTTTGAAACGTCTCCATTATAGTTGGATTATCTTAATCATCTCTTTCTTCTCCATTATCGTCGCTGGAATCGTCCGATCCTCTTCAGGCGTTTTCATAGAATCATTTGAAAACGAATTTGGCTGGAGCCGGTCTGTTATTTCACTCGCTTTTGCAGTGGGCCTTTTTTTATATGGCATTTCCGGCCCTTTTATGGCTGCACTGATTGAAGTGTTTGGCCTAAAGAAAATGATGGTCATATCCATGGTCACCTTGCTGGCAGGTACGCTTTTAACACTTGTGATGCAGGAATCCTGGCAGCTCGTGATCATTTGGGGAATCATCATCGGATTAGGATCCGGTTTATTTTTAACCGTGCTTAGTCCATATATAGCAAATCGCTGGTTTGAAAAAAGGCGCGGTCTTGCGGTAGGAATATTAACGGCAAGTACAGCAACAGGACAATTAATTCTCCTGCCGGTGCTGGCGATTATGATTGAAACCTATTCGTGGCGCTGGGCAATAGGTTTTATTATGGTCCTAAGTATCATCATGCTGTTCATCATTTTTTTATTCATGAAAAATACCCCGAAAGATGCTGGAATCCTTCCTTACGGGCTTGAAGAGGAACGGGAAGAACGTAATGAAGAACAACGGAAGAATCCCATTGTTATTGCTTTTAATGGTCTTTTCGCAGCGGTGAAGGTAAAAGAATTTTGGTTATTAGCCGGCAGTTTTTTTATTTGCGGCTTATCAACAAGCGGATTAATAGGCACTCACTTCGTCTCTTACTGTATGAGTTACGGAATCCCTTTAGTCACAGCGGCTTCACTGCTCTCCTTTATGGGAATCTTTGATTTAATCGGAACAACCCTGTCTGGGTGGTTATCCGATCGCTTTGATAATAGATGGCTATTATTCTGGTACTACGGCCTGAGAGGAGCATCACTAGTATTGCTTCCCTATGCCTTACTACAAGATTCCTTCGTTTTGCTGGTGATTTTTTCGGTCTTTTACGGTTTGGATTGGATCGCAACCGTACCGCCAACGATCAGTATTTCAAGACAAGTATTTGGAATTGAAAAAAGCGGAATCGTATACGGATGGATTTTCGCAGCACATCAGGCTGGTGCCGCAGTAGCAGCCTTTGGCGGCGGGCTGATTTACAAGATATTCAATTCCTACACCTGGGCATTTTTCCTGGCAGGCATCTTTTGCTTACTAGGCAGTTTATTCGTCATCGTCATCAAGAAACAACCTTCGAAGACCGTCATTCATGAAGCAGGAACACAGGGACGGATCTAGTGGTTCAATTTAATTCCCAATGAAATACGAAAACCGTCCCCACGTTTTTTTGGGAAAGGCTTAGTTATGTTTAACTGTTTTTTTTTTAGCCATTTATTATCTTCTATATCAAACATAGGATGTTTAAATTCATTTATCTAGGAGGCAGAATGATGAAATATTATGTGGTTGATGCATTTGCTGAAAACGTTTTCGAGGGTAATCCTGCTGGGGTTTGTATTATGGAGGAATGGCTTCCTGATGATATTATGCAAAAGATTGCGATTGAAAATAACCTTTCTGAAACGGCATTTGCAGTAAAAAATGTGAAAAACTATAAGCTTAGATGGTTTACGCCAGGAGGAGAAATTAACCTTTGTGGTCATGCAACATTAGCTACGGCTTTTGTCATTCTGAACTATTTTGAAAAGCAATTAGAAACCGTTCAATTTGAGACGTTGAGTGGGACACTTACTGTTAATAGAAGAGACGATTTGTATGAACTAGATTTCCCAACCGTTCCTTCTAAGGAGATCACTCTTACCGAACAGATGATTGATGCTTTAGGAACCACTCCGATAGAAACTTATCTGAATAGAGATTTGCTATTTGTATTAGAATCAGAAGAAGTGGTAAAAAATATAAGTCCTGACTTTTCAAAACTAGAGCAACTGCCAGAGGGACTTGGAGTTATTGTTACTGCCAAAGGAAATAATGATGATTTTGTTTCAAGAGCCTTTTTCCCAAAGTTAAAAGTAAATGAGGACCCAGTATGTGGTTCTGCCCACTGTGGATTAATTCCTCTTTGGGCAGAGAAACTAAAGAAACGAGAAATGGTTGCAAGACAGTTATCAAATAGAGGCGGTATGCTATATTGTAAGCACGAAGATACACGAGTAAAGATAGCTGGAAAAGCAGCACTCTATTTAATAGCAGATATATTTATCGGGTAATAACAATGTAAGATATAAAAAATAGTCAAACCAAAAATAATAGCTTGGCGTTCTGAAGCAAACGGGTTCGGTTTTGAAGTACAATATTCGAATAAAGTTTGCTATTCACATAATATTTCGCACTATTATTAGCAGGCAATTTAGCAAGTAAATTTCCAATGAAAAATGCTTGGAGCAATCGATGCTCCAAGCATTTTTATATACATTCTTTCTTCAACATTAGCTACCCATTAGCTGAATAAGTTATTTATTTTGTAGTTACTCTTAGCCAGATTTTGTTCCAATAACAACTGTTGCATCCAATTCTTCATCTCTAAGTATTTTGGTAATTAGTCCAGCTTTAGCAAAGATTTCAAAGGTTTTTGCACCCTGCATTTCGCTCGTCTCTATCAATAGATGCCCCCCAGAAACAAGCCAGTGGGGTGCCTTTTCCGCCACCATACGATGAAGGTCTAGTCCATCCTTTCCTCCGTCAAGTGCCACTTTTGATTCATATAAACGTGCTTCTCGTGGAAGGAATTTTACTGAGTCAGTAGGAACATAAGGTGCATTAGCCACTATGATGTTCACTTGACCTCTCAATGAATGGGGTAATACATCATATAAGTCACCTTGATAAACGTGACCGCCAATCTTAGTTATGTTACTGGAAGCACATCGTACAGCAACGGGGTCAATATCAACGGAGTGTAATAAAATCTTTTTAAAGTCGGTTGCTATTGCAGCACCAACAGCACCAGACCCGCAACATAAATCCAAAACAATATCATATGGGCGGGTTAAAACTTTTGCTTGCTGAACCAGAAACTCCGTACGTGGACGTGGTATAAAAACTCCCCGTTCGACTCCTATTCGTAGACCACAAAAATTTGTAAATCCAAGCACGTATTCAAGCGGTAAACCACTTACTCGTTTTTCTACCATATTCATTAATTCCTCTATACTTCTAGCCTCAGAGGTAAGTAACTGTGTTTCTTTTTCAGCGAAAATACAACCCTCACTCCGTAGTCTGTTAATTATGCTTTTTTCAGTTTTATTATCTAAAAATAAATTGATTTTCTGTCCTATTAATCCCACCGCTTCCATAATGACAGTTATTAATCTTTTTTATTCTAGAAATAATTTAAATGTCCTTCTTCAATTAACCCGTATGTTCAATAAGGAATTCAACAAAAAAAGCGGTTAATCCTTCCTGGATCAACGCGCCCATTTGTTGAAGTACATAATTCACAATCTGAAACCAGCATTAATTTTTTTCGTTATAAGTAATTAAAGAAACACGTAGCTAGATAATACCAATTTTTATTGATTAACAACCCGTATGGACGTCATACTATCGAGAATTTTTTTCGGCTTTTAATTTGAGGTGTAAAATATATTTCAATGTGTCAATGAATGATAAATTGTATAGTCCACTTCACCGGAGATGTTTTTCAACCCATCTTCACACAACTCCATTGCCATTAAATTCTCCTTGGATGGTGGTAAGTTTTTCTTAGAAGCATATATACCGAACTCAGTTGATGTTTTAAATCCAAAGCGTCGATAGTATCTAAAATCTCCTTCAACAATAATTCCCTTATAACCTCTTTCAGAAGCTAATTTAATACCTTCCTGCAACATAAACTTACCCACACCTTGTCGTTGCTTATTAATTGCCACAGAGACGGGGGATAGCATTAAAATTTCATTTTCATATTTATTACTTAATGGAAGTTTAGAAAGTATAAAGTGTCCAATAATTTTCCCTTTCTCCTCAGCAACTAAATCTAGTTGTGGGATGTAATATTGTTTTTCCCGAATCTCTCTTACAAGAGATTTTTCAACTACACCATCTGAATAGTTGGTATTCTTGAATATTTCATAAACAAAATCTTCGATAAAACTATATTCTTCTTGTTTAACAGCCCTAATTATCATTTTAATTGCACCTCCATTTCGTAAGAATGTTCACCCTCATTTATTAAATTCTTCTTTAACTACACCGTTAATTGAATAAGCTCACCTATAATTTTAACATAAATATCCAATAACCTACCTATCAGCACATCATTCGCGTAGGGATTAGCATACGTATCAGCATATTGACAATAATTTCTGTCAGCCTGGTAAAAGAGGTGCGAATTTTGGTGCGAATTCCCCATTAATACACTTAATAACCCTACTATATCAAAAAACAGAAGCAGTCCAATTCAATTGCGAATAGGACTGCTAATTGGCGTGCTAATTAAGTTTTTGTACTCGAATACCGAACCCGTTATTCTGACGCCAAGCTGCTTTTTATTCGTTTTAATTATTCATCTCTAATTATGACTGACACAGTAAATACCACTTTTAATTCATTCGTTTTGGTAAATTTAAAAATAACAAAGCCTTAGGAAAAAGGGAAAATCGATAATAAATGCAAAAACCCGTCCAGTTCGACGGGTTTTTGCATTACTTTAAAGTCATGATCTAATATTTTTGGAACGCGAGAACCGTCCCCATGTTCCTAAACTTTCTTTCTCCTCATCCATTGTGTTGCTGCCCACTTATCTCCGACGATAACGGGTGCTCCGCCATGTAAGGTTAGCTCGTTTAAGGTTTGGTCGTCATAGAAATATTCGAAATACACTGCCATGCCTTTTTGCGGAGATACGGAGAAGTTCAGTTTAGGGAAGTAGGTTTCTCCGCCTTCTTCTACGTCATTTAAGTACATGACGAGTGTGCTGATTCTAGGATTGCTTACTACCTTATTTTTTGATGTAAAAAAGTCATAATGAGCTTTATACTCCTGGCCAATTTTATAATTTAAAATTTGCAGGCCTTCGCCATGTTCAACAGGGATATTCATGATGTGTGATACCCTTTTTTCAATCCTGGCGACAAAGTCATTTTCTCCTTCTTCGAAAAACATACAGCTGCTTGTTCTAAGCTCATCCACTTCCAGGCCATCCGCAAGCTTTGAACGGTGCAATCGATCTTTTGACATCCTAATTAACTCATCGCATTCTTCATGGCTTAAAACATTTCCTAAAACCACGATTAATGGTTCATGTAATCTTGCTATTATGTTAATTTCTCTATCTTCGGTCATGATTTTATTTCCGGTGTGATTAAAAATTGTTTGTTCTTTTACATCCATTTTCAATTCATCAACCTCTTATTTTCTTTAAATTTATGAATTTTTAGATAATTCAAACGCTGAAAACGGTCAATTTATAGGTGAGGTTTCGCTTTCTCCCCTTTTCCAAAATGGATCTCAACTGGTTTACTACTAATTTTACAACTGCACATCCTGTAATTCTATTAATTTATTTTCATAAAAAAAGATTTTTTTCTTTACAAAGGTAACACAGGGACGGTTCTCACGTTCCTTTTGGGAACATGAGAACCGTCCCCATGTACAAATGATAATATCCTTTTTAATGGGAAAGTCTAAGTGTATCTCCTCTTTGTTTCTCCTCTTGATTCTCTTCATTCATTACGTTTGCCCTGAAAATTAATGGGTAATTTTTTTATATGAAAGGAGCGTAGCTATGTGGCATGCAGCAATGTGGGGTGCGGTTTCGGGGTCGGCGGTTTTGCTCGGCTCCCTGGTGGCAATGTTTTTCTCACTCCCTAAAAAAGTGATTGGCTTTATCATGGCATTTGGAACCGGAGTCCTGATTGGTGCGGCTTCCTATGAGCTTATTGGTGAAGCGGTGCGTACGGGCGGCATCAGCTCTACCGCTATTGGATTCCTTTCCGGTGCTGCAGTTTTTACTATATTTGACTATATCGTTTCCAAAAAAGGAGCTTCGCATCGAAAAAGATCCGGAACACAGGCAGCTGAGAGTGCAGGAATCGCCTTATTCATTGGGACCATCATCGATGCCGTTCCAGAGTCGATCATGATCGGCGCAAGCCTTCTTGAGCAGGAAACGGTGAGCTTCCTCCTCGTAGTCGCCATTTTTATCAGTAATATTCCGGAGGGTCTTTCCAGTACTGCCGGGATGAGGAAAAACGGCTATTCCAAGACAAAAATTTCTGTAATGTGGTTAACAGTACTGGCTATTTCTACATTTTCCTCTTGGGCAGGATTCTTTTTCCTTGATGGTGCATCGGATGGCCTCATGGCCGGGATATCAGCCTTCGCAGGCGGAGGAATCATCGCCATGATTGCTTCAACGATGATGCCGGAAGCCTTCGAAGAAAGCGGACCAATAACAGGCCTAATCACAGCCCTAGGCCTGTTGGCATCTATAATACTTAATCATTTTGCATAACGAAAAGCGCAAGCGCCTTGGTCAGCCCC
>NZ_JBALSS010000006.1:163300-175312 GCF_036967045.1 Bacillus sp. JJ1609 | reverse complement strand
AGGCGCTGGAGCTGGACAAGAAAAATGGGGACGGTTCTCGCGTTTCACTTAAAACGCGAGAACCGTCCCCATGTTCACTTTAGTTAGACATAATCTCTTCCATTTCATTAAATTCTTCCCGCACGGCTTTTCCTGGCTTATTTGTCATTAGACTTACTGCAACGACGGCGATAAGGCTCAAGAAGAAGCCTGGAATCATTTCATACATTAAGCCTTTCAATGCTGGAACGCTGATCCAGACCATGACTGTAGCAGCACCAACAATAATGCCGGCTAATGCACCCCAGCGGTTCATTCGCTTCCAGTAAAGGCTTAGCAGGATTGCCGGACCAAATGCAGAGCCGAATCCTGCCCACGCATTACCTACTAATGAAAGAATGGAATCCTTTGGCGTATACGAAAGTCCGATCCCAACTAACGCTACAAGTAAAACGGACATTCTGCCGACAAACACTAATTCCTTATCCGATGCTTTGCGGCGGAAGAATGCTTTGTAAAAGTCCTCCGTTAATGCACTGGATGTAACGAGTAATTGTGAAGAAATTGTACTCATGATTGCAGCTAAAATTGCCGCAAGCAGGAAACCAGTGATATAAGGATGGAAAAGGATATTTGAAAACAGGATGAAAATCGTTTCTGGATTTTCAAGTGCGACATTGTTCTTTGAAACATAAGCAATACCAACAAGACCGACTGCTAATGCGCCGATAATCGAAATGATCATCCAGCCCATAGCGATTCGGCGGGCAGGCTTAAGCTCCTCAATTGAGTTAATCGCCATAAAGCGGACGATAATGTGAGGCTGACCGAAATATCCCAACCCCCAGGCTAAAAAGGACATAATGCCAATCACGGATGTTCCTTTAAAGATATCCATTAATGTAGGATCAATCTTTTGAACACTATCCATTACATTTGCCGTACCACCAAGGTCGGTAAAAGCCACGACCGGTACAAGGATAAGTGCAACAAACATGATCAAGCCTTGTACAAAGTCAGTCAAACTTACAGCAAGGAATCCGCCGAACAGCGTATAGACAATGACAACACCCGCTGTTACAAATAAACCAATTCGATAATCGAGCCCGAATGCTGATTCGAATAACGTACCGCCAGAAACAAAACCGGCAGATGTATAAAGCGTAAAGAAGACGATGATCACAATCGCTGAAACCGATCGAAGAATCTTAGTATGATCCGAAAAGCGGTTTTCAAGAAAATCGGGGATCGTAATTGAATCATTTGCTAATTCTGTATAAGTTCGCAGTCTTGGAGCTAGAATGAGGTAGTTTAAATAGGCACCAATCGATAATCCAATTGCCAACCAGGCACTTGAAAGCCCAGTCGTATACATGGCGCCTGGCAATCCCATCAGCATCCAGCCACTCATATCTGACGCACCTGCAGAAAGAGCTGTTACAGATGGCCCCAGACCACGGCCTCCTAGCATATAATCATTCAGGTTAGATGTCTTCCGATAAGCATAAAACCCAATTAATAACATCGCTATAAAATAAATGCCCAAAGAAATAAATACTTCAAAATTCACCAAATCTCTCCTATTCGTTTTCCCTAAACGAAATAATTAACATAGTGGTTTAGGCTCTTTTCGTAAACTTCTAGCTATTACACTCTAGAGTAAAAATCGGCTTCTGGATTTTTATGTTTTTAAAAGCTATCGTTGTTCAGAAATATCTCGAAAAGAGCTCCCAAAATAACAATAAAAACTACTTTTATTAAAGGGCGCCAGGTCGAACCACGCAAAAAATAAATATGTTAATTATGCCGTCCAAGTTTTTTTGCCGCCTCAAGGGGGGCTACGGTTACTTAACCTAACAAAGATTCCATATCGTTTCAAGGAAAGTGCGGAAAATAAGAGAAGCACAAAACTGTTGCAGCTACCAAGCTTTTAGGGATGAAGGCGGTTTCAAATTTAATTGAAGTAATTATATTAGGAATGCTCAGAAATTATAAATTAGGTGATTCTAGCTTTCTTATCAGATTTTCTAAACCTGCTGAAAATGAAAAGAACTCAGACCTTTTCGGCACTGAATCCTTTCCTTTTTTATTTAGTCTATCAAGGCGTTGTGACTAGCCGAGCACCTTAAAATTCATTCTAAAATTAAACCTAGTAATCAGCTTGAGGACCTTCCAAATGGCTCTTCTCTCTTTTTCGTAAGACTAACCATGCGACTACACTTAAAACGATCAATAAACTTTCCAACGAAAAAATATACAATGGATAGGGTCCAAGCACATCCAGGAAACTTGGGGTTTCAGGCTTATGGCGTAAAAACCAGTAATTCCCCTCCGCTCGTTTATTAACGAACAAGATAACAGGCAATAGCAAATTAATAAAAACAATAAGTTTGATCACAGAACGGAATGTTGGGTAATATCCTTTTGCCCATGTAAAATATAAGGTTACCCAAACAATCATCATATGCGCATAGAAAAAGTGGAAAAATCGAAAGTGAGGAAAATCGTATGTTAACGCAGGAGTTATAATCGCTTGTGTAGCACCCAATAGCGAAATAAAAAATAATAATTCAAAGACTAATTTTTTTCTAGTCAAAAGCAAAATCACGCATAATATGAGGCCAATATTACACAATTCCAACGGCATGGAACGGCCTATTTTCCAGACCCCATTCACCAGCATCCATACGTGATTCATGATCTCCATGAAAACCAAACTAAAAGTTACTCCAATTTCAGTTCTTCTCCATTTGTCACCATTCATATTTGTTCTATATAGAAAAATAACGCCTATAGTAAGAAAAAAGATGGCCAATACAACAAAGTGACTTCTAGAAAACATATCAAAATCAAATGATTCATTACTGAGGCCAAACCACTCCATTAATTCCACCCCTAGTTTGATTATTGAACAAACATAAGGTGTCCGGTCTATTTAATTTTTATACGGTCTGCTCCAGCCACCCAGTGATAAAGCCATATAAAAAACGGCCAGCCAGAAATTTCTGGCTGGCCTTATAATACGGACGACTAAAAATCACTAAAAAAGTAAACCGTTCTATTTTTGGGGAATCAAAACGCATATAAAAGCAGCTAAAATAGCAGAAGTAATTCGTAAGTAAATTCGCTCTCGTATTGTTTTGATTTGCAGGGTTTCATGAGGTAATTAAATATAATTTTCCAATAAGTCTCTAATGATACATAAACAGCTATTATTAGGAAAAAAATACAATTACTAACTTTCTAGGGGAGCATAAGAAATGTCATTCAAGGAAGGAATCACTCATTCAGAAAAGGCTTATAATCAATTAACTGATACCAGTTCCTTATTTGCGAAAATAGTGAGGGATGATTTTCTATTCACTTGGCAGTGGTGGTTTGGTATCTCCCTTTTTATAATCCCGTGGATTATTTGGTTCATTTTGAGAAATAAGGAAAGCACAGGGCGTCTGCTTTTGGGTGGATTATTGACAATCATATTATCACTTTCGATAGACCTTGCTGCTTTATCGTCTGGGCTTTGGTCTTACCCATTGGTCATGATCCCACTTGCTCCCTTTTTATTTTTACCATATCACTTTTCTTTAGCACCTGTAGGGATTATGTTTGCGTTACAAATAAAACCGAATATGAATTCCTTTTTAAAAGGTGTGATTTTCTCAGCCATTGCTGCCTTTTTAGGTATGAATTTCTTTAAGGCAACTGGCTTTTATAATCCTAAAAATTGGTCTTCTTTTTATGATTTTTGTATATTCTTCTTTCTTTATTATGCTGCGTATACCATCGTTCAGGTGGATAGCTTTAAGAGATTAAAAAATTAATACAACATAAGGAAGCAATTTTTGCTTCCTTATTCTCCTTTGAAAAAACGAAACCAATCTGTATATTGTAAGCCTTCTTTCAACCTGCCCCCGTTAGCACAATAAAGATTTTAATAAATAAGTACCTTAATAATTCATGGTTCAAACCGGGTCATCATAAGTACGTGACCGTTGCCTATTAAAAAAGCAAGGCTCGATTGGCCCTGCTTGTTATTCGACTATTACTTGTCCAACCATCCCTTGCTGGAAATGGAACCGACAGATCAGTTCATATGTACCGGGCATTTCCGGTTTAACGGTAATGGTTATTTCTTTTCCAGGCTGGACTTCGGTGTCAATTCTGAGCTTTTCCACTGTGAAGGTGTGCGCTTTCTTACCTTTGTTTTTCAATATTAACGTTGTCGTTCTTCCATTCGGAATAGTAATGACTTTCGGATTAAAGTAAACATCGTTCATCTCGACCTCAATCGCTTTCTCAGACTCAATAGGCTGTGTTAAGACACCGGATTCCGCAAATACACTGAGTGAGCCTGGAGTTGTCAAAACCATAGTCATCGCAAGCAAAACGACCAATCCAGTTAACCACTTTTTCACTGACATTCACAATACCTCCTTTCCTAATACTATTTTTTCCAATTCATAAAATAATATCACTATAAATCTCCAACGTGCTTCAAATAGTAACTCTTTATATGAAACAGTGACAAAGAAAAAAGATCGACACTAATGGCGATCTTCTGGAATCCATTCTTCTTCAATTAACCTGCCATGTTAGCTCACTAAAAAAGGTTCGCCTCAGCAATCCCAACTTCAACTCTCGCACCCAATAGTTGAATATTGATATTAAAGCCTTTCCTGTTCTCAAATTCAGATTTAGCTGTCTGTGCAAAATTCAGACCCTTAGCGAACCGCGGAAACCTCTTGCCGCATAGTAGGAATCAGCTCCATTGTGGTACATAAAGACAGTATCATAGCGGCGATCACAAAAGATTGCCCCGCCAAGTTTTCTAATATTGGCAGGTGTTTGCACCCAGCTAGACGTTTTCAGATCGAAATTCCCAAGTTCCTGCAGCTCCCGGTATTGTTCTTCCGTTAAAAGTTCAATGCCCATGGCAGTTGCCATATTCATAGCGCTATTTTCCGGTTTGTGTTTTTTCCGTGACTCCAGTGCTTCTCGGTCGTAACAAACACTTCTGCGATCTTTAGGACTTTCCGCTGAACAATCATAAAAGATGTATTCGCCCGTCTCTTTATCCTGGCCAACCACATCCGGTTCACCGCCAGTGCCTTCCATTTCATTGAGCGACCACAGTTTTTCAGTATTCGCTTCGAGCTTGGCTTGTACTTTAGCCCATTCAAGCCCTTCATGCCGGTTCATGTTTTTCTCAAATCGCTCTTTCAAAGTTCCGAGTAGTTCATCTCGTTGTTCTGGTGACAACTCCTTATTTCTCTTTGTCATATTCGTTTCCTCCTTGTTTTTACTCATGATTGTATAAGGACTAAACTGATCCGTTAATAAAAAAGCGTAACTTCTTGTTGTATATACTCACGCGTTAGCATAACAACAAAAACCTCTATCAGAACACGCCATTTTCATTCGGAGAATTCTCTGGTATGGGCTGACCCACATCCCACAATTCGACGATGACGTTATTTTGGAAGCGGAAGATATGAACCACTGCTGCCCCAAGGTCATCTTGCTTTTGTTTTACATGGGAGTGAACCGCAACAAGATCCCCATCTTCGATGACACGTTTTACTTCAAGTATTTTGTTAGGATTCTCGGCGCCGTTCTCTTCCATTGCGAGCATCAGAGAGTCAGCATCTCCCTGGAAAAAGGGATTATGATGACGGAAATCCGGACTAATGTACCTGCGGTATGCTTCGCGCACTTCCCCCGACGCAACCAGTTGTAAAAACGACACTGCGATTTCTTTTAGAGAATTCTTCATTGTCAGTCATCCCTTCTTAAAAGTGTTACCCTTGTTATGTAATTTGTCTATCTAGCTTTCTAAGCTACAAGCCTTTATTTTGCGTAAAACTACTTGTTAGTTACATTAGATATCAATTGTTTTATTGCTAACTTGTACATTAAGAAGTTCTACGATTTTTAGATTATTCCTTCTAGAACCTTCCCCAACAGCTAAATAAGAATTATCCATGATTATTCGAATCTTTGGCGAGTATGGATATGTCCCATTTCTCCGCTAAGGTCAAAGTTTTACTAAAGTGAACAGCTAATAATATTACCTGACTTAAACCCCCAAAAAAAGGAGCGAATCTCCCCATCGCTCCTTTAACTAATCATTCATTCTTCGTTTCTAAAAAACTCTTCCAGGCAGTCACTCCGCCATCTAATACGACTACATCATAGTCCTTTTCAGACAGGATATTCGCACACTTTGTGGCAGAATTCCCTGTTGTACATGTTACAATGATTTCTTTATCCTTAGGCAACGCTTGAACGGATTCGCCATTGTTTTCAAAAATGAAATTCTTCGGTAGGTTGATATTCTTTATGCCTGCTTCTTCAATATGATAGTCTTTGTATTTTTCCTCTGCTCTTACGTCTAAAAGCATGATTTCGTTATCATTTTTTACTTTTTCGTATAGTTCTTCTGCGGAAATTTTTCTTATGGTCATTCTGTTCGTGCCCCTTTCAGTTCATTCTTTGGGTTCATTATATCAAATTTCCGTGCTTACAAAGCTGCATCCCAGGGCTAACGGGCAGGTTCGTTTCTTGGGATTGCAAATAAAGTCGGGAAGAATCGTCTCGATCACGGTAAAAAAACCAAACCCTAAAGCGGATTTGGTTTTTTCTCTTAGTTTACTCCTAGAGTGATCTCCAGTTTTTCAAGGATCTGATCTGTTTCCCTATCATGCCGGGATTGTGGTCGAAATGTGATTGTTTCGGGAATATTGTTGAACGGTTCGTATGACACCTTGAATGTATCTTCTTTCTTGAACAGGGAAAGAGGTTCCACTTGTTCTCCGTTGCTTCCCAACAATTCGAAGCTCAACTCCATTTCACGATCACTCGGCTGCTTCAGCTTATAAACAACCTCGGTTGACGTTGGAGCAAACGTGACCTTCTCAAGGATCACCGTAATGTCACCACTCGATTTCTTCTCAATTGGGAGGATTACCTTGTTCTCAGAACTCATTTCCTTCACTGGAAACTGAACGTTCCATTCCCCTTCACTCTCACCAAGCTTTTTGATATTCACTCCTAAATCGAATTCACTTGGGAGAGGATCTGATACATCTATGTGCATGACACCGAGCACCACATGGTCATCATATCGTTCGCTGCTTCCTCCCACACCATAATTTTCAATTCGTTTTCCGTCGACGGTAAAATTGATTGAGGGATTCACGTTTTCATCAAGAATCGTGTCGGACTGAACGACATACCCAACAGAAATGCGCGTCCCATCATAGATAGCTTCATTCACTGTCACGGTAATACCTTCATCCGCAGCACTCTTATTGACTTTTTCAGCAAGCCCTTTTTCCACGGTCGTTTTCAATGTATTGTCTCCTGCCAGCTTGAAGACGGATTCAACGAATGGGATGCTTTGCAGCACCTGCGCCATCGTGCTATTAGTAAAACCGGTTCCCAAAAGAATGGCTAAGCTTGCCACAATTCCGCTAGCAATCATGGATGGCTTTTTCCATTTCTTCTTTCGTTCTGGAAGGCTGGACAGTGTTTCATCAATCCGGTGGCGTACTTGATCCGGCATCCCATTTTCCATCTTCCGTAACGTTTCTCCCAATTTCTGATCATGATTTTCTGCCATTTTGTACACTCCTTTCAGTTTCTGAACCCAGGTATTGCGATAGCTTGTGCCTTGCCCGGCTTAGACGTGACTTCACGGTACCCTCCGGAATCTCCATTGCTTCTGCAATCTCCCGCACATTCCATTCCTCAAGGTAATACAGCGTTACGGGAACCCGTAAGTCCTCCTCCAATGATTTCAGGGCATCTTTCACCTCAAAGGTTGAACGGTCATCTGGCGAAGCAGGCTCCATCCACTCCTGCATCGGAATTATTTTCTTATTTTTTCTCAAAATCTCATAGCTGCAGTTAATCACGATCCTCACCATCCATGTCTTGAAGATTCGTACATCACGTAATGTAGTAATGGAACTATAGGCTTTTAATATAGCCTCCTGGATGGCATCAGCACAGTCCTCATCGTTCTGCAGGATCGAGTTCGCTACCTTATAGAGCACCTCTTCGGCATCCTTCACAATCCGCACAAAAGCTTTCTTGTCCCCCTTTTGTGCTTTTTTCACATCTCGTTCACTAGCCAAAAGTTCCCCTCCTCTTTTTAATCTATCTATTAGATGGCAGACACGCCGGTTCGGTTCACGTTCATTACTATTTTTTCAACAAACTGGAAAGTTCATATAATTAGGATAATACAAGATCGTGGGGATAGGGCATAGATAACGGAAAAAATAACATTTTGAAAAACCACAGATAACGGGGTTCTCTATCGGAGTACAAAAAGTTAAAAAACATCGTAAATCGCATATAAATTAGCAAGTAAAAAAGCACTGCAATTTTGCAGTGCTTTTAACGTTTGTATGTGGTTCAAATTGGAACCGATTTTTTAGGCTTATTCAGCAATCGCACCCGATTGTTGAACAACGATTAACTTATACTAAGATTATCTTATCGTCAATATTTATCTTACCGAAGCGTTCAACCTTTGCCCATACACCAAAAGTAGATTCGTGGTTATTAACCAAGTATCGGAGTAACCGTTTATCCTGTTTTAGTTCCTCTTGAGAATTGTTCACCATTATACACCTTTGAAGAAGAGCAACAACTCTTAGGATAACTGACGAGCCAACTAGGATTAGTTGATTCACCCAATGATCTTCAAGGCATCCCGTTGATTCTGTATCGATCAATAAGTTTGCTCTGAAACGTCGAGGGTCAACTGCCTCTCCTAGTTCCTGACTCACCTTTCGTAACGCAGAAGTAGTAATGATGCTAATTGGGCCTTCATCAAAATGGGATATTGACTCCTCTCGTGCCAAAGTTACTTGATATCCGAGACTCTCAGACAACTTTTCGTTAACAGTATTATCGTCACCTCGATAATCTGTGCCATCGGGCATAGTTATAATTGGAGTAGTATCCTCATATCTTGCTTTATAATTAAATAAACCATCCATGTGTTGAAAACGACGTGTTGTTTTACCGCTACCAAATTTTCCATTTATATTCTTTATCGCCCACAGACGATCCCCATTGAGTCCTCGTTTATCAATTGAAACGGTTTGTAATATCTCCCCTAAAATTGATTTTACAGGGAATCGTCGGATTTCTTTCACTTTACCTACAATTTGATTTTTATCATCCAATGTTTTTACCCCCGTTTCCTAACTTATCGCCCTTCACTTCAATAAAAAAAGACATTTCTCCATCTTAAAGAGATGCTTAAGTTGAATAAGAAATATTAACCTTAAAATCCCTTATTCAACAATCCTGCTACGTTTGTGGAATAAGATTCACTCGTTATAACCTTACTTTATATTCGATTTAGAAACCGTTTAATCCTTTTCAACGGAATTTAGCACTTTGTTTGGTGAGTCGATTAGCAATTGAATTAGCATACCAAATAACAGTGTGACAATGATTATTGTCATCGTGCTAAATCACGTAATAAAAACCCAAAAATCATTGATATTTCAGCAATAACAAGCCATCTAATTCATATGCGAATTAGGTGGCTATTTGTGCTGCTTTTTAGTGTTTTGTACTCCAAAAGAGAACCCGTTATCAAAAAGATGGTCTTCTTTTTTATGTAAAATATCAACAATATCACTTCAAAGAGCCTTTAAAAAAAGC
Source organism: Bacillus sp. JJ1609 (assembly GCF_036967045.1). Lineage (NCBI taxonomy): Bacteria > Bacillati > Bacillota > Bacilli > Caryophanales > Bacillaceae > Bacillus > Bacillus sp. JJ1609. The sequence goes on along the minus strand of NZ_JBALSS010000006.1, from coordinate 165,646 downwards.
CTTTGACATAACTCTCGACCGGGTGTAGATTTTAACTATGTATATTCAAATAATCAAAGATACAAATATTAAAAATAAGGAAGGGTAAAAATGCAGCGTAAGTGGGTTTTTAGCGGAAGGTATCAGGGTTACTCAGTTCAGTCTTTCCAAAAGGACATTATATCTGGGATTGTCGTGGGCGTTATCGCGATTCCTCTGGGAATGGCGTTTGCCATTGCCTCAGGCGTTAAGCCCGAGCACGGAATCTATACGACGATTATTGCAGGAATCCTGATTTCATTATTGGGAGGCTCAAAGTATCAGATTGGCGGGCCGACTGGTGCATTTATTCCCATCTTGTTTGGGATCGTCATGACCTATGGTTTTGAGAACCTATTGATCGCAGGATTTATGGCGGGGATTATTTTAGTTCTGATGGGAATTTTTAAAATGGGGTCACTGATCAAATTCATTCCCCGGCCGGTTACGATTGGTTTTACCTCGGGGATTGCGGTGATTATTTTTGCCGGGCAAATCCCGAATTTCTTAGGCCTAACCGGTGATGAGAAGCACGAATACTTTCTTGAGAACGTGAATGAAATCATCATTCATATTGATACCATTAATCTATACAGTATCCTCACTGCCGGAATTTGCTTATTCACGGTATTGCTCACTCCCAAGCTATTTCCGAAAATCCCGGGACCACTGATTGGACTGGTTTTGTCCACCCTGGCTGCAAGCTTCTTTTACCCGCAGCATGTTGCGACCATTGGTTCAACCTTTGGAGACATCCCCAGCACTCTGCCTAAGTTTGCGATTCCAAAGATGTCATTCGATCGGGTCCAGACACTTATCGGCCCGGCATTTGTGATTGCCTTGCTTGGTGCGATCGAGTCGCTTTTATCGGCAGTAGTGGCTGATGGCATGACAAATAGCAAGCACAACAGTAATCGGGAATTAGTCGGGCAGGGCTTCGCCAATATGGTCACGCCTCTGTTCGGGGGTATCCCTGCAACCGGAGCAATCGCACGAACGGCTACTAATATAAAAAATGGCGCCGCTTCCCCTCTTTCCGGGATTACCCATGGAATCGTCGTGCTTTTAGTTCTATTGCTTTTTGCACCTTTCGCATCAAGGATTCCTCTTGCAAGCATGGCGCCGATTTTAATGATCGTCGCCTGGAATATGAGTGAACGTCACGTATTTTTCCATATGGTAAAATCACGCACGGAAGATACACTCGTCCTGGTCATTACCTTCTTGTTAACCGTGTTTTTCAATTTGACACTGGCTGTCGAGGCAGGTCTCGTTTTAGCGGTTATTATTTTCACAAAAAGAATGAGTGATATAATGGTAACTGCAAAGGCTTTGCCAAATCCGAATAGCAAGCAAGAGAAAGTCCAGCCCCAAATCGTTTCTGATTCGCATGATTGCCCGCAAATCAGTATCTATAACGTGGAAGGACCGCTATTTTTCGGGGCTGCGCAAACATTTGAACAAACCATCATGGAAACCATCCATTTTAAACCAAGAATCCTTCTATTAAGAATGGGAAAAGTTCCATTCATGGATACAACCGGCGAAGCCCATTTATCAAGTATCGTCCGCCATTTTTCAAAACATGGGATCGTCCTCATATCCGGTATCAACCTTCAGCCTAAAAAAGTATTAGTAAAAACAGGCCTATATCAATTGATAGGAGAAAATCATTTCTTTGACCACACCGGGGACGCCATCAAGTACGGATTATCGCAAATAAACAAACACCAGTGCCTCGGCTGCAAACACCTCGCATTCAGAGAATGTTCAACCCTTTCAGGCGCAGCAGAAGAAACATGGGGACGGTTCTCATGTTCCAAAAATGAGAAAGGAGGCAATTTGATTGAACCTGGAGATGCAGCAATTTAAAGCGGAATTTTTCAAAGCACTAGCCCATCCTCTCAGGATAAAGATCCTTGAGCTATTGGCTGAAGGAGATAAGAGTGTCAATGAAATCCAGAATCTCGCTGGAAGCGAAGGATCAGCCGTTTCCCAACAGTTGACCATCCTCCGCGGGAAAAATATCGTCACAGGCACGAAAGAAGGCAACCGTGTCATTTATACCCTTCGTGATCCCATGATTGTTGATCTTCTTGCCGTTGCCAGACAAATCTTTAATAACCATTTAGTGGAAACGATCAATATGCTGGATAAGTTTAATGATGAGAATGCGAATTGAAAGAAAGCACGCCTTCGTGACGGAAGCGTGCTTTCCATCTATTTGAATCATCTTATCGTTGAAGATTGGTTCATTTTAAAGACTCTTAAGATCATCGAAGAGAATATGTTAGCTTCGACTTCAGACGGGCTCTCATCACCACTCAG
>NZ_JBALSS010000006.1:153675-163136 GCF_036967045.1 Bacillus sp. JJ1609 | reverse complement strand
AAAATCTCTCGGCGAGTTGTCTTCAGACGGGTCCTCATGACCACTCGAGGTAAAAATCTCTCGGCGAGTTATCCTCAGACGGGTCCCCATGACCACTCGAGGGAAAAATCTCTCTGCGAGTTGTCCTCAGACGGAGTCTTATGACCATTCAGGGATTGACGCCTTCAAGAGAATACTAACTAATTACTCTTGATAAATCATTGGATATTGCTATAATTCTATCAAACAAAAAATGGAAAGGATGAAGGGAATGAGTATCCATTACGAATTGATTCCGGAAGAAAATATCAGCTGCGTCAAGGGATTGTGCAATGATTTGATGTCATATCAAAAATCGTTGGCCCATATCCGTCCCGAGCTTTTTGACAGCATGAATTTTGAAACACGGATGGTTCCTTCCGTTAAAAATGCGAAGGCCAATTTTATCCTTGCCGCTTATGATGGTGACGAAATCGTTGCTTATGTGTACAGCAACATTTCACCAAAACAAGTTTATTCAAATGAATTCGCTACTTTTTTCGATATGGATTCAGTAGAAAATGAGGATGTCGGCTGCCTCTCTCAATTTTACATAAAAGAAGGCTATCGCAGCATGGGCATTGGTTCTGAACTATTCAACCGCTCTATGGAATGGCTGGATTCATTCGAGGACATTGATGACCGGTTTATCTATGTTTCTAATGGAAATGATGCAGCGCTGACATTTTACCAAAGCAAAGGCTTTAAAGTAAGTCACCAGATCCTTGATGGGTTCATTACGGTACTTCGGAATAAGTAAAAACATACATAGCGAAAAAACCCTGAATTCTGCTTTAGAATTCAGGGATTTTTATTATGATTCTTCTATATACTTTAAGGAACTCAAAGCGATGTAATGATTTCTTTGCTCAACGTTTAATTCCTTTCATTCTATAAAAGAAAATAACAGCTAAAATACCAATGATTAAAAAAACAAAGATTTTAATTGCCCCCTGTTGTCCATCAAAATAGCCATCGAAAGCACCTCTTACCTCATACTCAGATTCTCTATATGCCTTGCTGTATTGTCCCTTTGACTTCTCGACAGCTATGGCTTCATTTTTATTAATGCCTTTAATGGAATAATATTTCGTCCCTTTAGCGAAGGAGTTTGAGAAGTTGCCTGGAAAAGATTCCATATCTGAATACTTAGTGACATGGCCAATCTCACTTCCAACTTCGGTAACATCCTCATCGCTAACTACATAAATATAACCGTCCCAAACTACAAATGAATATGCCCAAGATGTCGCTAAGGACTTACCCGGAATTACTAAAGAGGTTAATAATATAAATGATATTAAACAGCAACGTAGATACCCATGAACCTTCATCAAACTCCTCCTTTCCTAAATTGACGTTAAACAATTCTTAAAGTTTCACGGATCACGGAGTAATGAACACCGTTTTAAAATCGAATACAAAAAGAGCTGCAACATACAGCTCTTTTGATCATTACTTTTTCAATACCGGAATCCATATTTCACTTCTAAACGTTGGCGAAGCAACATCTTTGCTCTCATTCCAAAGGATTTCAGGACCTTCAACCTGTTGATAGTTAGAGGACGGGAACCATTCGAAATAGATGCGCCCCCACACATTTTGCAGTGTGGCCGGAAAAGGCCCAGCTGCTTTGAATACCGCCCATGTACCAGCAGCCACTTCCAACGATGACAAATGATCCGGGCATTTGCTCGTTGTAGCTGCTCCAATATAATGGTCAAGCTCCCCTTTTTCCTCCATCCTCTCCTCGGAAAAATTAGTCGATGCACTGATTAATCCTAACGGCTCGACATTCGATAGATATTTAAGTTCATTGATCCTATCCATGTCTAAGCTTTGCCACATGGCACTGATTTCCGGATTAACCCCGTTAAAAATAATGGGAACTCGTTTCTTTATCCCCACAATACGGAAAGCCTCTTTTTCTTCAATTCGATAATTCATTTCACTGCCTCCTTGAATCGATAATTGAAAGCTCATCGGAGGAAATGCTTTTAGAGAATGGCCATTCGTTCTTGCCTCTGTTGGCGTGATTCCATGCAAATGCTGAAACGCCCTTGAAAAGGAATCTGGTGAATTGTAGCCATACTTCACTGCGATATCAATGACCTTTATCCCTGGATCCCGTAGTTCAAACGCAGCAAGTGTCAGCCGTCTGCGGCGAATATACTCGGATAGCGAAATGCCTGCAAGAAAGGAAAACATCCTCTTAAAATGATATTCCGAGCAATAAGCCCGCCTTGCGACTTCTTTAAAATCGATATCATTTGTGAGATTTTCCTCGATATAACGAATGGCACTGTTCATATTCTTAAGCAAATCCATTTCGATGACCTCCTTATATCACTAGATTAGCAGGAGATGAATTCATCCATCCGACTTTTCGTGCACGATTATGTGGGGTGCTTTTTCTTCCTTGCCATTCATGAATAAATAATAATTTCTTCATTCCATAGGTATTTCCTTTTATAACTTATTTCAACTTACCCGATACCCTTAAGTGATAAAAATGAATAAAGAACAGACCAGGTTAGCGTGCGATTTCGGGTTATAAGTACTTATTAAAAAATCCCTGAATTCAACTAATTAAATTCAGGGGTTTTTTTATATCTATAGGAAACAGTTAAATAGTTCGGCTGCTTACATCCTTAAATTTTTGTAAAAATGATTCCGATCAGCGCTGAAAATATGCCGACAAGTTGATATAGCTTTAATTTCTCCTTAAAAAGCCAGCAGCCTGCAAGGACAACAACGAGGCAATTAAGGCTGACGATCGGGAATACAATACTTGCGGTTCCTTCATGCAGCGCATAGAAATAACAGCTATAGCCAATGACGCTGATCAAACCGACAAGAGATCCAATATTCGCTTCAGACCGCTGCCAGTGTTCCTTTTCGCGAATGCTTGTTATTCCAAGGTAAATGCTTCCGCCCCCGTACATACAAATTAATGTATTAAGCGAACTGATATGCAAATACGAAGTTGTTTTCATCAAAATTCCCAGAATCCCAAAGGACATGATCGCCAAAAGTACCCGGATAAGCCATGGACCGTAATCCGTATTTCGTTTCGCTCCGGGTGTATATTGAATGATGATGGCAGAGCCAAGAATAAAGACAATTCCAATCCACTGAAGAAGGCTGATGTGTTCTTGAAAAATAATCGCTGCGCCAAGGATCGGAAAAATGGCATTTGCACCTACTAGTGGCGATGTAAGACTAGCTGGACCCTTTTCGAATGCCCTCGACATTTGAATATTGCCGTTTGCATTTAAAATCCCGATCAGACCTCCAAGGACGATCGCAATGAGGTTGAACTGCAACGCATCCACTGATATTCCAAATCCCAGCGTCAGCATAAACGCCACGATGTAAAAGAAAAACTGAATATGTACTTTTGACAAGCCGTGCCCTGTACTCCACTTAAAGATCGTATTATTCATGCCAAAGCTTAAAGTCGTGACAAATGCTGCAGCCATCCACATCCTGAATCCTTCTCTCTCTATCATTTATCTTCCTTATTTTAAATCTCGGCAAGCATACTCGCAATCTATTTTTTCGTGTTACTAAACAAATTTGTTATAGGATCAAATAACTCGAAAAAAAACAGGAACCCATTAAAGTAACCGGTTCGGTTTCCGAGCACAAATCCAAAATCAGGACAACAAATTTATTGGATATTTATGTTAAAATTTAAGGTCTTGCAAAGTAATTAACCAGCATTACATCTCGCTTATATAACAAACGGGGCAGGTTTGTTGAAGAAGGATATTTTCTGTTTTAAGCGAAATAGAATACCAAACAAACCTAACACGAATACAGGTATTAAAAATAAATGGAACATAGGAGGTATGAGATATGAGGATCAATAGAATAGATCATGTGAGTATAAACGTAAATGATCTTTCAGAGGCTAAAGCGTTTTTTCTTGATTTAGGACTTGAAGTGCAAGCGGAATGGGAATTGAATGGAGAACTGTTGGACAGAATAGTTGGGCTTAATGATGTTAAAACGGCATGTGTAGGATTGGGAATGCCAGATGGTCAGACATGGATAGAGCTAGTTAAATTTTATACGCCGTCAGATGAAAAAGATATTCAGCAACCTTTTGCAAATACGCTGGGTATCCGACATATTTGTTTTGCTGTTGAAGATATTGAAGCTATTGTTGCAAAATTGAAAAAGAAGGGCACGGAAATCTTTAGTGAGATACAGCAATATGAAGAAAGTTATAAGTTATGCTACGTTCGTGGTCCAGAGGGAATTATTTTAGAGTTAGCGGAGAAAATCAGATAAATATTGAATGGGACTTTAGATTTCCAACTTTAAAGATTTCTTCTTAAACTATAGGGTGCTTTGATCCTTGAAGGATTAACGCTTTTTTTGTAGGATTCCATATTGGACTAAAGATGCAGGATAGTTAAATAAACAAGAATATATCTTAATGTGATTAAATGAGGTACATAAGGGGAAATCCGTAATGGCTATATTCAAAAATTCAATATTAGAATTAGTGCAATTTAATAAAAGTGATATCAAGGTTTTAATCGAGTTATCAGCATCAGTCGGGTGGGATTATGATGAATATGAGATTGGAACAGTGTTATCGTCTGGTAAAATATTCGGACATAAAAATTTTGAGGGGAAAATTGTTTCTAGTGCTGCAATAATTCCTTATGATACTAAGTTAGCTTCTATTGGTATGGTGATTGTTAATAAAGAGTTTAGGGGAATGGGATTAGGGAAAGATGCTACTCAAAAGTGTATAGATTTTGCTTCAAACAACACTTCAATTATGTTAATTGCAACTGAAGAAGGTAGACCCCTTTATGAAAAAATGGGATTTATAACTGTTGATTGTGTTCATAAGTTTCTTTGTGATGACTATAAACCATTAAACAAAAGGGGTGGTGTTACTATTGAAGAGTTTAATGGTAATGATCTTAAAGAAATTTTAAAGTTAGATAAGGCTGCATTTGGAGATAAAAGAAGCAAATTTCTTCAAAATAGAATTAATCAATCAGAAAAATGCTTAGTAGCTAGAGATAACCAAGCGAACATTATTGGTTATGGAATATCTATTTTAGGACCTATTAATCTAATAGTAGGACCTATTGTAGCACCTGATTCTCAAACAGCTGCTTTAATATTGGATAGATTTGCTTCTAGGCATCAAGGAAATTTAAGGATTGATGTGCCTTCAGGCAATGAAGAGTTTATGTTCTTTTTGGAGCAACGAGGATTTAAACAAGTGAGTCAACCACCAGTAATGGTGATTAATTCTGCTGAAATGCCGCCTAGAAACAATACATTATTCGGAATTGCTGCCCAGATTTTTGGGTAAATAAAATATTTCTTATGTACTCTAACGGGGCAGCATTCCTGTAATAAAAAAACAACTTTGTGAAGAAATGCACTTAAACTATAGGGTAGCTTATCTTCAATAAAGGTTGAAATAAAAAATGCTTGGAGTCATTGAGCTCCAAGCATTTTCCTTTGCTATTTTACTTAACGAATTGCTTGTTGATTCTAATTCGAATTCATATGCGGAAGACACTGTTTTTTCGATTTTCACACTTCAAAACTGAACCCGTTACCTTTAAAGGTTCCTGCTTTTAAAGTATAATCTCATGTTCCGCAAAAAGTGCGATAAGGAAGCTTAGATGGAGCTGGCGGTGCACAAAATTCTGCCTGCTCTTCGGAGTGTGCGTATGGGTTAGAAAGAACCCCAAGAAGTTTTTCCATCACGCTGTAATCTCCTTTTTCCACTGCGGCTGCAAGTGCCTCTTCTACCCGGTGATTCCTCGGGATGACTGCAGGATTGCTCTTCCGCATCAACTCACGAGCAGCATCTTTCGCTCCATCCTGCCTGCCTAGCCGTGCTTGCCATTTTTCTTGCCATTGGGTAAATTCCTCGGCCTTGAATAATTCCATATCTTCGAGCTGACAAAATGTAAGAGCACGGAAGGTATTCGTATAGTCCGCTTTGTGCTTCTGCATCATATTGAGAAGGTCGGCAATAAGCGTTTTATCCTCTGCTTCTTCGTTCATCATTCCCAGCTTTGCTCTCATTCCTGCTAACCAGTGAGTTTGGAATGCATCGGAAAACCCTGAAAGAGCCTCCTCAGCCAGTTTTACAGCTTCGTCCTCGTCGTCATGAAGCAGCGGTAAAATCGATTCCGCAAAACGGGTGAGATTCCAGCCGCCAATATAAGGCTGATTGCCAAAGGCATAGCGGCCATCCCGATCGATCGAACTGAACACTGTCGCCGGGTCATAAACATCTATAAATGCGCAAGGACCATAATCGATCGTTTCTCCGCTGATCGTCATGTTGTCGGTATTCATCACGCCGTGAATAAAGCCTACACGCAGCCATTTGGCAATCAGTCCTGCCTGGCGATTGATCAATTCTTTAAGCAATGATAGATAACGGTTATCATCCGCCTTGATTTCAGGATAGTGGCGTTCAATCGCATAATCAGCCAGAGCACGAAGATCCTCTACCTTGCCCCAGTTAGCAGCGTATTGAAAGGTGCCGACACGCAGATGACTGGCGGCAACTCGAGTCAACACCGCACCAGGCAGCATCGTTTCACGGATGATTTCCTCCCCGGTTTCCACCACTGCCAGACTGCGCGTAGTCGGAATCCCCAGTCCCTGCATCGCTTCACTGATGATATATTCACGCAGCATCGGTCCCAGTCCGGCACGGCCATCACCGCCCCGCGAATAAGGTGTTCTCCCAGAACCCTTGAACTGAATATCAAACCGCTCCCCCTCTGGAGTGATCTGCTCGCCAAGCAGCACCGCCCGGCCATCCCCCAGCATCGTAAAATGCCCGAACTGGTGCCCCGCATAAGCCTGGGCAAGCGGCTCAGCGCCATCAGGAATCTGGTTGCCTGCCAGCACCGCAGCGCCATCTTCACTTTTCAGCGCCTCAGCGTCCAAACCCAAAGTGACTGCCAGTGAATCATTGAATATAATCAGCTTTGGAGCACGAACCGGCGTCGGGTTTTGATTTTTATAAAAGACCCTTGGCAAACGAGCATAACTATTGTCGAAGTTCCATCCTGCTTTTGTCATCCGAACCCTCCTGTTCTAAATAAATCTTTCATGACCCAATTTCCATACAAATTAATGTATACTTCACTTCATTTATTATACCCTTCCAGTCATAGGTGAAGCTATTTCGTGGTATTTACAACTGGAAGTTTCGATTTTAGCGGAAATCAACAATCTAATTTAGCAAATCCTCCATTTTAAAAAGAACCAAACTACAATATTATCCAATAAACCCTAAACTTAACATCCAATTTACATTCGCTCTGTATAATTCATCTTATAGGTCGATAGAACGATAAAATTGGAGGTCTTTGTTTTGAAGATGAACTGGTTTAGCAGCTTACAATTTTCAAAGAACGGACAAGAAGGGCTGACTCAAAAGCTCAGTCTTGGCACCAGGCTATTTATTTTATTTTTTTCATTGCTGATCGCATCCGTCGTCACGGTTGGAATCAGTTCATATGTTAAGGCCAAGGCGATGGCCATTGAAACGATCGAGAACCGGATTGTTAGAGAAGCCGAGTTAATGGGATACATAGCAGAAAATTTGAAGTTTGTTTATGTCAGTGATGAAGCTTATTTTATGCAGCAGCTTGAATCCAATGTCCGTTCGCAGCAAAAAAAGCTCAAAAATGATGGCATCACATCTGATTTTTACTATATTGCTGACGGCAAAGCCGCACCATTCAAGGTAAGCGAGAAATCAGGCAGCTATTTTACCAGGGAAACGATCGAACAAATTCAAAAAGCAAAAAATGGAGTCATCCACGAGCGTATGAATGGCTCAGATTATACAGTGGCTTTTCAGGAGATGAAAGAAATTAACGGGATCTATGTCCTGCTGATTCCTACCCATACCTATATGCAGCCTGTCACTGAAATGCTTTATTTTACAATAGCCGTCATTTTGATCAGCATGATCGTGGCAGCTGTTCTCATCAGCCTCTTTGTCAGGAAGGTTACGAAACCGCTAAATCACCTTAGAAGCACGATGAAAAAAGTACGAGAAGGCGGCCTGCAAAGCTCGCCCGCCATTGAGACAACCATTCCCGAAATGGTTTCACTTCATAAAAGCTACAACAGCATGATTGAGCAAATGATGCGAATGGTCCATGAACTGACTGAGACAACAAATGAACTGGAGAGTACGGGTGATGAACTTAAAGACTCCTCAAAGAGTGCCCTGGCAAGCAGCCAGCAACTCGTATCGGCAATCACCTTTGTTAAAACTGGAGCTGAGCAGACTGCAGCCAGTTCGGAAACAAGTGTAAGCAGTTTTAGAGATATGAAGGATATGATGGAAGCCGTTCTAGCCAATATGGAAAGTGTGTTCAGCAGTTCTGCAGCCATGAATGATTCTGCTGGACAAGGTGATAAAAGTATTGGCCAGCTCATTTCGACCATTCAGTCATTCGAAAAAGACTTCAAGCATTTAACCTATACGATTCACCAGGTAAAAGAATACTCACTATCCATTACCAATCTGGTCGGTATGGTCAAAGCAATAGCGGATCAGACAAAGCTCCTATCGTTAAATGCTTCCATCGAAGCGGCAAGGGCCGGGGAATCTGGAAAAGGCTTTGCGGTTGTCGCGAATGAAGTACGAAACCTTGCGGAGCAATCAGCAAAAACAACCGAAGAAATCTCGCAGGCGATCGCGAATATGGAGAAGATTACGATTGGGGCAACAGAAGAATTCGATCTCATGCATTCTAAAATTAACACGAATTTATCGATGGCGAGCAATGCCCGCCTTTCCTTGGATGAGCTGATGCAGGAAATTTCTGATGTAAGTCAAAAACTGCATTCAATGAAGGGAGAACTCGATAACCTGGAGCACACCCTCCCTCAACTGGCGCATGAAGCAGACAGCTTTTTAGCCGTTTCGCAGGAAACACTCGCCAGCGCGGAAGAAATGCTTTCAGCAAGCGATATCCAGATGAAACGCATGGAAAGCACCGACCAAATCGGTTTGAAGCTGAATCATCTGGCGAAATCACTGGCACAGATTACCCAGCAGTTTAGGATTGAGGATAATAAGTAAAAGTACATCCAAACAGCCAGATTCCATTTTCGGAGTCCGGCTGTTTTTTTGTGAAGATAGGGACGGTTCTCTTATTCTCATTCATTCCTCCCCTTTCACTTTTTAAGATTTCTTAATAAAAACCCATAAAATAATTAATATTCTGAATTTATGATAAGGATAGACAAGATCACTCCACTACAACGAGTGGAGTGGTTATTGTTAGGCTCTCATAACCATTCGCAAGAGAAAAATTGAGTTGAGTGGTTCTTATAAGACCTTTCATGACCATTCACATGATAAAAATCTGGTCGAATGGTTCTTATAAGGCTTCTCATGACCATTCACATGA
>NZ_JBALSS010000006.1:127088-153528 GCF_036967045.1 Bacillus sp. JJ1609 | reverse complement strand
GTTGAGTGGTTCTTATAAGGCTTCTCATGACCATTCAGATGAAAAAAATCGATTTGAGTGGTTCTAACAAGGCTTCTCATGACCAGTTATTTTACCAGCCCACAGGAGGACGAAATCGTGAGTACTAAAAGTAGTCTTTCCCCAGAAGAAAATCTGAAATTAAAAGAGTTAAAGCGGCAACTGTTAAACACACAGAATGAAACCGAGCGGCATTCCTTACTTAAAGATATTGAACAGCTGCTAAATAAAGCAAAGCGGCGCTTTAAATTCGTATCTGCCCTGGATGAACAACATAATCCACCTTTTTAAATTCGATCCCGAGCCCATTTAGATAAATCATCAGGCCATTTTGTAAAATCGATGATCCTGTACTGCCGCTTAGTGTCGCATTTAAATTAAGAACTCATTAGTTCTTGCAACACCGGAGCCTTCTAGGTCCTTCTTTCTCTCCCTGGATGGTTCCACTGACAACCCCTTCCATAACCCGTTTCGCACCCAATAAAAAAAGAAGGCCACATCCATCACCTGGACATTGGCCTTCTTTTTGCATTCATGTAATTACTTCAATTCTTTAAGTTCTTTCACAACTGAATCGATATCTTCATCCGCTAATGGAGCAAATCCTGTTTCTTTTGCAACTTCCTGAGCATTTTCCATTGTGTAGATCGCATAATCTAATACTTGTGCTTTTTCTTTCGCACTGTTCACGTTCAAGTATGTGAATACAGGGCGCGTGAATGGAGCATAGTCGCCATCTTCCTTGATCGTGTCAAGTGAAGGTTCAACTGGGCCTTTGCCAAAATCAACATTTACAGCAGACAGCTTATCTTTGTTGTTTGCATAGTAACCATAGCCGAAGAAACCGATGGCATTCTTGTCTTTTGATACTAGGTCAACAAGTGTTGAGTAGTCCTGCTGCAAGTTAATTCCGTCGACAAGTGGCTTTTCTTCGAGAATGTTTTCAAACATGAATTCGTACGTACCGTGGTTTTCATTTGGACCATAAGTCTTGATTTCTTCATTTGGGAAGTCAGGGCGTACATCTGACCATTTTTTCTTTCCAGACTCAGCAAGGAAAATATCGATGACTTCTTCCTTCGTCAAATCCTTAGCCCAATCGTTATCTTTATTAATGACGATCGTGATGCCATCTAATGCAACTTTCATTTCTTTTACTTCGATTCCAAGCTCTTCCGCTTTAGCCTTTTCTTCATCCTTGATCTGGCGAGAAGCATCATTATAGTCTGTGCCATCTTTCTCAAGGAACTTTTTGAAACCAGCAGAAGTACCGGCACGACTTACTTCAACAGAAACATTCTCTTGTTCATTCGTCATATAATTTTCAGCCATTTTAGCCATGAAAGGATATACAGTACCTGAACCGTCAATTGCGATGCTGCCCTCAAGCTGACTTTCGTTTTTTCCGTTCGTCGTTTCAGCACTCTTTTCTCCATCAGAACAAGCTGCTCCAAAAACCATAACTGAGGCAAGCATAGTGAACATACCTAATTTTTTAAGTCTCTTCATTTCCTTAATCCCCCTAGTGTTATAACGTTCCTACTAGTACAAGATTACTAGACTGTTATTAACGGGGTTTTAAGGGAATGTAAATAATTCGAAAATAAATATTAAGATATATTAAGAACTACTCTGTCTCCCTTGCCAGTTCTTTTACCATCCAAACCTGCTCCTCCCACTCCTTGAACCCACACTCTTGTAAAATTTCAAGCAGCTGTGTCTTGTCGTCCGGAGTATTGACCGTTGTCCGTTGAAATGCGCGGTCCAAAGGGGAAAATGATTGCTTCAACAAAGTTTTGATTATATCCCCTGAATCGGACCTGTTTTCCTCCACTTCCAGCTGCAGCAAACCAATACTGGCAATCTCCCCTTCTTTGTACATCTTTTTATATAGAGAGTACCCGGCTATTTGATTATGTTCATCGCGCAGGATGATGGCACTCGCATCATGCAGATTCTGATTTTGCCATGGTGATTGATGCTGGTAAAAATGAACCGCTGTTAATTCCTGTGGCGATACATGTTCGAGCTGATAGTTTGAATTCATAGCATCAAAAACCTGCGCATTAAATACCTCATTGAATTGAAGGAACTTTAAACGCTTCTTCACTTCATATCCTAACCTTTTATAGAGCTCGATGGCACTTTCATTTCTAGAGATTGCTTCGAGTGTTGCGCATCTTACATCGTTTTCTCTGTAAATATCGATTACAGCGTTCATTAATTTTCTTCCTACGCCCTTGCCACGCAGCTCCTTCGCAACTCCGGTGCCGCCATTCCAGGCAACCAGCTCACCATTGACCTTTTTGATCCCGCTCAATACAATACCAGCTGGCCGGCCCTCATAATAAGCTACAACAGAATACTCTGGAGAAAGTTCATCCAGCCCAAAGCGTTTTGAAAACGAATCAACATCTTTTGTTTGATTGTAAAAATAACCCTCAAAACCGCGATTATACGCTTCTACTCCATCTTTCAATGGACAATCACTTAATTTCATTATTTCAATTTGCATGAGTTTCCCCCCAGCTTTTTAAGCAGAATTTGTTAGCTTAACAGTGAACATAACTGAAAAAAACCTTGCACAATTTCCAGTTGGCTTTTAAATCTTGATTATCGCAATGAAAATTTATTTTTCGCTATTAATATCTTAATTCCTATTTAATCTAATTTTTCGCTATTAAATTACATTATCGGTTATTAGCATTTTCATTTGTTTCAGATATGAAGGTTAACTTGCACTTAATGTGTAATTTTGGCCTTATTCAAAACCGTTTATTTTATCAAGCTTCCCACTGTTTCGGACGTTAATTTTTCGATAAGATTTACAAAAAGCTCGACGGTATTTTCAAAATCATCGCTATGAATGATTGATGCATGGCTATGGATGTACCTTGTTGGTATCGTAAATGCCAGCGAAGGTACGCCATTTCCATGAAGGTGAGTATTACCCGCATCCGTTCCGCCAGCTGTAAGAGCTTCGTATTGGAACGGCAGTTTAAGCTCCTCCGCCGTTTCCACTACGAATTCCCGAAGTTTTTTATGCGGAACCATCGAAGAATCGTACAGTACAACTTGAGGACCTTTACCAATAACTCCTCTTGCTTCATTCCTTGTCACACCCGGCACATCTCCGGCAATCCCTACATCGATCGCAAAAGAAATATCGGGATTGATCATATTCACTGCCGTTTTGGCTCCTCTGATTCCAACCTCTTCCTGGACAGTTGCCACCCCATACACAATATTTTCGTGGTGCTTATCCTGCAGCCTCTTCAGAACTTCTACCACAATCGCACATCCCAGCCTGTTATCCCAGGCTTTTGCCATCAACAGTTTAGGATTATCCATAACCGTGAACGGACAGATCGGAGCAATCGTATCCCCCGGCTTCACGCCAAAGCTTAAGGCTTCTTCCCTCGAAGACGCCCCAATATCAACAAACATATCCTTGATTTGAACGACCTTATTCCGTTCTTCGTTCGATAAAATATGTGGCGGCTTCGAACCTATTACTCCAGTAATCAGTCTATCTTTGGCTGTAATGTGGACCCTTTGGGCTAAAAGAACCTGGGACCACCAGCCCCCAAGCGGGATGAACTTTATGAATCCATCATCCGTTATATCCGACACCATGAAACCAACCTCATCCAAGTGGGCTGTAATCATAATTTTGGGCCCTTGCACATTTCCATTTTTTACAGCGATCAAGCTGCCTAATTGATCTTGATGGATTTCATCTGCATACGGCTTTATATGATTCTCCATTACTTTTCGGACTTTGCTCTCATCCCCAACGACCCCAGGCACTTCCGTTAATTCCTTCATCATTTCGAGAATCCTTTTGTCCATGGTTTAACCTCCAGAAAACCGACTAACCGGTCTATTTTTAGGTAAATTTTTTTTTATTGACCCTCTTAAAATCTCTAACTATCTGAATTACTCGTAGCGCCATCCTGAACCTTATCAATACAGCTCGTTATTATGAACTGTAAATGGTGTGCAAAACCCCAGGGATGATTTTTCAAAAAACGTCCAAATGGCAACCCCTTTGCCCCCTTTATAAGTACCGAGTAAAGAGTCAGCTTATTGGTGATGTAAATAAACCGACTGTATGGTTTATTATATTTTCATTTTTTATAAAATTGCAATATATTAGAAAATATTTCATTCGACAAAAACGCAATAATCTTTTTTAGTAACGGATTCTCTTAAGGAGTACAAAAAGTTAATAAACATCGTAAATCGCATATAAATTTGCAAGTGAAAAAGCACTGAAATTTGCAGTGCTTTTAACATTTGTATGTGTATCAAATTTGTTCCCAATTTTTTTCTTATTCAGTAATCGCACCCGATTGTTTAATAGTAATACTTATTTAACGAAGTATTATCTTATCTAAGGTTCTTGAAAAAGTTTTCTCTGTTTCATATAATCAACAGCCTTTGTTTTATTCTTTTGTTTTAAAATATGTTCTTCTTCGTTTTTTTCTCTATAGTAGGCATAGAATTTATCTTTAGAAAGGACACCTTCCGATATAGCTTTTTTAACTGCACAATGTGGCTCTTTGGTATGAGTGCAATTAGTAAATTTACACATTCTAGATAAATCTATAATGTCTTCAAATACAAAATCCAATCCATTTTCATTCATTTTTTAAACCTCACTCTATCTAATTAAGTAATGTCTTCTCTTATTCCATAATTCTGCCCGTTTGTGGAATAAGTTCCGCTCGTAATAACCATATTATCTATTCGATTTAGGAACCGTTTAATCCTTTCCATCCGTGTTTAGCACGTTAATTTGTAAGTCAATTAGCAAGTGAATTATCATTTCAAATAACCGTATGACAATAATTATTGTCATATTACTAAAATGGGGCGAATTCGGGGTGTGAATGTGAGGATAAAAATCAAATAAGCGTTGATATACCAACAAAAATAAGCCAACCAATGCATATGCGAATTGGTTGGCTATTTGCATTACTATTTTCTGTTTTTTACTCCAAAGAGAACCCGTTACTTTTTTAGACAACTGCTTTTATCTAAACACACTTGAGGGAACATCAAAACGATTCCATAAAAAGACTACAAAAATAGCGGATAGCAGCCAGGCGAAAATCGGTTTCTCAAAATGGACTTTAAGGATGAAAAACATCACGGCATTAAAGACCGCTGACCACCACAAGCTCCAGCCATTAAAATAGTCAATAAGGCCAAAATGGAGGTCTATGATTTCATTCACTACGTATAAAACGATCCATCCGAGATAATACATAACTTTCCTCATCCATTTGCCTTGCGGGAAATGGGACAGATAAACAAGGACAGTGGCAGGATATTTTATGGCCATGATCGAGAAAGATATATGAGTATTCGTCAACCCCATGGCTTTATCCGCAGCCGGAGGATCATATCTCCACATTGGATATGCATCAGATAATAAATATAAGTATAGAAAATCTCCCAGTGTAAAGAAAAGGATGGTTGGATAGTAACGCTTCCAATTCCTCCAATCACCCCATATAAATAAAATGGCTAACCATGACAATCCATATAACAAATTAATCATAAATACATGACACAACCCTCGTTTTACAAATAAAGGAAAGCCTTTTACTAGTATAACCAAGTGTTGAATAAACTATTTTCCATGATGATACATGAATAACCTCATCCGAATAATATCCACTGATGAAGGAAAAATACTTTCAGGGATCATTTTTAACAAAGGCTGCCTTATAACTCCATTATTACAAGCGTTTGATTAACTGTAAGAATTATAAATTCACAAAATGTGCGTAGATAAAGGAGGTCATCAGATTTTGGGAAAGAGCGATGAGAAGAAAGTATTATGGGTATTGTTTTTCTTCGGTATCTTTTCATTTTTCCAGCTAGTAAAAAAGCCTCCAATAAAAGATTGGCTCATTATCTTTTTGCTGAAAGGATACATTGCCTCCATATTAGATAATCTATTTGTGAAAAAAGGGTATTTAAAATATCCTGTTACCTTATTCAAAACGTTTGATATCAGTGTGTTATTCAGTTATATTATCTTTCCTGTAACATGCATTTATTTTAACCAGGTCACAAAAAACTCCGGACTGATTGCGATTATTTTAAAGTGTATACTTTTTAGCCTTCCATCCTCCCTTGCAGAACACTGGATCGAAAAGAAAACCGATTTAATAAAATACAAAAAAGGTTGGACTTCGTTCCATAGCTTTACATCCATCGCCTCTACTTTTTTAGCAGTGAGGTTCTTGATGGGGGGAATCAGGAAGATGACACAGTGGGAAGAAATGAACAACTAATCAAAAGCTGCCAAAATTGATGCCGGCAGCTTTTTTTTATGCCGGAGTTGGAACGAACCCATCAACGATCACCCATGTACAAAATTAAAATCCATCGTAGGAAGAAAGAGTTTATTTGAAGATAGCATATCCTCCGCATTACTAGACTGATGAGTATTGATTTTGGGAATTCAGTCCGTACTAGAGTATGATTACTTTATATAAGAGGAAAAGTTATTTATGGTATAAATCCAAGGAGGGTTGAATTTGAATTATTCATTAGAGACAGCTGACCAAAAAATAATCACCTTAGCAGAGGCATTGAACAGCCAGTACACGATGGTCGTATTTGTCCGCCATCTTGGCTGACCAGTCTGCAGAGCTTATCTTGCGCAGTTGCGCGAGCGAATAAATGAGGTTGAAGCAAAAGGCTATCAAGTCATAGCCATTGCCCCATCTAAGGGAACGTTCATCAAGCAATTCCTTGACCAGTTCGGGTCTTTCCCTTTTCCAATTCTCGGCGACCCAGCTCGGGAAGCTTATAATGGAATGGGGCATAAAACAATGCCAAAATGGAAGCTTCTGGCCAAAGCAGGCTTTGGATTTATCACTGGGCAAGTCAAAGACTTTATTCCGAAAAACGAGAAGCAGAAGGAATTCGTCATGAAATCCATGAAAACACAGGACGTCTACATTCAGGGAGGAACCTGGCTCTTCTCACCACAAGGAAAAATCTTGTGGAAGCATATAGATGAATCCCCTGAAGACCATGCAAAAATCGATGATGTGTTAAGACAGATGGATCGAGTAAAAAAATGACCGTAAACATGGGGACAGTTCTCATGTTTCTGACAAATGAGATTCATTCTTATGCTTCGTTCTCATACTTTATAATAAATTACCAACAATAATACTCCCTTTTTTTTACTGTTTTTATAGTATAATCGAGAGATACAGGAAAGACGGGGTGATCACTTGAAAAGTAAAATGAACCAGCTGTTTGAGGACAAAAAGTGTGTTCACGTGCTGTATTCTTATAATGGAATGAAAAGTTATATTGAACAGGCAGTGAGTTTTATTCAAGATGGCATTGAGGCGGGAGATTACGTTATCGTTATTGAAAATGAACGTGTTTATCCTGTTATTCATAAAGAACTAAACACTCGGTTAACAGAAGATCAAATGGAATTCGTTCACTTTGTAAACAACTTCGATTTCTATTATTCAAGTGGCAGTTATCATCCTCCTGCAATCACGGATTACTTTAATAAAATGGTTCAGCCATACGTAGAAAATAAAATCTCCTTCCGATCATGGGCACATGTGGAGTGGAGCACTATGGAAGATCCGCTGCATTTAATAGAAGATTTTGAGAAAATTGTAGACGAAGCTGTAAATTTACTGTCATTTCCATTGATTTGTGCATACAAAAACGAGGAAATGCCAGACTACCTCACAAGGATTTTGATGGAAACACACCCATATGTGCTAGTCGAAGATGACTGCATCGTCTCGGAACAATATCAGGAAGTGAATAATAAACAAAACGCTTAGAAAATTTCTAAGCGTTTTTTCTCTCATATTCGAGCTACATCGTCTATCCCCTATACTTGACTGCCAATCCTTTTAGAAAGTTCCTGGCGAATTTATCGCCGCATTCTTTGTAATTCTTGTGTCCAGGTTTTCGCAGCAGAGCGCCTAATTCGCCTTTTGTTACGTTGATACCGGCCAATTTAAAGATATCTAGCATATCCTCGCTTGTTAGTGCCAGCGCTATTTTCAGCTTCTTGAGAAGCATGTTATTAACATGTTCATTTGTCAGCGCTGGAGACTCTGGCTGTCCTGGTTTTGGATCCTGCTTTCCTCTTTTAAAAGTAATGAAGCCATTTAAAAACGACTCTAACGTCTTATTATTGCATTTTATGTAATCGTCATTTTCTTCTACATCAATCTCGCCATAGACTTCTTCTTCTGGTTTTTTGAGCATCTTTAGCACATCGTCCTTTGTTACTTTTACGCCGCCGAGCTTGAAGATTTCGACCATGTCTATATTTTTTATATCTTGTGCATATCGTAATCGAATTAATATATCATTGTTCTCCATTTATAAGCCTCCCCTTACAATGCCGCAGCTTCTTTATACTTTTAAAAGCAACGCCATCGTTATTCCATAAAATACTTGTGCTCATTTCTTCCATCATTGAGCACAAGTATTATCCCACACGAACCCCTGCAATCCAAGCAATAATTTAAGGTGAAGACCTTTTGCGGCATTTCTTTTTAAAAAAGAGCCATTTAGGATGGACTTACCCCTTCCCTGCCTGGAAACCTGGATATTGTGTCATGCCGCCATCCGCAAAAAGGGTGAGACCGGTGACATAGCTCGCTTCGGTAGAAGCAAGCCACACTGCACATGCGGCAATTTCTTCAGGCTTGCCTATATAGCCCATTGGAATCAGCTCGATAACGCCTTTCTTCAGCTCAGGATCATCAAATTTTTCCGCGTTGATCGGTGTATCGATGGCGCCCGGTGCGATGCAGTTTACCCGAATTCCATGCGGTGCGAATTCAAGCGCGAGCGTTTCTGTCATCAGCTTGACTCCGCCTTTGCTGGCTGCATAATGGACAAAGTGCGGCCACGGAATTTTCTGATGAACGGATGACATGTTAATGATCGACCCTTTGATTTTATTTTCGAGCATATAGTCAAGCGCTTCCCGGCAGCCTAAAAACTGCCCGGTCAAATTGGTTGAAATGACCTTGTTCCAATCCTCCAGGGTGAGATCTTCCGATGGGACTTCGTTTTCGATGCCGGCGTTGTTGATCATGATATCCAATGAACCGAACGTCTTAACAGCATGGGAAACCATCCTTTTCACATCAGCTTCCTTCGTGACATCCCCCTGGATTGCGCTCGCGCTTCCGCCTGCTTTTTCAATTGTTTCAATAATAGCCTTTACTTCCTGTTCCTCTTTATAATAGTTAATGACTACCTTAGACTTTTCAGCCCCGAATCTCTCAGCCATCGCTTTTCCGAGACCCGTTGCACCGCCTGTAATGACCACAACTTTCCCTTCAAGACTTGGATACATTCCAATCGCTCCCTTATCTTTTTGTAACGCCCAATAATACGCCGCCTGCGATAATGAGCAAGCAGCCCAGCAGCACCATCCACACCTGCTTTTTACTCTTCCGTTCATTTAAAAAGAACAGGCCGCCGATGGTTGAAATAACAATACCCGTTTGCGAAAGAGAAAAGCTCGTCGCTACCCCGATTTTAGGCAATGCAAGCAGGAGTCCGAGATTTCCTGTACTCCACATAAGGCCTGTTACAATGTTCCTCACTGCATACTTGTTGTATGGTTTATCGCGAATTGTCAGCAACACCGCGCCTGTGACCATCCCAATCGCCTGGGGAAGGATTGCCGCCCAGCCATCAATATTGAACCAGCGGATCAGCACCACATAACCGACAAAGCCTGCAGTCGAAAGGAGCAGGACGAGAAAGCCTTTTTTCAAGCTCTTCGATTTATCTTTTTCCTTCTCCTGGTTCATTGATGTGAGCACGGCACCAGCAATGATAAGCGCGAGAGCCGCGATTCCGATCATGACGCTCATTCTTGTTTCCCATTCCTTAAAAATAAAGACGCCGAAAAAAGTTGTTCCAATCAGCTGCAAGCCAGTCGACATCGGGGCGGTTTTAGCAACCCCCAGGTACCGGACAGCTCCAAACTGATTTTTCTGTCCAAGCGACCAAAACAATCCTGATATGAATCCCACAATCCAAATGAGCGTCGACAGATCAGGCCTCTTATAAATGAATACCACGATTGCAAATAACAAGGCACCAATTGTCGTTCCAAGCGTCTGGCTGTCTTCGTCCCCGCCAAGCTTATTGCTGACAAACACAATACTGCCCCATGAAACAGCTGCAAGCAGGGCTAAAAGAATTCCTGTCATATGTGAGTACCCCAATCTCATTTTTTTCGAAACATAGAATGCTGTTCTTTTTAGCTTGCGGTAACTGGAAAAATCTTATTCCTCACGCAAGGCTTTATGTGGATATTCTTTTTCAAAAATATAGAAAAAGACCGAAGATGATAGTGGGCTGTAACCCAAATGATCTTCAGTCTTTCTAAATTTCCCTTATCAATTAAACACAAACCATTACATAGCTATAAAACGAATGTCACTGCTTGGCTGAACATCCGCAAACCAGCGTAGAGTACTGTTGTGATGCTTAATAATCTGCTGAGCAGTTAATTCCGCTGAATCGAATGTACCATGCGAATCTGAAACAAGAGTTACCTTATATCCCATACTGAAAGCTCTCCGACACGTTGTATCAACACATAATTCTGTTTGAATCCCTGTAATATACAGATGTTCAATGCCCCGATTTTTAAGTTCTTCGTCTAAAGATGTGTTGGAAAATGAATCAGGGTTTGTTTTTTGTATAATAACATCGTCTGTCTGTGGAGAAATGCTGGGATGGATTTCCCACCCTGTTGTACCATATTCCAAGGGCCCCCCAGGAGCTTCATTGTGCTGTACATAAAAAATTGGTGCATTCGCCTCACGTGCCTTACTTATTAAATTGTTTATATTCTGGAGCAATTTTCCCCCGTTGAATACCCCTTCTTCAAACATTACATTTTGAACGTCGATCACCAAAAGTGCTTCCATCGCTGTAACCTCCCCCTGAAAAAACCAACTCTTAAGGTTAGCTAATAAATTCAACAAAAATGAGTTTTATCCTTCTTGGATTAACCCTGCCCCTTAATAGAATATTTCCAAGTAATCGATCATCGTTTATAAACCTTCTGCTAATAAATAAGGTACCTCGAAACCTGTCATAAAGTATTTTTTTCCTGTTTCCCGAATTTACTTATTACCGATAAAACACCGGCCATCACAACAATCATATGAGACATTAGAAAAGTATAAACATTAAAATAGATACTATTAGTGTATTGATTAAACCAGCCAAAGCGATAAATTCTAGAGTCAGGATTAGCTGGGGTTCCTCCTAAAGCAATGACCAGCTCATTTGCGTAATTTAAGATGGCTACCATCAAAAATACACAAAAAATAAGTGAAAGAAGTAAAATCCACGCGTGCATTTTTCTATTCTTAACATTGTTTGATTTTTCCTTTGCCAGCTTAAACGTTAAGATATAACTCGCAATGAAAACAGGTGAGAAAAGCATGATGATTAAGAGGCCAAGATTTCCATTACCTGAATTCACATCAGGTTGAATCGTAAAGGTATTTTCAATAAGGAAAAATCCTAAAGACGATAATAGAACACTTATCATCCAAAAAATCGATTTCTTTTCCAAAGTAAGCCCCCTTCCTTTACCCACGTCATTTCGCTATAAAAATGTATCTTTGCACCAAACACTTCGTCCAATCTTTTTAATTGCTCCATACATATGTTAATAATGCAAAACAATCTATTAATAAGAAAGGGGGAATTGCTATGTGTAATAACTGTTCATTTCACGATGACCATTCTAGTCGTACTAGTCCAAGCCGCCGCAGCCGATGCAATAAATGTGTGTGCGATCAACTAAGAATGTTGCGCCGTGGCACAGAAGTAGACGTATTTTTATCTGGCGGTACAGTCTTAGAAGATGTCATTTTCCTGCGCTTTAACAACAATAATTGCTGCGCTTCTTTTAGAGATGAAGAAGAAGAACCAGGTACTACTATTTTCGTAGACTGTCGTGATATCCAAGCACTTAGAATCGAGTAAAAAATGATTAAGGGGCTTCTTCGTTTTATAGGAGGCCCCTATCCTTTATCACAACAAAAATCGAGATTAATGCCTAACCTTAATTAAATGAGCATTTTCCACAACTTCAAATCCCAAACGAAGATAATAATTAAATACCCTCCTGTTAGATGGAGTAGTTTCTAATTGAATCGCAACAATCTCATCACTTTCTTCTAACCGCTTAATAAAATAACTGCCTATCCCTTCGTTTCTAAACTTCTCTTTAATGTATAGCTCATCAACTATTAAGATATTCCCCCCATATTCATTGCTCCAAAGGTAGACAAGTATGGAGTACCCTATAATTGCATTATTTTTTTTCAAAATGACAATTCTAATTTTCCCTGGATTTTTCTTATACTCATTAATTGTTGCTGCCACTTTTGATTTGTTCATTGGCTGACCTTCAGAGTCTTCTCTGTATAGTGAGCTCACCATTCCCACAAATTCAATATAATCACTGTCATCATAATCTCTTAACTCAATATCCATAAATGCGCACCCTTATGGGAATATATTTTTCTTTTCTAAACTAGAACCGCCCGGAGCTTTGCACCCAATTCTTGAGTCTCTATTTCACTGCCAAACAATCCCTGACCATGACTCTCCAAATCATATGGTCAAACCCTTCGCCCCAATAGTCCTTTAATAAGTAATCAGGCTGTCCAAATTTCTTGATCCAAATTTTTTGAGCATTCATATACCCACTATCTAAACAAAATTCCTCTACACCTTTATTCTGTAAAGTAAGATACATTGAATTCAATAGTACATTCCCTACTCCATTCCTCTGGTAGTCAGGATGAACAAACACTGTACCTACCTCAGTTAGCTCTTTAAAAGCATCGTTTGTGCAATTCCTTATGAGGTCGCTTGCTGGTCCATATTCAATCGAACCAATAATCTTATCACCATCTAGCGCTATTAAAAAATATCTTAATTCACCATTGCTTTCAAAATCGTTTTTTATATATTTTTCCTTAACTTCAATTTCTGCTTTAATATCATTCAACTTCTCCCCTATACCTTCTTTAGTAAACGTGTCAATTATCACTAAGGAAAAAAATTGATTTAACTGTTTTATGTCACCCATTCTTGGTCTTCTTATCGCTAGCTCAGGCACTAACACCCCTCCCCACTCCAGTTCAATTCATTCGTACTGTATTGTAACTTCAACATAAAGGGCGTCAATCCTTTCTGGATTAACGCATTAATAAGACTCAGCTTCATTCTATTAAAATCTTTCCTTCACTAAGGGTGCACTACCAGATTAAAACTGCTGTTGAAATCCTCTGCACTGCTTCTGCAAATCTTGATTCTATAATGAGTGGGGCAACTTTTATTCAATAAAATAGTAGTTCAATCCGGAGGTTAACATGAGGACGCTAAAACAGCTCAATGCCGTTTGTGATAAAATAATTAATTCTGATACATCTGACCGGGTAAAGGCTATTAAATTAAAAGGACTTTTAGCTGAAATGGAACGGACTTTTAAAACCCCCGTTCACGAAGAAAATAATCCTGAATTGATGCTGTTATATCGCAAGGTTTTGGATCATATCAAACTGAGATGAACCTAAAAATCCATAGAGCATAACACTCACCTGTTTAATCTTAACATTTTTTGTAAAAAAATTTTGTAATATTTAAAAGAAAGACCCTCAGCACGCGAATGTACTGTGGGTCTTTCTTTTATAGTTTTTCTCCATTTGTTGCAATAACGTCTTTATACCAGAAGAAGGACTTCTTCCTTTTACGTTCCAGTGTCCCGCTGCCATCGTCATGCTTGTCGACATAGATGAAACCATAACGTTTCGAGAACTCACCAGTTGACATACTTACCATATCAATGCAGCCCCAGCTTGTATAGCCCATCAATTCCACACCATCTTCAATCGCTTCACCCATCGCTTTAATGTGGTCGCGAAGATAATCAATCCGGTAGTCATCATTGATCGAGCCGTCTTCTTCCACCTGGTCACGGGCTCCCAATCCATTTTCAACAACAAATAGTGGAATCTGGTAACGGTCGTACAATTGATTCAAGCTAATCCGCAATCCTGTCGGGTCGATTTCCCATCCCCAATCACTCGCCTTCAGGAACGGATTCCTCACTCCGCCAATAAGGTTGCCTTCTGAGCTGCCAAAACCGGACTTGTCTTTCATCTCGGCCCTGGACATATAGTAACTGAGTCCAATGTAATCCACGGTACCTTCTTTGATTAATTCCATGTCCCCATCCTGAATATCCAGCTCGACATTATGCTCTTTGAAATACCGCTTGATAAAAGCAGGGTATTCGCCTCTCACCTGGACATCTGCACAGAAGTAGTTGAAGAAACGTTCCTCCTGAAGGGCATACATGACATTTTCCGGATTGGAATCATAGGAGTAAGCTGGCGCATATAAAATCATACAGCCTATTTTTGCATCCGGGATAATCTCATGGCACGCTTTTACCGCAATGCTGCTGGCAACAAACTGATGGTGGTATGCCTGGAAGGTTGGCTGGTACTTATCCTCTTCTTTTTGAATAGAGAATCCAAGCCCCATGATTGGCATGATTAAGCCGCTGTTAATTTCATTGAAGGTCATCCAGTACTTCACTTTATTTTTATAACGGTTGAAAATCGAGTTGACGTATCTTTCGAAAAAGGTAACCACTTCGCGATTTCTCCAGCCACCGTATTCTTTTACAAGAGTGACAGGCATCTCATAGTGAGAAATCGTCACAACCGGCTCAATGCCCTGCTTGTGCAGCTCATCAAACACCCGGTCGTAGAATGCCAGGCCTTCCTCGTTCGCCTTCAGCTCGTTTCCATTCGGAAAAATCCGCGTCCAGGCTATCGACATGCGAAACACCTTAAAGCCCATTTCGGCAAAAAGAGCAATGTCTTCCTTGTAGCGATGATAGAAGTCAATGCCTTCATGATTTGGATAGTAGCCGTACTTCTCCCGGTCGATTTCAAAATTGAAACCCGGAGTCTGCAGGATATCCAGTCTTTCTTTTCCGCCGGGTAGGACATCGGCGATATTCAAGCCCTTATTCCCTTCGTAAAATCCACCTTCCATCTGGTTGGCAGCCGTAGCACCGCCCCACAAAAAACCTTCAGGAAATTGATATGTCTTCATATGAATACCTCCCGCTCTTTTTCAAACTATAAAAGAATCATAACTGCGTCGATCCAGACAGTAAATAATCTCCGAGCAACTAGTTTCGGATGACACAGGAAGTCATTCGTTTCATAGATGTAACACCTTGTGTCTTTGCTGATCACTTATGATAAAATGATGATATTGTTTTATAAAAGGAGAATAAGCCCCCATGTTCTCAAATGACATGATTGCCTCTTTCAATGAATTAGAAACTTCTTTATATAATTACATCATCCAAAACAGTGACAAAGTCGCTTATATGCGGATTCGCGAACTGGCAGATGAAACCCATGTATCAACAGCAACGATTTTACGCTTCTGCAAAAAACTCAATTGTGAGGGCTTTACCGAATTCAAAGTGAAGCTGAAAATGTATCTGGAAGAAAATAAAAAAACCGTCATTAAAAGCTCCCAGCAATCAGTCGTCGAATTTTTTGAACGGACATTGAAAGGCGATCTTGAGGAAAAAATCAGTCAGGCAGCCCATCTGGTGAACCAGACGGATAATGTGATTTTCATCGGCATCGGAAGCTCAGGGATTCTCGCAGAATATGGTGCGCGGTACTTCTCAAGTCTGGGCACATTTTCAATGTACATCAAGGACCCCCACTTCCCGATTCATTCCAAGCTGCGGAATAACAGCGTCACGATTGCATTATCAGTCTCAGGAGAAAATCCCTTCACCGTCACCCATCTCAACCAGCTAAAACAAGAAGGAAGCAAAATCATCAGCATCACAAACAATAAATTCTCCACCATAGCAAAAATTTCTGATTTAAACATTCCCTATTATGTAACCGAGGAATTTTATGAAGAAGCGAACATTACAACCCAGGTGCCAGTTGTCTATATACTAGAAGCAATGGCACGTGAGATTTATAAGCTAAAATAAAAATAGACCATCGATCTTTATGTGATCTTTGGTCTATTTTGTTTAAAATATGCCTCTTCATGCTTTAGGTGTGCTCTTTTTATAGTTTTACAGCTCGGTTGAATACGAAATTTTAGCTGAAAACAGTTTTATTACTAGTACGTGAAGATTTATTACTAGTAAGTGATGCTTTATTACTAGTAAGCGATGCTTTATTACCAGTAGATGAAGTTTTATCACCAGTAGGAGATTTTCCACCTGTTGGATCATTTAAATTTCATTAATCTAGCGATTCAGATGATCCCCACTATTTGCCTTCCCATTGTAAAAGCCAACATGCAGTTGGAAATGCTTTATTACCGGTCGGAACTGTTTTTTCACCAGTTGGACCTTTTTTTCACCGGTTGGAACTGTTTTTTCACCGGTTGGCTAAATATATCGCCGGTTCGTGCTCCCATAACCATTCACCTTAAAAATACAAGTTACTGATTCCCCTTCTTAACCCATTCCGCAACTGTAACCGTGCGCTTTGCCTGATATTTTACAGCCGCCTGAACATCTTCAACCATATTACCGTCCTGGTCCACGGTTACACTTGTTCCATACGGGTTGCCGCCGGCTGCAAACGTAACCTGGTCTGTATAGCCCGGCGCAGCGACAATCGCACCCCAGTGATACATGCTTGTGTAAAGCGATAAAATAGTTGCCTCTTGTCCACCATGCGGGTTCTGGGCTGAAGACATCGCACTAACCACTTTGTTCACCAATTTCCCTTTAGCCCAAAGTCCGCCTGTCATATCAAGGAATTGCTTCATTTGGGATGGCATGTTTCCAAAGCGGGTAGGCACACTGAAAATAATCGCATCCGCCCATTCAAGATCCTCCGGTGTAACCTCAGGAACATCCTTCGTTGCCTCAACAGTCGCTTTCCAGGCCGGATTTCCTTCAATAGCCGATTCAGGAGCCAGTTCCTTCACCTTGAAAACCTTCACTTCCGCTCCAGCTTCCTCTGCGCCTTCCTTCGCCCATTTTGACAGTTGAAAGTTCGTTCCGCCCATGCTGTAGAAAATCACTGCTAAATTTACATTTGCCATTTTATCCGTCTCCTTTATCAATGTAATTATTACTTAGCTATTTTTTCTATGTCACATAGTCTATATACCTGAATGAGAAGTTTTTAAGCATTCTGAGCAAAAAAATAGCCTTATCCTTTTAAAGGATAAGACTATCGTTTCACAATATGTGCAGCCTGATAAACAGCCTTTTACAAGCCCCTGTACCACTGCGCAGCTGCTTCAACCTCTTGCAGCGTTAATTGATGCCCTCTGTTCTCCCAGTGCAGTTCGACCTTTGCATTCGCTTTTTCCAGTAAGGACTGCAGCTCCTCAGATTCTATCGGAGGGCAGATCGGATCATTCGTACCGGCCGCTATGAAAACGGACTTCTCTGATAGGTCAGGCAGTTCAATTCCTCTTCTCGGAACCATTGGATGATGCAAAATCGCACCCTTTAAGGCATTTTGGTAGTGGAACATCAAGCTCGCAGCAATGTTTGCTCCATTCGAATACCCAACAGCAATCACATTGTTGCGGTCAAACTCATACTTCACCGCTGCTTCATCTAGAAAATCATTTAATTCCTTCGTGCGGAAAATAAGGTCTTCTATATCAAATACACCTTCCGCTAGCCTGCGGAAAAAGCGGGGCATGCCATTCTCCAGGACATTTCCTCTGACACTCAAGACAGAAGCTTCATCATCGATTCTTCCAGCAAGCGGCAACAAGTCTAACTCATTTCCACCTGTACCATGCAGTAGTAGCAGAGTCGGCTTATTATCATTTGTCCCTTTATTAAAAATGTGCTTCACTTTTAAATCTCCTCCATTTCCCGCACCTCTATTGGCGCTAACATTGCTTCTAATTCTTCTCTCTTAGATTCAAGCCAGGAAGGCAGCATGAGCTTTTTTCCGAGCTGTTCCAATGGTTCATCCACTGTAAAACCAGGAGGGTCCGTTGCTATTTCGAACAGGATTCCTCCACCTTCATGAAAATAAATCGCATTAAAATAATTCCTGTCCTTAACCTCTGTTGGATAGTATCCTTTTTCCTGAAGCAGAGCTCTCCACTTCAAAAGCTCAGCTTCGTCTCTTGCTCTCCAGGCAATATGATGGACCGTTCCTGCGCCCATCAGCCCGCGAACAGAAGGTGTAAGCTTAATATCAATTATATTACCAAGCTCTGCTTCAGTTTTGAACCGGAGGAAGCCCTCCTCCTGCCCAACGCATTCAAGTCCTAAAACATCTTCAAGCACCTCTGCCGTTTTATGAGGCTGTGCAGAAATGAGGGTAGCACCGCTAAAACCTTTAATCGCCACCTCAGGCCGTACTTCGCCAAAGCTCCAGTTATTGACGGGCCCTTCCATACGTTCGACCAGCTCGATTTCCAGACCATCCGGATCCTGAAGCTTCAAATACTTTTCTCCAAACCGTACATCTACAGAAAACTCTACCCCGAATTTCTTCAGCCTGTTCTCCCAAAATCCCAGAGAACCTTTCGGAATCACATAACCAGTAACTCCTACTTGCCCGATGCCAATCCGGCCTTTTAATTGCTTTGGCCATGGAAAAAAGGTAATCACCGTTCCCGGATGACCTGATTCATTCGCAAAATAAAGATGGTACACTTCTGGACGGTCAAAGTTGATTGTTTTTTTCACCAGTCTCAACCCAAGGACTCCCGCATAAAAATCAATCGTCCGCTGTGCGTCGTTCACCATAGCGGTAATGTGATGGATTCCAGCTGTTTTTAGCATGCTTTCCCCTCCTTTCAACTGCTTGTAAAAAAAATCATTTCGGCCTTTCAATCGTAAAAATCTCACCAATCTTTGCATAATCCTGTCCAGCCAGCCTACTAACAGCTGCCAGTCCTGCCGGGTTGATTCTTCCATTTTCAAAAATTGCTTCATCTATATGGAATTGTACCACTTTCCCTATGATGAAATCACAGCCAGGGGACTCCGAGCCGCCCAGCACCAGAGCATGCTCCAATCTGCATTCCATTCGGATTTTTGCTTCCTTCACACCTGGAACAGTAATCTTTACACTGTCTACAGATGTTAATCGGGCTAGCTCAATCTCACTCTGGTCTGAGGGGAGACTTGCAGCAGTGATGTTCACTTTTTCAACATTTTGCTCATCCACAATATGAACAACGAATTCCTTCGTTTCAAGGATGTTTCTTGCCGTATCCTTCTGCCTTCCCGCCGCCCGCTGGATCGCTAATGAAATCATCGGCGGATTCGAGGTGACAATGTTAAAATAGCTGAACGGTGCCCCATTCAATATGCCATCCTGCGAGAGGGTCGTCACGAAAGCAATGGGACGTGGTATGATACTGCCGATTAGCAGCTTATAATTTTCCCTTTCGGTGTTCGTTTCAGGATCAATTGAAATCAATGCTCACCCCTCCTCCAATTCCCTCACAGTAATAGGCAGCAAAATATTTTCAATCGTTTCTCTGTGAGCCTCATATTGCTTAGGCAGCTTCAGCTCTTCCCCCATCGTTTCAAGCGACTCGTCGTGTGCGAAACCAGGTGGGTCTGTCGCAATCTCAAACAGGATTTCTCCATGCTCCCTGAAGTAAATAGCATTAAAGTAGTTCCGATCCTGGACAGGAGTAACACCGTAACTATGCGCTGCAACATACTTTTGCCAATCCAATTGATCCTCGTCATCTTTTGCTCGCCATGCAATGTGGTGCACCGTGCCAACACCCATTTCGCCGCGGCCGACAGGAGTTAATTTCAAGTCGATTATATTCCCGATGTCTGCAGTGGAACGATACCGGACGAAATCTCCTTCTTCGCCTACTTTTTCTAGTCCCATCACCTGTTCCAGCAACTCAGCTGTTTTTTCAGGCCGAGCTGATAATAGCGTTGCTCCGCCAAATCCTTTGATGGCAACTTCAGGAGTTACTCCACCGAAGGTCCATGTATTGACTTCTCCCTCAGCTCGCTCCACAATTTCCAGATGAAGCCCATGTGGATCATCGAATTCGAGATACTGTTCTCCAAAGCGTTCCATTTTCGTAAAAGCAACATTGAACCTCTGCAATCTTTCTTCCCAAAAGCCCATTGCTCCCTGCGGAACGACATATGACGTCACGCCAACCTGGCCATCACCAATTTTCCCTTTGTATGCATCAGGCCATGGAAAAAACGTAATAATCGTGCCCGGCTTGCCGCCATCATTCCCGAAATAAAGGTGGTAGGTTCCGGGGTCATCAAAATTGACCGTCTGCTTCACTAAGCGCAAACCTAAAACACCAGCATAAAAATCGATATTTTCCTGAGGATGGCCGACAATTGCCGTGATATGATGAATCCCCATCGTTTTTTTGGTCATTTGGGACACTCCTTTTTTTATAGTTGATTTCTTCTCACTTTACTGTTTCCGAAAAGCCTAAGAGTTAAAATAAAATCGCATCAAGACTATAAAGACCCGGTCCGATCAACGCAATTCCGATCGCGGTTGCAAGCAATGTTAAGTTGTACTCATATCCATTTGAAATTGACCATAAACCATTAGCACCATGAACCTTGACTATTGCCATTACCATTGTGCCCGCTATTATCACACCTGCAAGCGGAGTTAATAATCCTAAAGCGAACAGCAGCCCACCAACTAATTCAGCCAATCCAGCAAAAAGCGCCATCGTTACTCCAGGCTTCATGCCAATGGATTCAAACCAGCCTCCGGTACCTTTTAAACCATAGCCCCCAAACCAGCCAAACAACTTTTGAGCACCGTGCCCTACGAACAATACACCAATAACTAAACGTATAATTAATAAACCAATATTCATCATCTTTATTTCCTCCTTAAAATTATCTTTAATTCGAGATATATATTTAAAAAATTAGATTTTTACTTTTTTCAGAAGCTGTATGAAATCCTCTGCCTCTTCAGCACTCAGTGAATCAAACATTGAATCAACCATTTCATGGTGCTTGGGCATGATTTCATCCATTAACTCTGTACCCTCGGGTGTTAATGTCACATGGATTACTCTGCGGTCATCCGGACACGGACTACGCCTTAAAAGTCCTCGCTGTTCCAACTTATCAATCACATAAGTCATCGAACTGCTGGAAACGAGAATCCTGCTGCCTATTTGCTGTATTGTCTGCCTTCCTTTGTGGAACAGTACCTCTAGAACGGAAAATTCCGTGATATTTAGCTGTCTTTTACTAATCCCGTCTCTTATTTTTTCCTGTATCGCTTTTGACGTATGCATTAAAAGCAAGAACGGCTGGTTCGTACATTTCCTTTCCATGATCAAACACCTTCTTTTTAAAAAGGGCAACGCAGCTATAGTGTTGCCCTTTATGAATGATTACAAATACTCTTTTTCGAGGTCGAGCGTACTGCGAACTGTATCTATCGGGCGGACAAAACTCTCAATCTGCTCGCGTTTCGATTCAAGGAATGGCGGCAATGACAATTTCTCGCCAAGCGTTTCGTATGGTTCGTCGCCCATGAATCCTGGACCATCTGTCGCCCATTCGAATAGGATTCCAGGCGCAACACGTGCATACAAGGATTCAAAAAAGAATCGATCAACATAACCAGAAACTCCGAAACCAGCACCTTTCATGTGGTCGATCCATTCATAAAGAACCGCTGTATCCTCTACACGGAAGGCTGTATGGTGGACGGTTCCAAATCCTTGGCGTCCAGCTGGCAACACGGTATTATGCTCGACAATAACCTGAGCACCATTGCCGCCTTCTCCCATTTCAAAAAGATGGAGTGAGCCTTCATTGGCAATCTCCCGCATATACATCACTTTTTCTAACACTTCTTTAAAATAATCAAAGCGAGAGATGCGGATATGGATTGGACCAAGACCCGTAATGGCAAACTCCAATGGAACCGGGCCATCTTGCCATGGTGTTCCAGAAGCAATACCTTCATTGAATTCATCCGAAACCAGCATATATTGCTGATCATCAAAATCGGCAAACGAGATTGTCTTCTTGCCAAACAACTCTTTGATGCCAGTGTGTTTCACATCGTACTTATCAAATCGCTTCACCCAATACTCAAGCGCTGCGTCAGTCGGCACGCGGAACGAAGTCTTATAAATTTCGTCCGTCCCATGTGCTCCTTTCGGAATTCCCGGAAAATCAAAGAAAGTCATATCCGTACCGGCAGACCCTTTATCATCAGCAAAAAATAAGTGATACGTACGGATATCATCCTGATTAACTGTTTTCTTCACCAAACGCATTCCAAGCACATATGTGAAAAACTCATAGTTCTTTTCCGCACTGCTCGTAATCGCTGTAACGTGGTGGATTCCTTTTAAATGGTTCATTCTTTATCGCTCCTTTTATATTTATCTCGAAATCGAGATATTTATTTAAAAAAATATCTACCTTTACTTTATCCAACATGTACTTGAAAAAAACTTAATTCAAATTTTAATATCTTGAATTCGAGATAATAATATCATGTATATTTTTCAATGTCAACACCTCATGCCTTAACAAAAATAAAAGCTGATCAGAATCATCCATGATCAGCTTCGTTTATCATTTAAATTTTTATCATCATCTGAAACTTGCTCGAAAAGCTGAGAAATGTAGCCATTTAATTCAAAACCTTCTTCATTCATAAATTCAGTAATTTGTCTCATTGTAGTTCGCCCTCCAATTTATTGTTGTTTGTTGATTATAGTATTCCCACTCTGGGAATCTTTTAATCAACCAATTTTTTGAAGGAAAGGGAATTTGGTTGTTTACTAACTTCTGCACCTCTTTTACCGGATGAACATATAGTAAAAAAAATCCATTACTGGGCTGCTGTCATGGATTTCGGTTTACTTAATAGTGAGGTGGACAAAATGAATGACTTTAACTATCGTCATCTACCTGGACTTTATTGGACAAAAGATACCCTTATAGGCAGAATAAGAGTTACCACCGAACCAACGCCATTAAGAGTAGGGAGCGAAAACCTGCCAAGAAGGAGACAATTATGGGTCGTAAATGATTCGTCTACTTATATATACCACTCCTCGGACCCTAATTTTTCAATTGAAAAAGGTAATTATGTCTTCAATACTCCAGCCGAAATTATTGTTTATGACCTGGACCCAAATGAAGATCTGACCATTTATGCCAAGACGAAAGAATATCCTGTAAATATTCGAGTTTTCGAGGTGGTTTGACATGGCACTAACAAGTATTCCCTTCAGCAATATGCCTTATTGGCTGGGTTTTGTCTTTGCAGGCCAAGCGTTTACTCTCTCCCATCGGGCCACCATTCCCCCTGGACAGAGCCTCAATATTCAAATAATGACAGGCAAGGACACGATTACGCATATCACCGATCGGAGAATTGTAAGTGGGTCTGAGCAATTAGGAATCAAGCTGCTGAAAAATCCCGGCTTCACGCACGGAAACAGAAAACTTCCCACCATCAACCTCGACGACCGCTCGAAGATACAAGCAGCTACTTCGTTTTACGTAAACCCTTCAAACATCCACGGCGGAACGGTGTTGGAAGAAACGATGATCCCTAGATATGCCTTTTCGCAAGGAGGCACTCCCATTGAATCGACTTCCTACGAAAGGATCCTTCAATTTGATAGCAACTATATTTTAATCATTCAAAATGAAGGATTTTATCCAACAAATGTCGCGGTTAACATGGCTTTTTATGAGTCTGGGAATTAACATTTGAATCTATAACAAAGAGCCTATCCATACAGGATAAGCTCTTAATTCACTTTTCTATTTTTTCATTTAAAGATTTGGTCAAAACCCTATTCTAAATGTTGAACTTCTCTGTATTCTTCTTTCTTCTCGAATTCTTTCTTGGCGTAGGAACATAGCGGGACAATCTTTAATCCTTCGTTCTTCGCTTTTTCAACTACATGGCGTACGAGTTCTTCCGCCAGGCCTTGTCCGCGATGCGCCGGATCAACTCTCGTATGATCAATGACAATCACACGCTCTCCATCTCGGCGAAAAGTAACTTCTCCAACCTCTAAACCTTGCGAATCTCTAGCTACAAAACGACCTTCTTCTTCAGCAAATTGATAAGACATTGGGCACCTCCAAAATTAGTCTGTTGCTCCATTTAAATGTATCATAGCGAGGAAAATTACCACCAACAGTTTACACCTTCAAGTCACCAGCATACTCCCACAGCCCCAACTGCCCTTTGGCAGGGATATATTTTTCAAGATGCTGCATGTTTTGAACTTCCCAAACATAGCCACCCACTCGATAATCCCCTAAAAAAATATCAATACCGGAAATAATTCGTCCATCCTCTAATACCGCCCAGCTTTGATTGTTTTCAATTACCTTTATACAATCTTTCAAGGTGCAAACCCCAATGATCATACCGGTCGGCAGATTATCCGCAGAATAATGATGCTTACCAAGTAACTCTTTGATCACATATTGGTTACATGCAGCCTTATCGATTTTTTTACTCGTATGGATCGCAAGCAGCCCCCGATAGTTCGTTCTCCATGTCCGGGTTTCAAACTGAGTTTCGCCAAGGACAAACAAACTCGCCCAAGGTTGAATCATTGACAGAACTTTCATCTCCAGGTGGCTCCTTCTTTTAACATTTTGATACTAAGAGAGTTCCCTTGAATTAATTAATATAATCCTGTCTTTTGGGATTGAGATGGATTTTTAATGGGGATAGCGTAAGAAGAGTTTGGGGGAGGAAAGAAAGGATTGCTTAAAACTACTTTAAAAAGTGGTTAATTAACCGTGGATTAAAAGATTTAACTAAACTGATAAGCCTGCGATGCCTTTTTACATTTTTTAAAAAACAAAAGCTGATCAGCATTAATTCTGGATCAGCTTTCTTGTTCATCATTATCTGATACTTGTTCGAATAACTGTGAAATGTAGCCGTTTAATTCAAAACCTTCTTCGTTCATAAATTCCGTAATCTGGTTCATTGTCGTCGCCCTCCATTTAATTGTTTGTTGGTTATAGTATTCCCACCCTAGCAATCTTTTAATCAACCAATTTTTTGTAAGAAAGGTAAAAACGCGGATTACTATTTTTTAGATTTCAACCATTTAGACGTAGACAAGCCCGAAAATGTTGCAGATTTCTGAAAATTTATATGTTCAAAAAGATTCACACACTCTTTAAACTATTTATGATTCAATGATAATGTACTGGATTTTGAGAGAATTGGAAGGTGAAGTATGTTTATTAAATCGCGTTGTATGAGTAAAGAATTAAAAATCCTGACAGCACTGAACACTCGCATGGACTTGCCCGAAAAAGAAAGACAGCAGTATTGGAGCCTGCTAAAGGGGTTTGAAGGCGAACTGCAATTCGACCGCCGGATTGCCTCACTCGAAACTGAAAACCTTGTTTTAAACGACTTGCTGTTAGAAGTGAGCGGCTCCGTATTCCAAATCGATTCCCTGGTTATTTTTCAAGACACGGTTTACCTGTTTGAAGTAAAAAACTACGAAGGAGATTATTATTACGAAGACGAAAAACTGCGGACCATCACCGACAAAGAGGTCAAAGACCCGCTCCTCCAGCTGAAACGAAGCGAATCCCTGCTGCGACAACTACTGAACACCCTCGGCTACAACTTCTCAATAAAAGCCTACGTCATATTTGTCCATCCCGAATTCACCTTGTTTCAAGCCCCTAAAGACGAACCCATAATTCTATCCACCCAAATGAACCGATTCATGAAAAAACTCAATAACATCAAATCAAAGATTTCTGTTCGAAACACCAAGCTGGCAGAGAAATTGATGTCCCTGCATCTACCTGAGTCACCTATGGAGAGAAATCATGAGTATGAGTATGGGATGCTGAGGAAAGGCGTGTTTTGTGTGGGGTGTGGTGGGGTGGCGAATGTATACCACCAACCAAAATTACTTTGTACCTCTTGCGGTAAGTCTGAACACATTGAGGCAGCGATTCTTCGAAACGTTGATGAATTCAGACTCCTCTTCCCAAATGAAAAAATTACAACTAATTTGATATATGATTGGTGCGGGGGCTCCATATCAAAAAGAACGATTCAACGTTATTTGATGAAAAACTTTAAAGTAAAAGGTGTTAAGAACTGGACTTACTACGAGTGAATTTTTGTACATGGGAGTGAAAAGATGACAACGACTCCTTTGGGATGAGCGTGTTTACCCTTTATATTGTTACAATGGCCAATTTCATTACAATTCGCAGTGAGTTTTTTCTTTGAGTTGTTCTCAGATCCCTCCTCATAACAACTCAACTCCAACTTTTCGCTTCGAGTTGTTC
>NZ_JBALSS010000006.1:88319-126869 GCF_036967045.1 Bacillus sp. JJ1609 | reverse complement strand
TCGAGTTGTTCTCGGACCCCCTCTCATAACAACTCACCGCAGATTTCTTCCTTTGAATTGTTATGAGACCCTTGATAACGGCAACTCACACAGGCTATACATCTCGCTCACTACCCATTCAACCGCCACACCCCATAATAAAGCCCCATCGCATAAGCAACCCAGGCCACATAAGGCATCATCAGTCCGCCTGCGATTTTGTCCTTTTGATAATATTGATAGGTGGTTATTGTAATCATACTAAGAAGCAATGCGATTTCTGCAAAGGCGGCCCCTCGCAATCCCCATCTGAAAAATAAAAACGACCAGAGGAAATTCAATCCAAGCTGGATATCATAGAGAGCATTCGCTGTGGAGGTTGGTTTCTTTTTCATGGAAATCCGGTAATTCGCTAAGCCCATCGTTGCATAAAGACCTGTCCACACGACTGGAAACACCCAGGAGGGCGGAGCATAAGCAGGTTTCTTAAGCCTGCTATAAATCTCCTTCGCATTTTTCGTGGCAACCACGCCGGTCACCATCCCGCCAACAACCGGTATCAAAATCTCCTTGAGCAATTTACCTTTTTCGATCTTGCCGTCCACTGCTAATATGTTCATTCTCCATTCACCTGCTTTCATTGTTTCTTTTACCTTTTCCTAATTTAATGTAAGAAAAACAAAAAAAGCGCCCCCACTAGGAGGAGCGCATTTCTAAAGCCAATCAAGCTCGCGTACATCAGTACTTAATAAAACGAGGACTTTCTCTGTAACCTTCTCTGACCACCGCAGCCAAACGCCATTATAATCCTGCTTTCGAATACTTCTCTGTGGGCTAAGTCCTAACTCTCCCCATAGCCCAGCCACAATTCCATCGTTGAATCCAGCTCCGTGGTTAAGTCCTGCTTCTTAGAATAAAGTTTATTAAGTTCCTCATAATCCATCGGGTTGAGCGCCATGACCAAATCCAGCTCGAAAATTTCTTTCTCAAGACTTTCTATCTTAGTCAGCGCCTTCTCTTTCTCGGCTTCTACCTTAACGTCCACAGATTTTCGTTCCTGCTTCACTTTTACCACAACAGGCTCTTTGACCTCAACAACAGCTGCCTTCTCTTTCTCACCCTTATAAAAATCGTAATTCCCTTCATAGCTTTTAAACGAATGATTCTCAATCGCGATAACCCGTTCACCAATCTTATTGATAAAATAACGGTCATGGGAGATAAAGAATATCGTGCCCTTGAAGTCCTCGAGCGCTTCTTCAAGGGTTTCGATAGAATCAATATCAAGGTGGTTCGTCGGCTCATCGAGGATCAACAGATTGATATCCTGAAACATCAGCTTCGCAAGTTTAAGTCTGATCCTCTCTCCACCAGATAAAAACTTCACCTTTTTGAAGACACTCTTTTTATAAAACATGAATTTCGCCAGGTATTCGCGCGCCTTGCCTTCTACGATTGAGATATCTTCGCGGAAGCACTCAATCACTGTAAGCTCTTCATCCTCAAAAACAATTTTCTGCGGCAGGTAGGCTGCCATCACATTCGCACCCAGCTCCACAACACCGCAATCCGCCTGCTCCTCGCCCAACAGCAGCTTCAAGAACGTCGTCTTCCCGCTGCCGTTCGGACCGACCAGACCCACTCTTTCACCGTAATGGATCATCAAATCTGCATCGTCAAAAATGACCTTGTCATCATAGCGTTTAGACAGCCCAATCGCCTTGATCGTCTCATTCCCAGACCGCATCGCATCGTTAAAATTCAACCTCATATTCCGCCGTTCAAAAACAGGCTTATCGATGCGATCCATTTTATCAATCTTCTTCTGGATGCTTGCTGCTCTCTTGAAAAACTTGTTGTTGTCCGCACGCATCGCCCAGTCGCGCAAGCTCATGACCTGCTTCTCCATGTTGTTGAGCTTTTTCTGCTGCTCCCTGAAATGCTCATATTGGACGCGCATATTTTCTTCTTTTTGGCTGATAAAAGAGGAGTAGTTGCCCTTGTAGGAAATCGACTCCATATCCTCGATTTCCACGATTTTATTCACGACATTATCAAGGAAATACCGGTCATGCGAGACGATCAGCACGATTCCCTTGTAGCTCTTCAAAAAGCCTTCGAGCCATTCGATCGATTCCATATCAAGGTGGTTGGTCGGCTCATCAAGAAGCAGGATGTCCGGCTGGTGAATCAGAATCTTTCCCAGACCCACAGTCGTTTTTTCACCACCGCTTAATAAATCAAAATCCCTATTTAAAAAGCTCTCGCTGAATTTCAATCCCGTGCACACCTTGCTCATTTTTTCCTCTTGCTCGTAACCGCCTTTTACCTCATATAACTGGACGAGGTCACTGTACTTATTCAATGCTTTTTCCAGGGCCGCATCCGCTAATACCTGCATTTGCTCCTCTAATTCTCGTATCTGCTTTTCGATTTCATGAACCTCTTCAAACGCCAGGTTCAACACGTCGATTACTTTTAACCCTTCTGGATACGAAGGCATTTGTTCTAGATAAGCGAACGTTGCCCCGCGTGGCCTGTGAATCAAGCCTTCGTCATATCCTGGGCTAGAGGTTTGAGGGTAGCCCGGATAATAATGCATCGGTTCAATCCCCGCGATCAGCTTGAGAATCGTACTCTTTCCGCTTCCATTCGCACCAACGATCCCAATCCGATCTCCTTCAAATGCTTCAACTGTAAAATTTTCAACGACAAGCGTCGCTTCCATATATTTTTTAATTCCATGCACCTTTAATTCGAACATACAAATTCCTTCTTTCATCCATATAGTAAGCTACGCTTTTATGGACAGGACAAAGAAGAACTTCTTTTACTATTTAGTTATATATAACAAAAAAAGACCGTAAGAAGATGGTTCCTTCTTACAGTCCTTGAGTACTCAGTGAAAATATTTATTCGGGTCAGCTAAGATTCCGCGCCTAAATAAGCACAGTTTAATTCAATGCCGCCTCCAAACAATAACCTGGAGGATTCCCTATAATTATCATTCCGAGTTCAGTAAAGTAAGTTACCTTCTAATTGCCTCATTCCATAAGAGCATAACAAATAAACCTAAACAAATTAGGCGATTTTACACTCAATAGAAATCAATATTAATTTTCATAAATTAATAATTAGCAATTAGATGATGGTTCCATAAACTTACTTTCCCTCCTCAAAAATTTTCTTTATTATCTCAGGTTTGTATGTTTTTGTAAACATTTTATTGGATAAAATTACCGACAATATTTTTATCCGTTTTACTAGAACACTAAAATAGACTAGGGAACTAAATTCCCTAGTCTACTATCGCATTCAGCAACGGTAATTAGTCTTCCTCAATTTCTCCGCCTCTATGTGCGACATTTTTGCCTTTGTTGATTTCGCCGCCTTTTTGTGCCAAATCATCTCCGGCTTTTGTGTTTTCTAGTTCAGCGCCTTTTTGCGCCAAATCATCTCCGGCTTTTGTGTTTTCTAGTTCAGCGCCTTTTTGTGCTAGATCATCCCCTGCTTTAGTATTTTCTAGCTCGGCACCCCTTGATGCCTGGTCGCGGCCAGCTGCTTCGCCGCCTTTTTGTGCTGCAACTTCGCC
The DNA here is from genome assembly GCF_036967045.1 of Bacillus sp. JJ1609. Taxonomy (NCBI): domain Bacteria; kingdom Bacillati; phylum Bacillota; class Bacilli; order Caryophanales; family Bacillaceae; genus Bacillus; species Bacillus sp. JJ1609. The sequence continues at coordinate 123,298 of NZ_JBALSS010000006.1, read as the reverse complement.
AGCTGCAGTACTGTCATCGTTGGCATTAGCATTTGTCCAGGTGTTATAGATATTGATGTTCACATTGAAACCGTCTTTTTTGACTTCAACTTCAAATTTGTCTTTCTTCTTCTCGTGCTTCTCATGCTCCCCTGACTCATCATAGTACTTTTTCTTGTCTCCCATTTGAATCACCTCCTTTTGTTAGCATTGTATGCTAGAGTTTCAAGATGGATAAGGACAGGCATACCAAGTGGAAAGCACATTTTTAATTGGAAGGTTAATAGACTTTCCCCTATTCAGAGGCCTTACCAATAAGAGCTTCCAAATAAATGAAGTAACGGCAGGTGAACTTTAAATGCTTCATCTTTGATAAGAAAGGAATCGTACCGCGTATCAAAAGTCATTCAAAGTGAAATTGGAGCGGCAACCGTAGCAGGAAAAGTACCGAAAGTAATCTTGAAAATTTACAGGACCGCAAAATATTAATTGCCTTATTAAAATTCGAGGGACATACTTTGGTTGCCTGAGAATGTTAAATAGGAGTATCCATATGTATGTGGATGCTCCTATCTCATAGACAATACACGGAAGCGGAATTAAGTGAAGATCCTATACCCTCGCCTTTGAGAAGAATATATTGAAGCAGTAAATCAGCGTAGCCAATATGAGATTAATAAAAAAATTGATGTACAGCCCAAGGAGACAATAGAATGTTTCTTATCGTATCCGACAACCCACGAAGACATTAAACTTTTTCCTTGCAGATGATATTTACTTTTACTGGTATGAACCTTAAGAAATGATAAACTTCCCAGGAAGAAAACAAGCCCATTATGGGTTTTAAACTTGTGGAAGAATAAAAAAAGAGCAATCCTCATGACAAAGATGATGGATTGCTCTTTTTCTCTATTTAATTGGAAACCAAATTTCCGAATTCACGTCCGTACAGAAAGGCTTTTTATGTTTAATTAGCAACGGAAAATGTGGTTGATAGCATCGACTTTTCTTCTTTTTGGATTTTACCTTCAAGAACCAAAATTTCAATAAGGGTGTTAGCAGCAATGGGATCAAATTGAGTTCCGATATTCCTTGTTATTTCATTTGCAGCAGTTTCTATAGCCAATTTCTGTCTATACGATCGATTCGTTGTCATCGCATCATACGCATCAGCTACCCCTAGAATGCGAGCACCAATGGGAATGTTTGCACCGGTTAAAGCGTGAGGATAGCCTTTTCCGTCTGGTCTTTCATGATGATATAGAACCATATCCGTGATCCCAAGTTCTTGAAGGCGTTGAATATCCTTAATAATCTTATATCCTTCTTCAGGATGTTTTTTCATGATGGCATATTCTTCTTCTGTCAGTCTTCCTTCTTTCTGAAGAATGGAATCAGGCATTCCGATTTTTCCAATGTCATGAATGAGTCCGGCCAAATAAATAGAATCTATCTCCCTGTTAGAAAGTCCCATTTCTTTTGCAATCTTTTTTGCATAATTTGCTACATTGCTAGAATGGTATGCTGTATAAGGATCTTTTGCATCAATGGTTTTTGCTAAGGATAAGACAGTATTTAGCAATAAGTCTTCCTGTTCATTCTTTTCATTGTAGTTACGAGAGGAAACCCATACCACTCTCCGGACAATTACCATTAATATCGCATAAGCAGCGATTACAGATAAGTGTAATGCATCAGGTGTTCTCGTCAAAAGCAATGATCCCAGTAAAATGCCACCCAGCACAACCAGGACACTATTCCGAACGCGCATTAATGAAAGCAAGACAACAGGATATCCATATAAGCCCAACAGCAATGGTGAATCAAAAACGTAATTTACTGCAATTGCTGCTATTCCACATAACATGAATATTGTCCAAAACAAAAATCCATACTTTTTAAAGGAAACAGGGCAAAATTCATCCCCTTTTTTACAACTTTTCCATTCCTTAATCATCTATTAAGATCTCCTTTAACATTGCTCCATTTGATCGTATCTTTAATTTCTCACACTGGACCAATCATTGTCAATTAACCCGTAAGTTTCCAATAATAATAGAAATAGGCACCATAAGGAGAACATTTAATTCCCCCCTATGGTGCCTGATTGCAAAAAGATTTTGTTATGCGATCATTTAAAGAAACCCTGTCCCTGTATGCATCATGATTTTAGTCTACTAACCAATTTTTGTAATTGCTCAGCTCTGTGAGAAAGAAATTCAGCTGATGATGCTATCTCCTCAATGGAGGATAACTGTTCCTCAGATGAAGCAGCAACGTTTTGAGAAGCTGCTGACGACTCTTTTGAAATAGTTGCTAAATGATTGATTGAAGTCGCAATTTCTTCTGTTCCACCAGCTAAATTAATCGATGCACTTGATACCTCTTGAATTTGAAAGGTGACTTGCTGAACAGAGTCATAAATTCTTTTAAAAGAATTTCCAGCCTCATTAACCAAAAAGATTCCTGATTGAACCTCATTCTCACCTTGATCCATATAGTCCACAGCTTCTGAAACATTTGCTTGTATAAGTGTTACTAAGTGGGTAATCTCCGAAACAGATTGTTTAGATTCCTCAGCTAATTTTCTTACCTCTGCTGCTACAACGGCAAAACCTTTACCAACTGCTCCTGCACGAGCTGCTTCGATTGCCGCATTCAGAGCGAGTAAGTTTGTTTGCTCTGCAATGTTTGTAATGACCACTAGGAATTGACCTATGTTTTTGGAAAGTGAATCAAGTTCTTTAACCTTTGTCCCAGCCACATTTACTGTTTTCTGAATAGAGTTAATTTGTTCAATAGCCTTTATCACTGCTTTCTTCCCTTCTTCAGCAACATGGGATGCGGCAATAGAGGAATCATAAACAGTGGTCGAGGAATCTGCAATACATTGAATGCTGTTTGTCATTGCTTGTGTCGCAATAGTACTGCTTTCCGCTTTCCTAACCTGCTGCTCTGCGCCAGAAGCGATTTCTTGTATAGAAAGGGTGATTTGGTTTGTTGCATTGGCATTTTGTTCCGCACTGGCTGATAAAACCTCTGCCGAAGAAACTACCTCTAATGTAGTTGATTTAACGTTCTCAACAAGATGCTGGATGGATTCAATCATTTTATTGAATGCAGCTGCTAATTGCCCCACTTCATCTTTACTAGCAACAGAAAGACGTGCTGTTAAATCCCCTTCATTACTTGAAAGTTCTTCTAATTTATTAACAACCTCATTAATCGGTTTTGTTGTTTTTCGTGCAATCGTTATAGCAATGAAAATACCAATAATCAACGTTGCCAAGATAGCAACTAATCCGAATAATAATCGGTTTTCAATTAATTTACTATCATGTTCCCTCTTTGAGGAAATGGTTTCTAGTTGAATTTGTTTAAATTCTTCTAGATTGCTAGAAAATATTTTTCTCACTTCAGCATAATGATTATTATATATTTTCATTGTTTTTTCCTGATCTGTTTTTGCTAATTCAATCATGATGGATTCTAAATCCGTTAGCTGTTGACTGTAACTGTCTAACTCATTAAAAATTTGTATGCTACGTTCATCATTTATGAGAGGCTTAACTTCGTTAATTTTTTCTTTTATTTTTACTGCATTTTCTTCATGTCTTTGTTTTTCTTTTGAGTTATCAGGATCGATGATTAATCCTTTAATTGAATCTGTTGAAGCTAAGTCGAGAAACTGAATTTCATTAGCAAGGTTCAAATTATGGACATCATATGCCACTAAATTTTTATACGAATCTCCTACAACTTTTAAAGAATAATAGATACTGCCAAATGCAATTAGACAAATAAACAAAACTGAACCAAACCCAATTAGTAATTTACTTTTCATACTCATCATTTCTATTCCTTTGCTTATAATTTTTGAAGCTATTAAATTGTCAAAAGAAATAGAGCACCTACTGAAATTCGAGCGGTGGAAGTCAGCATCATCAGGTCTCATTATTGGTTTTATCTATTCAATTTTAACTTTATAACCCCAAAGAGAAAGCGATTACAAGAAGTACTTTTTTACTATTATCTGTATTTTTTTATTTTTTCAGATAATTATTTTGAATGAAAAATAAATGTATAAATTTGGGTGCGTTTTTTTCCAGCGATTATCTCGCAAGCCTCTACAAAAATACTTCGAGTGAGGTGCTGCTCATAATTTGAAAAAATGGGCAAGACCAAAGGAAGGAAACCAAAAAGGAGTTCAGAACGGCTAAATAAGCCATTCGAACTCCTCTGTTTCACATAAAAAAATTAAATCACAATGAAAGGAAATAGGTTGTCAAATGGACCATTATTTTCTGACCTTTTGAGACAGCCTTTAATCCAATCTTACATCAGCCACACAAAGTGTGGTATTTTGATGCAGAGAAATCCACCTTGCTTACTAACTTCACTTTTACGCTGTTTAGTACAAGTTATTGTTTGTAAACGTTATTACACCAACTCGCCTTACACATTTCTATGATTATCGATTTTTGTAAAAGTAGTACCAAACAGTGCATTCCGTACTGGGTCAGATGATAGAAAATCATGTGGGAATCCTAATTCAATTTGGCTTACTTTATCTAAACGATTTAGATGTTCAGGTGTCAGAGTGAACTCAACAGCACCAAGATTGTCTAATATTTGTGATTCTTTTCTGGCTCCGATGAGCGGAATCATAACCCCGGATTGTTGACGTACCCAATTGAGCGCGACTTGTGCGGGAGTTCTGCCGATCTCATCAGCAATGTTCACAACTTCCATGGCAATCTTACTATTAGCATCATTCAACCGTTTGCTTTCTGGCGCCAGGCGTTTAAGTTCATCCTTTGATTGTTTTAAATACTTACCTGTTAAAGCACCACCAGCAATCGGCGCCCAGGCAGTTACTCCAATATCTAAAGCTTTCGCCATTGGCAATAAATCACGTTCTGGTGCACGCTGCAGCAAATTATATTCCACTTGTAGCCCGATGAATGGTGTCCAGCCACGCAGCATGGCTAATGTATTCGCCTGTGAAATAATCCATGCTGGTGTGTCCGAGATTCCTACATATAAGACTTTGCCTGCACGAACCAAATCATCCAATGCACGCATGACTTCTTCGACAGGAGTGGTAAAGTCCCAGGCATGCAGCCATAATAAATCGATATAGTCCGTATTTAATCTCTTTAGACTTCCTTCAACAGTTTGAACAAGGTTCTTACGATGGTTCCCCCCGCCATTCGGATCGTTTGTTCGAGTCGTTAGCGAATATTTTGTAGCAATTACATATTGCTCTCGATTGCCTTGAATGAATTCACCAATAAACCTTTCACTTGTCCCATTGGTATAATTGCAGGCAGTATCGATGAAATTGCCACCAGCTTCTACGAAATGGGTAAATATTTTTTCACTTTCTTCCTTAGAGGCCCCGAAGCCCCAATCTTCTCCGAATGTCATCGTTCCCAGGGCAAGTTCCGACACTCTTAATCCACTTTTCCCAAGCAATTTATATCTCATTTTTATCTCCTTCTAATCTTAATTGTTTGTACAATCAACTATTTAATAAAACTAGTCCAAGATTCCAGGCTTTAATAGGCTCATGCTTATGTCCCATAATTTTTTTGCATCTTCCTGATTGTTGGCTTCTTTTGTTGTTTTTTCGGGTTTACAGTTATTGAAGAATTGGCCACTTACTCCTTTTACCTCTGGGGAAGCTGCAAGATATACAGGAGTTTTAGCCCCCTTTTCAGTCTTGGCAGACATTAGGCCGAAAACAGTGCGAAGGATCCATGGCAGCTGTTGCATGATGTTCGATTTAATGATTCCAGGGTGCAGGCTATTTACTGTGATTGGTCTGCCTTCCAATTTTTTAGCTAGTTCCTTAGTGAATAAAATTAAAGCAAGCTTTGTCGGTCCTACAGCTTTATAGAATGCATAATTATTTTTCACCATCAGATCATCAAAATTCATCTTAATTCCATTATGCTTTGAAGCCACGTTAATAATACGGCCCTCGCCACTTGCTTCTAATGAATCAAGCAAAAGATGAGTGAGTAAAAAATGAGAGAGATAGTTTGTTGCAAATGTAGTCTCAATGCCATCTTCCGTTTCAGACCTTGCAGGTAAGAATACAGCCGCATTGTTGATCAATACATCTAACTTGTCAAACCTTTGTTTAAACTCGTCTGCTGCCTGGCGGACCATTCGCTGAGAAGAAAGGTCCGCAACAATTACATGCACTTTATCATTTACAGATTGTTGTATAATATCTTTTACAGCTTCATTTCCTCTTTCCTTGCTGCGGCACAGGATAACGACAGTTGCTCCCTTTTTTGCTAATTCAAGAGCTGTTGCCTTGCCAATACCTGAATTCCCGCCCGTGATTAAACAAATTTTATTTTCCATGTTCATTCCTACTTTCAGAAAAAAATTTTGAAATTATCGTCTATGATTATCAATTTTTGCGTACATCTGCTGCTGTCCAGCTGACAAGAAATCATGTGGGAATCCTAAACTGACTTTGCTCATTTCATTCAGTCGGTTCATATGTTCATCACCCAGTTCAAACTCAAGACAACCTAAGTTATCTTTTAATTGCGCTTCCGTTCTAGCACCAATAATCGGGATGATCACTCCTCGCTCCTGCTGCTGCCTTACCCAGTTTAACGCTACTTGTGCAGAGCTTCGTCCTAGTTCATCGGCAATCCTATCGACTTCCCTGGCAATTTCTAGATTTCGATCGTTAAGGAATTGATTATGCATTGGATTTGGTATTTCCAATCTCTTTTGGTCGTTGTTATTTTTTGTATATTTCCCAGAAAGAAGACCTTGTCCTAATGGAGACCATACTGTAACGCCAAGGTCAGATGCCTTTGCCATAGGAAGTAATTCGCGTTCTACCGTTCTTTCAATTAAGCTGTACTGGATTTGCAAGCCAATGAACGGGGACCAGCCTCGCAGCTTTGCAATCGCATTCGCCTCTGAAACGACCCATGCTGGAGCATCCGAAATACCAACATATAATACTTTTCCTGAACGGACTAAATCATCCAGTGAACGCATAACCTCTTCTACTGGCGTCATAATATCCCAAAAATGAAGCCATAACACATCAATATAATCTGTATTCAATCGTTTTAAACTTGCCTCTACCGACTGGACAAGATTTTTACGATGTCCTCCACCCGCGTTTGGATCATTGGGATTCAGGAAGTTTAGGGAATATTTTGTTGCCAGGACCATCTCTTCTCTGATTGGTGCAATGAATTCCCCGACAAATTTTTCACTCGTTCCATTTAAATAAATATTAGCGGTATCAATAAAGTTGCCTCCAGCTTCAACATAAGCTTCAAATACTTTTCTGCTCTCCTCTTTAGAAGCCCCGTACGGTCCCCAGTCCTCACCGAATGTCATCGTTCCTAAAGCTAATTCTGAAACTCTTAATCCGCTATTTCCTAATAATTTATATCTCATCTTTTATTCCTCCAGATCTTTTTTCTGCCGATCATCTAGTCATATCTAAAACCAATTTCCCTATAACCTTTCTATTAGAGAGAAGATCATGAGCATATTGGATACTCTCTAAAGAAATTTGTTCAGCAATGATTGGTTGAATTTCTTTTGTGGCTAATAATTGGACGAGTTCATTTAAATCTTCCTTAAACCAATCGGGATGTTTTTTCTTATAAAAATCAATTCCGTAGAACGACACGGTTCGCTTATTCCAAGGGATCAGATTTTTCATTAATGTAAACCCAATTCCCATATTTGTCCGTACATTCTGTAAAAATCCGCCTGGTTTCCCGTTCGTCATTTTCGCTAAATCACCAAATAGGACAAGCCTTCCATTCTCTTTAAGCAAAGAAGAAGAACGTGTCGCAATGGATCCTCCAAAACAATCAAAAACCATATCAAGTCCCTTGCTTGAATGTCTATTAATGGTTTCTGCAAAATCTTCCTTTACATAATCAATGGGAAATGCCCCATAGCTTTTTAGGAAGCCCTGTTTATGAGTACTTGCCGTTGCATACATTTCGAGACCCGCATACCTTCCCAGATCCAAGAGAGCAGAGCCAACTCCTCCTGCCCCTCCATGCACAAGGATTCTCTCGCCTTTTTTAGCACGAGCAACCCTCTTTAGCATTTGGTAAGCCGTTACATAGTTCAAGACAAGTGCGACTGCCTGGGCTGGATCTAAATCAAAGTCTTCTGAGATCATCGTTAATTCCTCTAAAGGAAGATTAATATATTTTGAATATCCTCCGGTACCAGTTAGAGCGATAACTCTTTTCCCTTTATATTTTTCATCAACATTTGAACCTGTCTCTTCAATGATCCCGAAGATATCATATCCAGGTGTATAAGGCAGCTTTGGGATAGGTAACGCTGGGTTCTTAAAAACGCCTTCCTGCTGCATGACCTCATTATAGGAGACCCCTGCCGTTATTACTTTCACTCTTACTTCCCCTTCTTTTGGAAGAGGCAACTCGTCTTCAATGATTTGTAATCCTTCCACACCACCGTAATGTTGGATCACTATCCGTTTATTTTTCATTCATTTCTCCCTTTAGCCCATAAAATTTGTTACTCATATCAAGTTGGCAAATTCATTCAGCCTCTTTGACATCTGATGTATTTCTTCCACCGAATCATGAATTTGTTCAATGTTTTCTTTTTGAATTTCTCCTACATTAGAGATTTTTTGTACCATCTTGATCATACTTTCCATGGATTCTCTAATATTCTCAAGGGTTTCTTGAATGGTTTCTGTTGAGGACCGTGTATGCTGAGATAACTTCCGGATTTCATTGGCAACCACCGTAAACCCTCTCCCATATTCATTTGCCCTTGCTGCTTCAATAGCTGCATTGAGTCCGAGAAGATTCGTTTGGTCTGCTACTTGTTTAATAAAGGCTAAGACCTCTTTTGTTTTTTCCACCTGTCTGTTTGCTTCCTCAGAGACTTGTAAAAGATCACGAGTATGTGAGAAAAGTGATACAGCACCACCTGACACATTTCTAACATTTTCATTAACCGTATCCAAAGAGGTGATCATTTCATTAGAAATTTTTAATAATTCTTCTTCGTTTTGGTGCATAATACCAAGTGACATGACCCCAATTACCTGTCCACTCTCATCTTTTAAAGGAAGTAGTTTTGCTGTGAACTCAATACCATGCAAGCTTGCAGGTACGACCGTCCTGATCTCTTCCCCTTTTTTTAAAACGGTATCAGCTGGTGTGCCAGGCTTAATTTCCATACCTGGCGCAAGCCTAAGGTTTATTTTTGCACCTGGGAAATAAGCAATGATTTTCTCTTGATCCCCAATAGCAATTGAGGTGTCAGCTGGTATCGCAGACTGGAATAATGGAGCTGCCTTAATTAGGGATTCAAGAATAGGATGATGCTGTGACAATGATACCCCTCGTTTCGTAATTAAATAGAAGATAAAAATCACCAGTTAATTTGAAGTCCGTTTCTAAAGAACTCACCGTTTGGTCCGTCTTGCTCAAGTTCTGCAAGCCACAAAATGGATTTTGCTGCCTCCTCTACACTTCGTGGAGCATGTGGACCACCCATATCAGTCCTTACCCACCCAGGACATACGGCATTGATCTTGATATTTCCAGAGACTTCTGCAGCCAAAAGACGTGTAAGGCCGTTTAATGCAAGCTTCGATAATTTATATGAACCTGGACCTGTTTGGTCCATTCCATCCATCTGTCCATAACCAGATGAAATATTGATAATCCTTCCATAATTATGTTCCCTCATTAATGAGAGAAAAGATCGGATAAGATGATAAGGCCCTAACAGATTCGTCCTTAATGTTTTTTCTAAAATAGCCGGATCTTCTTCTGTCATCTTTAGTTCCTCATCTAAATAGACACCTGCATTATTTATGAGCACATCTAAGCGGCCATATGTTTGTTGAACGTACTCCACAGCCTTTTGAATGCTTTTTGGATCATCCACATCCAGCTCAAAAACTGAAACGTCATATCCAAGATTCTTTAACGATGAAGCAGCCTCTTGTCCTTTATCTGCGTTTCTGCTGCCCAAAATAACCTGATAATCTTTCTCGGCTAATTGCTTGCCTAATTCATAACCAATCCCTCTGTTCCCTCCAGAAATGAGTGCAATTTTCTTATTTTGTATCACTTGAACCATATCCTTTTTAGTTGTTTGCACATACAATTAAATGATTAAAAATTTTTAACCCTGCAGCTTATATTTATTACTTTTATCTCTATAAGAGTCATCTGCAGCTGTAGGTCTTATGTTTTCAAAAATACCAAAGGAATTGCCGCTTGTGTCCTTAAATATGTAACAAGGTCCGTTCGGTATTTCAATCGGTCCTTTTTCTTCCTGCCAGCCCCTATTTTTTAGTTCCTTTACCTTTGCGCTCAAATCATTAATTTCAAAAATAGGCATACAGGATGGTGCATTTAAATGATCGGCAATTAATAGCAGCGGACCTTCCCCTAATTCGAACGCTGCAACCTTTGCTCCAAATTGTTCGAATGCCCAATGTAATTTTCCTCCAAGCACTGATTGATAGTAGCGAAAATCAGATTCAAAATCTGAAGTCCCCATATACAGATACATTAACTTTTTAAAAGGAGTATTGCTTATTCTGAACACACCCTTTCTTAACGTTTTTGTTGGTGAAGTAATTGTATCAAGTTTTTGTTGTTTGTACATACAAACATATTAAGTTACTTTTTTTGAAATATCAATCTTTTTATCCAACTATTTTTCCCTTCATTAAATGACAAATTTTTGATAAGGTAATATAAGAAATCCGAAAAAATTTTCCCCTTCTGCCATTTGACAATCAATATTGATTAATGTAATTTGTATGTACAAGCAAAAAGGAGTTTTTTATTATGGTCGACGATTTTTTCAATAACTGCCTGTATTTTACAGTGAATAAGCTTTCACGTGCTATTACCAAGATGGCAGAAGATTCTTTTAAAAAAACAGGCCTATCGCCCACTCATGCTTTTTTGATGATGCTGGTTATCGATAAGCCAGGCATTTCCCAGTCCGAGTTAGCTGAAGCTCTTCATTTAAAACCTTCAACGATCACTCGATTTGTCGATAAGCTGGTCGAAAAAGATTTGATTGAACGAAAGTCAGAAGGTAAAAGATCTTTAAATTTTCCGACTGAAAATGGCGAAGCAATCCTTAAAGATATTAAAGAAGGCTGGAAAATTCTATTCCGCTCTTACTCTGATATTTTAGGAGAAGATGAAGGCAAAGCATTAAACAAATTAGTCAACGAAGCAGGCAACAAATTAGAGAAGTAATAAAAAAAGATCCTTTGATGAATACTAATTAGGTATTTAGCAAAGCGATCCTCCCTTTTCATTTGCTTGTACAACTAACTAAAAATAAGGAGCTATTCCCATGAAGACTCTTGTCATTATTACACACCCTAACTTAGAGCAATCCCGCATCAATCGTACATGGATGGAGGAATTGAAAAAGCACGAAGAAATTACTGTCCATACCCTGTATGAGGCTTATCCGGACGGAAAAATAAATGTTGAGCACGAACAAAGCTTATTAGCATCTCATGACCGTATTATTCTTCAATTCCCATTCTACTGGTACAGTACACCACCTTTGTTGAAACAATGGCAAGATGAAGTGCTTTCTTACGGCTGGGCATATGGAGAAGGCGGAGACAAGCTGCACGGCAAGGAACTAGGCCTCGCTATCTCGACCTTTGGCCCAACAGACTCTTACCAGCCGACTGGATACAATCATTTTACGATGGAGACGCTAACAACTCCTCTACAGCAAACAAGCAATCTAATTGGTACCCGTTTTATGCCATTATTTGTTTTAAATGGTGTTATGCATGTTTCTGATGAGGAACTGGCTGCTAGTGCAAAAGCATATGTAGATTACGTTCTTCAGCCCTCAATGATTGAAGCTTAATTTTTAAAACCGCATTGAAATAAATAATTTAAAGTAGATTATTAAAGCAGCTTGGATGTTTCCAGGCTGCTTTTTGAATGCGAAATGTCGAAGCCTCCTGCATCCGTAAATGTTTTCAATTTAATCAAACGTTTGATTAATTTCCTGCCATCTCCAACGTGTATACATTAATAGAGAAAAAGGAACAGTGAAAATGGTTCAAACAATATAAAATTTTAAGAATAATATTCCATTTTCCCCCGTAGAGTGATATAGTCTTTATGCTATATAGGCAATTTTCCCTATCAAGAGGTGGTTTTAATGAGTTTTATTACGAAGTGGGCATTCCGTAATAAGGCAGCAGTGATGTTAGTGACAACATTGACCCTGCTCCTTGGCCTGGTAAGTTATTTTACATTGCCAATGGAATTCCTTCCCGCTGCAGATGAACCGCGGGTAATGGTCGTCGTCATGGGGCAAGGAACTGATTCCGAAACAATGGAATCGCAGGTTACAACACCAATCGAATCGGCTATTTCAGGTGTGAAGGGAAAAAGCAATATTTTTTCCACTACCGGAGATGGGTACACGAAAATTGATGTAACCTTTGAATCAGGCACAAATATGAAGGAAGCAAAGCAGCAAGTGCAGGATTTATTAAGTACAATCCAGCTCCCTGCCAATGTTTCAAAACCAAACGTGGTCCAGCTTAATACCTCCATGATTCCCATCGCAGATATCGCAATCACGTTCGAGGGCGGCCCAACAGCCGATAATCTCGAATTCGCATCCAAGAATATTCTCCCCCGCTTTAAGGATATAGATGGAGTAGGCAACATCCAAACCTTCGGCAAAGACAATTCCTATGTTTCGATTAAAGTAGATAATAGCCTCCTTGCCCAAAAGCAGGTTCCCCTGCAAGCAGTAATGGGCGTACTCCAGGGCAAGAATTTATCTGCTGCCATCAGTGAAAAAACAATAGACGGCAAAGCAAGCAATATTAAGGTTTCCGGTTCCATTGATGGAATTTCAGACCTCGAACAGCTGCCTGTAGCTCCTGGTGTACTTTTAAAGGATGTCGCCAACATCGAAACGAAAAAAGCAGAAGGCGTCATGATGCGCGTAAATGGCGAAGAGGGCATCCTTCTGATCGTCACGAAGGAAAGCAGTGCAAATGCCGTATCCGTGACGAAAGAACTTAGGGAAACAGCAAAAGAAGTCAATAAAAAGTATCCTGAAGCGAAGGCAGAAGTGGTCATTGCCACTGCCGATATGGTGAAGTCATCCGTCAGCTCCATGATGAAAGAAGTCCTTCTTGGCGCTCTGTTTGCTACGATTGTCATTATGGTCTTTTTAAGGAGTATCCGTTCGACCTTTATTACCATCATTTCGATCCCGCTATCGCTGGCACTGACTTTATTCCTTTTAGCCCGTTCGGGAGTCACTTTGAATATCCTGACACTGGGCGGAGTAGCAGTTGCCGTCGGACGATTGGTCGATGATAGTATCGTTGTCATCGAGAATATTTTCAGGAAGCTGCAAAAAGAAAAGTTCTCGGTGGAATTGATTCTTACTGCGACAAAAGAGGTTGGCCCAGCCATTACCGCCTCCACTCTTACAACCCTTGCCGTATTTTTACCGATCGGGCTTGTCAGCGGCGGACTGCAGGATTTCCTTCTGCCGTTTGCATTGACCCTTACGTATTCCCTGCTCACTTCTCTTTTGGTGGCTCTGACAGTCGTGCCACTGATGAGCGCAGGCCTTTTGAAAAACGCAAAACTGCATGAGCATAACCCATCAAAGAGATTCACCGGTTTTATTAAATGGTCGCTCAACCATAAATGGGTTGTTCTCCTGCTTTCCTTTCTTTTATTTGTGGGGTCAATTGGAACCTATGTGGTCATGCCTAAAGGCGCGGTGGACAATTCAACAAAGGATCTTGTATCCGTCAACTTGAACTATCCAAATGACACCCCTTTGAAAGAAGTAAAAGAAAATACGCTTAAAATGGAAGAGTATATTTTGGGGCTGAGCGAGGTAAAGGACGTTTTTACACAGCTTGGCAATTCCGAGGAACAGGCAAAGTTCGGTGAAGTCCGTTCACCTACGACTGGCTCTTTCATGGTCATTCCAAAGAACAAAGAAGATATGGATATAATCGTCAAAAAAATTGAAACACAAAAAGAGAACTACCCTGATTCAGGCTTCTCTGTCGTAGCCGCATCTCTAATTGGCGGCGGCGGTACAGAAGTGACGATCGATGTCGTTGGCGAGAAGATAGAAGATATCGAAAATGCAGCGGCAAAAATTAAAGAAGAAATCCAGGACATTAAACATGTCGAAAAAGTTTCAACCAATCAGGAAGCCAAGAAAACGGTCTATACGTTAAAAGTGGACCCTGCCAAAGCAAATGCCGGAGAACTAGCCGGGCAGCTGGCTGGCATGCTGAACCGGACCCCAGCAGGCACGATCACTCTTGATGAAAAAGAAACAGCCGTTTTCCTCGAGCCTTTAGTGAATCCAGCATCACCTGAGGATTTAAAGAATATCCCTGTCATGACTGCCGCTGGACCAGCGCTGGCCTCAGACCTTGCCACCCTTGAAAAAAGCGAGGAGGCTACAAGCAGATTCCATAAAGACGGTGACACTTATATCCGCGTAACCGCGACAGTGAATCCGAGAAATCTGTCTGAAGTGGCAGCAGCCATCAACAAAGCCGTGATAGGGACACCACAAGACAAGGGTCTTGAATTTGCTGATGGAGTTGAAGCCTTTGTAGGTGGTGCCAATGCACAGCAAATGGATGATTTCACTGATTTGTATATCACTATGGCTGTTTCCATCGGGCTTGTTTTCTTAATTATGGTGATCACATTCAAATCAATGCGCGCACCGATCGCCATACTTTTCTCGTTGCCGCTCGCAGCCATCGGAGCAATCCTTGGCTTATTGATCAGCAGGATTCCTGTTGACATCACAGCACTGCTTGGAGCATTAATGCTCATCGGTATCGTTGTCACGAACGCCATCGTCCTTCTTGACAGAGTGAAACAAAACGAAGAAAAAATGATCATGCGCGATGCACTTGTCGAAGCAGCAGCAACAAGGATGCGGCCAATTCTAATGACCGCTGTAGCAACGATTTCTGCGATGGTGCCGCTGCTTTATAAGAAAGCAGAGACAGGCAATCTTGTCTCTCAAAGCCTTGCAGTGGTGGTCATCGGCGGGCTTGCTGTAGCCACGGTACTTACGCTTGTTGTCATACCGGTTATTTATGAGTTGCTGCATTTTAGAAAATCTAAAAAGCAGCGGATTGCACAGAACAATTCAAATACTGTTTCTATGTAAGAAATTGAAATGGTAGAATGTACGCTTCCAGTTGAAAATCTATCTTTCGCAAGTCTTGGCAGCTAAAGAATCTGGCAAAAAACAGCCTTATCCAATAATGGATAAGGTTGTTTTTCATTATAAAAATAGACTATGACCTGTTTAACTTCCTCATCTTAACAATTCCTTAAGGCACCTCATTTGTTTTATCTGTACTTGTTTATGAGAATCCTCCAATTAATCTCAAGGATCCATAACTATATTTTGTTTTTTTTAATACCTCAGAAAAATCTTCTGCCTTGTAGTGCCAATGAGGATTAAACGTTATTGATTTTCTCCATTTTTCGCTAAAGTTTTCCATTTAATTCCATGAGTATGCGTTTGATAGATGTCATTTTTTGAAGTGACAACCGTAATTTCTTCCCTGTTTTTTGGGTTGGATGCAACCAACGTTACAGGGTTGTGAATAGACACACTGGCTGGCAATTCTATTTCTGTCTTCTTATGTGAAAATAGATCCATTCTAAAAAGATTCGCCGTTTCTTCTCCTATAGAAAAATAAAGCAGTGAGTGCTCTTCAAATTGTACTGCAGATACGTTAATTTCTTCTGTTACTTTATCGAAGTGATCTCCATTATTTAAAGATAGGTATAAACCCTTATCTGTAGAGATTCCGACTGTATTTAACCGTTTTGGATGAGCTGCAATCATATTGATAGAGTTAGCATGAAAACCGTCTAATTTACTTTCCTTCCACGATTCACCCTGGTCTATTGAATAATAAATCCCAAAATCTAATTTCGAATTAGAATTTTCATTTACTACATATAGGATGTCACTAAGATATCCAGCAGCCAAATATTCAAAATTCGATTCTCCATAAAATGCTAATTTTTGGAATGACTTTCCTTTGTCTATACTTTTGATGATCCCCAAAGGGTTTTTCCATTGAGTACCTGGTTCAGGATGCCCACTGGCATAAAATCCAGCGGCAGCTGCCTGGAATCCAATATAGTCGTGATTATTTTTAGTGGTACTATACCATTTGTTATCCACATATTTTACAAGTCCATGATCTGTTCCAAAATATAATTCATTTTGATTCAAGACATATCCAAGTCCATGAATTTTTTGGAATTGCATTTCAGTATTTTCTCTAAAAAAGGGGTATTCATCCACACTATTATCGCTTTTTGTTCCTCCGCATCCAGTAATTACAAATAATGTGAATAAATAAATTGAAATAATCCCTCTCAAAGACTTCATTTCAATTCTCCCTTTCTTATTTGTACCAAAACACATTCATAATGGATTAAAGTGTGTGAAATTCATGAGATTTGCGGCTTTATTTTAAGTTATATTTGCAAACTTAGATAATTCTTCCCTTCTGCCTATAACCACCAAAAAGTCATCTTTGTTTATTACTTGATCAGGTGATGGGCTGATTACTATTTGCCCTTTGTTTACAACGGCGATAACACTTAAATTGTATTTTGCACGTAAATCCAAATCGCGCAAGCTTCTCCCACTCATGCTGTTTGGTATTTTTATTTCTTCAAGATTATAATCCTGGGAAAGTTCAATAAAGTTCATTACATTAGGTGATAAAAGATGGTGTGCAACACGTTCTCCCATATCCCTTTCCGGATACACAATCCAGTCCGCCCCCACCTTTTCCAATACTTGTCCATGAATCTTATTAAGGGCTTTCGCTATAACTTTACGTATCTTTAATTCCTTCAGGAGCAAAGTAGTTAAAATGCTTGCCTGCATATCATTGCCAATCGCTACAATTACACAGTCAAAATTTCGAATTCCGATTGATTTTAATGTTTCACTTTCTGTGGTGTCAGCAATTACTGCATGAGTTACACAACCTTCAGCATCTTCCACCCGCTCCTCATTCAGGTCCACACCCAATACCTCTTGCCCAGCATCAAATAAACGTTTGGCGATACTCATTCCGAATCTTCCTAGTCCTATAACAGCATACGATTGTTTAGACATGAATTTCCAACTCTCCTTAATCGCTATGTTAACCAATCATTATTTTTCCTTTTGGCAGACGGAAGGAATCAGGTTTTCTCTTCATTGCAATAGCAAACGCCACGGTTAAAGGCCCAACTCTTCCTGCAAACATAGTAAGTATAATTAGTATTCTGCCAAGAGGAGATAATTCTGGTGTTAGGCCCATGGAAAGTCCTACAGTACCAAAAGCAGATGTCGCCTCAAATAAATACATCAAAAAATCATGTCCGCCTTCAGTGATAGTCAACAACATGGTTACCATTATGACCAAGATTAAACCACTTATAGTAACTGTAAGAGCCTTTAATATCGTCTCGACTACAATTCGTCGTTTAAATAAGCTTACATCTTCCTTTCCTTTAACCTGGGACCAAACAGCACCCATCAAAGTCGCAAAAGTGGTGGTTTTAATCCCCCCGCCAGTTGACCCGGGAGACGCCCCAATAAACATTAAGACTATGATCAAGAATAAAGTAGATTGAGTTAAATCTGGTATGTTTAATGTATTGGCTCCTGCTGTCCTAGGCGTAACCGATTGAAATAAGGACGTCAATATCTTTCCAGAGTACGATAAGGGCTGTAAAGTTTTTGGATTTCCATATTCAATTAGAAAGATTAAAATTGTTCCTCCGATTGTAAGGATTAAACTAGTCGCTAAAACTATTTTCGTATGAAGTGATAGACGGCGAGTTTCTTTGTATTCAAAAAGCTCATTCATTACAATGAACCCGATACCTCCTAAAGTTATTAGGGTACATACAGTCAAGGTAACAGTTGGGTCCTCAGCATAAGGAGTCAGACTCCTGAACTCTCCCATCAAATCGAATCCTGCGTTATTGAAATTTGAAATGGAATGGAAAAAACCATAGTAGATTGCCTTTCCTATTGGCATATCGAAAGAAAAACGAATTGATAAAAGGAGAGCACCTATAAGTTCTATTACAACAGTAAAAATTACGATTCTTCTTACTAACCTTACAACGCCCTCAATTGAAAGATTATTTAATGCTTCTTGAAGCAATAATCTTTCTTTAAGTGAAATTTTTTTCCCTAAGATAACGAAGAAAAACGTCGCAAATGTCATAAATCCTAAACCGCCAATTTGAATAAGGCTTAAGATTACCATTTGCCCAAACCTTGTAAAGGTACTTCCTGTGTCAACGACCACCAGTCCTGTAACACATGTTGCAGATGTAGCGGTAAACAAAGCGTCTAAAAAAGGAAGACCATTACCGTCTACTGTTGCTCCAGGAAGTGTTAACAAAAATGCACCAATAAGTATTAACGCTGCAAAGCCAAGAACAAGGATTTTTGGCGGATCTAAAAAGTCCCTAATTTTATTCATAATTGTCCCCTTTATCATTCGTTAGCGGGATTTTACATCAAATACCTTATATACACATAAACGGTTGAGATGAGTATAGAAATAATCATTAATGGAAATCCGACCAAAAGATACTTCCAAAAGGAAATAGGATGTCCTTCTTTTTCCGCAATACCAGCTACGATGAGATTGGCACTTGCACCAATCAATGTGCCATTTCCCCCTAAACAAGCTCCAAGGGACAGACTCCACCAAAGCGGTTCTAAATCTGATATCCCCATTCGCCCCATTTCTTTTATCATTGGAATCATTGTGGCGACAAATGGAATATTGTCAACGAAAGCTGAAAGGAGGGCACTCATCCATAATATGAGGAGAGTTGTAGTTTCCAAATCCCCACCAGTCCAGGATAAGGCATTTTGTGCTAATGCTTTAATAAGACCCGTATCTACTAAACCACCAACGATAACAAATAATCCGACAAAAAAGAATATCGTTGGCCATTCCACTTTTTCTAATGCGGGTTCAAGATACTTTTCACCAGTTATTAAAAGCAGTACAAACGCACCGAGTAACGCAATAGTTGCAGTCTCTATTTCAATGAATTGGTGGACGAAAAAACCACTGATCGTCAAAGCAATGATAATCAGGCACTTTTTCAATAAAAAGGGATCTTTTAATTCAACTTTCTCGTCCTTTTCCAGTAACTTCTCCCTTAACTCCTTTGTCGTTTTTAACTGTTTTCGATAGAGCAATACAAAGATAGATACCGTTACAAGTAAAATTATTAAAGAAACAAATGCCAAATTATCTATGAATGAAAGGAAAGTTAATTCTTCTACCGCACTCCCAATCATGATATTAGGCGGGTCCCCTATCATGGTTGCAGTACCACCAATGTTTGCAGCGAATATTTGAGCAATCAGGAAGGGTAAAGGGTTAACTTTTAATTGAGTAGTGATGCTTAAAGTGACAGGTACTATCAGTAATACGGTCGTCACATTGTCTAAAAAGGCAGAAAGCAAGGCAGTGACCAAACTTAAAACGATAAGGATTCTGACGGGACGACCCCTTACCTTCTTGGCTGCCCATATTGCTATGTAACTGAATATTCCCGTCTTCCCTGTGACGTTTACGATGATCATCATTCCTATTAAAAGACCTATTGTATTAAAATCAATATGGTGAATTGCGGATTCCTGATTTAGGACCCGAAAGCAAATCATCAATAAACCGCCAACGAGTGCAATGATTGTTCGGTGAATTTTTTCTGAAATGATAACAGCATATGTCATAAGGAATATGCTTAGGGCGATATATGCTTCAGAATCCATTTAGCAGCCTCCTGGAATTTTATATCCACATTAGTATTCTCCGAATTACCATTTAAAATCCTGAAATGAATATTATTACTTTCCCCACAACCCTCAAAGGCAAACTCGAATACCAGTGGTCAAAATAGATCTTAATCAAGAGGGATAAAGACTTATTAGAACATTAAAACTCTATTTCACTACTATGTGTGGTTGTGGTAAGGTATCAGAATGATAAGAGAATACATAATGCAATATGCCTTACATAATAATAAAAACCACCCGTGACAACGGATGGTCGCATAAAGTCTGAAAGGTATTGTGCAAGAAGAAAGATGATGGAATAGATTATTTTTTACCTTCAAATCATACGATGCCTTAAAATAAGGTTTGATGGAAAAATGCAAATACATTCCTATACTGTTCATTTTATTCTTTGTAAGATTCTCCAGCACTGTTTAAAATAGAAAAGAGAGTAAAATAATCTTTTTATTCCTCCTCGTCTTACTTAAAGCAATTATTGAATAAAAAAATAATTTCTAGGAGACATTATGATCCGTATACTCGCTGTTGACAGTCAAAACAAACTAATCGCAAATCCCACAATCGAAACATTAACTAATAATGCTGATAATATAAAATGGTTTTGGGTCGATTTCAATAAACCTTCTTTACAAGAAAGTGAATTACTTACTGATTTTTTCCATTTTCACCCGCTGGCTGTGGAAGACTGTCTTCATTTCCTGCAGCGGCCCAAGCTGGAATATTTCGAAGACCATAGTTTTTTTGTCATCCATGCCATTGACCAGCACACTTTAACTCCGCATGAAGTGGATATTTTTTTAGGGGAGAAATTTGTCGTATCATTCCATTTAGAAGACATTCCTGAGATTGATCAGTTTTGTGATACCATTCAGCGTACGAAAAATTTCTCTCAGATCGGTCCTACTGAGGTCACACATAAAATCATGGATAAAATCGTCGATACATATTTTCCAATCCTTCAGCAAATGGAGGATCACATCTTATCCATTGAGAGCAATTTTGATCTATCAAACAAGACCATGATTCAAGAAACCTTTTCCGTCAGAAGCGACCTTTTCAAACTTAGAAAAACAATCCTCCCGATGCGTGAATTATTATATCGGGTCACTGAATCAAAGCGGCTCCCCATTTCCAATAAGAAAATGGCCTACTTCCATGACATTCATGATCATTTGATCAAATTGAGCGAAATGATTGATTCCAGTAGTGAGATGACCTCAGAAATCAGGGACAATTACATCTCCATCAACTCATTTCGAATGAATTCAATCATGAAAACCTTAACAGTCATTACGACTATATTCATGCCCCTAACTTTCATTGCCGGGGTGTATGGAATGAATTTTGAAAACATGCCTGAATTGGAATGGAAGTATGGCTATTTCATTGTACTTGGGATTATGTTCTTCATCGGGGCATTCATGATGAATTGGTTCGTACGCAAGGGATGGTTTAGGAACGATTGACATTAAGGTGGCTTAGAGGTTGGCAGCTTTCTCATAATATCCTTGATATATGCAACCAAGGTACCCGTCACCTCCTTGGGTTAAGCTAAAACTATCGCTGCCTTAAAAAGATGATTGAAGAGGCGAATTCAAATACCGTCTCTATGTAAACAAAGCTAGCACCGCTTTTTCGCGAATAGACTGAATATCAGTTTGCTGTGTTATAAAAAAGCCTTATCCGCTAATGGATAAGGCTTTTTTAATGAGAAAATTTCAATATTTGCATTCGCTTCACATGGGTTTGAATGACATGGTCAACAGTCAAGCTAATTAGAAAAGGATTTTCCAATGATCCGGTTGTATTCATCCTCACTTATAATCCCTATCTTCCTGCAAATTGTTGAATACAGCAGGATTTTCTTCTGAATACGTGAGTTCCTCATTCGTTTCACTCCATTTTCTATATATATATTCTTTATTCGACAAAAAGTTTCCTTAAACCAATAAAAAAATCTTGCGTAAACTTTTTGTCTCCACACCAAATTATTGCTTGCTCAACCTAAGTTTTTCACAAACCTCTTATTTTCAATCTAGATAAGGATATGAAGGAAAAAATCTTTATGCTTAAAGGTTCTTAGATTCTTTATCCTTTAAACCGATTCAACCGGATCATTGCTATAAAAACGTAGAATTCCTTCGATATCTCATGAATCATAATAAAAGACCCGAAACGATTTCCGGATCTAGTTTGCTCATTCAGTTATTAAAGTCTTTGAATTTGGATTTTCCGTTCCAGAATCATTTCTTTTTCTCTCTAGTATTTCTTTTATTTCCCCAGTGTCACCTTTTGCATTTATTACTTCAAATATTTGATTTAATCCTTCGGAAGTTTCCTGATCATTGTCTTTCACACTTTTACCTCCTCATAACATTTGTAATATGATTTTCCAATTTCCAATCTTATATCCATAAGCAAGTCGATTTGGGTGTTAGTTTTAATAACACTGGCATATACAATAAAATGTTAATTCACCAAGTGGAAGTTAAAAAGAAACCTTTAAAAAAAGCAGGAACCCACTCGGGTCCTGCTCCATAAAACTGTGCTATTATGCTGCTTTTTTAACTTCAATCGTTTTTCCTGCTTTACGCCAATCCTTAAATTCTGCTGCAGCCGTGAAAAGTACGTCTGCAGACGAATTAAGGGCTGTTTCAAAAGAATCCTGTAAAACACCGATGATAAAACCTACAGCAACTACCTGCATTGCGACCTCATTCGGGATACCGAACAAGCTGCACGCCAGTGGAATCAGTAATAGGGAACCACCAGCAACCCCTGAAGCACCGGCTGCACAAATTGCAGCGACGACACTAAGGATGATGGCAGTAGGTAAATCCACTTGAATGCCAAGTGTATGAACCGCCGCAAGTGTCATAACAGAGATTGTCACAGCAGCTCCAGCCATATTGATCGTTGCGCCTAATGGAATGGAAACAGAATATGCGTCCTTATTCAGGCCTAAGTCTTCACATATTTTAATATTTACAGGGATATTTGAAGCAGAACTGCGTGTAAAGAATGCTGTAATACCACTTTCTCTCAAACATTTGAAGACTAGTGGATATGGATTTTGCCTGATCATAGTGAACACGATGATTGGATTGACAACAAGGGCAACAAAAAGCATGCAGCCAATCAAAATGGCCAATATTTTTCCATAGCTAAGCAATGAACTAATTCCGTTTGCCGTAATAGATTCAAACACAAGGCCCATGATACCCAGTGGAGCGAATTTTATCACCCAAGTAACAATTTTGGACATTGCATCAGACAAATTCCCAATCACCGTTTTTGTTGTATCAGCTGCACTCTTTAAAGCGAAGCCAATAAGGACGGCCCAAGCTAAAATACCGATATAATTAGCATTTATGATGGCGTTAACCGGGTTATCAACAATGTTGAGCAATAAGGTTTTGAGAACCTCAACTACACCGCCAGGAGGCGTCATGCCCTCAGCGCCAGCTGTAAGTTTCAGGCTTACCGGGAACATAAAACTTGCAATAACCGCAATAAGTCCGGCTGCAAAAGTACCTAAAAGATATAGAGAAATAATCGTTTTCATATTTGTTTTATGGCCACGTTTGTGCTGAGCAATGGCCGACATAACCAGGAATAGTACTAATACAGGGGCAATTGCTTTCAGGGCACTTACAAATAAAGACCCTAATATAGCAACTGGTTTTGCAAGTTCCGGGATTGTTACCGCAAGGATAATACCAATTAACATACCCACAATGATTTGTTTCACCAGGCTTACTTGATTCAACTTCTTCAGTAATTTCATAGACATCTCCCCCACTAGTAAGTTCTTTTTTACTTTGGTTTTGCAAGAGGCCTCCTAAAGTTTATCAACTAATCAACATGAAATAATGAGTAGTGCTTCGTTGTCCTCTAGGAAAACACAACTGTCCTCGTTTCGTGTATTATAGATGCAAAAATAATATATTACAATATAAAACTTTGAATATACTAAAAGTTTTAACTATCTAAATACTCAGTTAATAATACATCAACCCGCATTCCACTGTTAATAGATAAATCTTCCCAGGAATGGAGTCCTTTTTTCGAAAAGAATAGACGCAATGCGTTTAATGTATGGATTAATGAAAAACTATACTTAAAAAAACCTAACCAACGGTTGGATTAGGTTCTTTCTTTTTATAATAAGACTATTTTCCACCCTAATAAGCAAAGGGGCGGCCCTTTGCTTATTAGGAAGATTTGTCTTCAGCGAAAAGTATTGAAATCCGATGAAAAATCCTCTTAGTGAACGGAAGCATAAGATACGTCCCCATGCTTCCTACTCGAATCGAACCCTCGTCATTCCTACTGTAAGAAACACAGCCGTGAAGGTGAGCAGTATTCCGACTGGTCCGATGATGTCGGAGAGTGCTCCTCCTCTTGCTGCTAGTTCTGCGAAGCCTTCTAGCCCCCAGTATTGTGGTACGAATTTGGCTGCCTGCTGCATGAAGCCGGGCATGATTTCCAGCGGCCAGTAGACTCCTCCAATCATGCAAGTGGAGATGATGATGAGGTTGCCAAAGACGGATTGCTGTTCTGAGGTTTTGACGAATCCTGCGATGAAGAGTCCGAGACCGATGGTGCACAGCAATAGGCTTGAAACAAGAACGATGTTGGCGAGCGTGTTGCCCCATTCCACATGAAACACCCATTTGGAGACGATCATTAATATACCGAATTGGATCCATCCGATTAGGAAGAAGGCCAGCAGATACCCGCTTAATAGTTCCGTCTTTGAGGCTGGTGTTGACATCATCCGGTACCAGACTCCGGTTTGTCTCGCTTCCAAGAGCACTCCAGTAACTGAAAGCATGGCAATCATGACAAACATGATCGTAAAGCCGGCTGAGCGGGCCGTTATATTGTTCATGTTTTCGAGTTCACTGTTTTTGGTTACCGTGACGGTTTTAACAGCGGCCGGGGCGCTAGCTAGCTCCTTAGAGATTTTCTCTTGAATGGCGGCAGGGTTTTCTCCCGTTATGTCTTGATAAAAGGTAGAGGCCGCTGCGCTGATTCGAAGTTTGGTGATGCTATCATTGATGATTTGTTGAACCAGGGCAGACCCTTCAAAGGAAGGCGAGGAAACAAACACAACTTCCGGTACTTCCTGTTTCAACAGCTCTTCTTCAAAACCTTCATTCATAAGGATATATCCCGCTATTTCTTGGTTGTCAAACTTCTCGCTAGCTGATTTATCATCTTCCATACTTATATTTACCGCACTTGTGGTTTTCACTTCATTGATCAATGCCTGAGATAGCCCAGTATTGTCCTTATCAACCACTGAAACCACTGGCTTATTCTCTCCATCTCCGGAAAATAGCCCTCCGAATATGAAGGTGAATAATAGGGGCATCCCAAACAGAAGCAGGTAGGACTGCGGCTTTTGAAAGATCCGTTTTATTTCAAAGGCTGCGATGGCTCCAATTCTTCTCATCCTTTTTCTCTCCTTATCTATGCTTTAATTTCATGGATCCGACCAACAATGCTGCCAGTCCGCTTAGCATCAGAACCGTGATGGGCATTACAAGTGTATTCCAAGACGTGCCGTTCATGATATCCAGCAAGCTATCAAGAGCCCATTTGTTTGGAGCGATGCTGGCGCTTTGCTGCAAAACGCTTGGAAAAGCTGCCAATGGAATCATCGAACCGCCGAGTAGTGCAAGAATTTGCACCCCAATTCCTCCAATGGTGTCTGCTGTTTTTTCTTCGGTTATGAAACCGGCGATGATCATTGCCAACCCTGAAACCGATACGGAATAGGCCATTCCGATTACGATAAGCTGCCATACATTGCTGCCCCAAGCCACTCCAAAAAGATAGTGAGTGGCGATAACAAACACGATGAATTGCAGGAAGGTAAAAGAGAGTGTGCCCAGGAATTTCCCTGCCATAATAGAGGAATGGCGGATCGGACTGTTCATCAATCTTGCCAATGTTTCTGTATTTCGTTCCTGAATGATCGTTTTCGCACCGATTGTGGTATTGAATAAAATGAACATAACTCCCATCGCTGCTGCGTAGTATTGCATTCCTGAAATCGGTTCCTCTCCATCCTTTTCCATAGTCACGCCATTCACAGTGGATTCAGCGACATTCGATAGTTCGGCAGTAAGGTCCGTTGCGATCTCAGAGATATTGATATTCTGATTGGATACTGGTACAGCCATAGTCAATCCCTCCACTACTGTTCGGGAAGCAATAGAAACGGATGTGACCCTGTTGATAAAGGATTGTGTGATGGAGGAAAGAATGGAAGCTTGAATTTCCTTTTCGGGATCCTTTAAAATGGTCACCTGCTTGCTTTCACCCTTCAGCAAGCTCTTTCCCCATTCGGCAGGGAAAAGCAAACCGGCATCTATCTGCTGATGTTCTAATGCTTCTCTTAAATCGGATTCTGTTTTAAATTCCTTCAATGTGATGCTTTCACGTAAATCCTTTCCCTGAAGAACCTTATTGAGAAACTGGGCGGTTACCTCATCTGTGGAATTCACTACTGCACCCGCTGTCATTTCCGGAATGGCGCCGCTGTCGCCGAATACTCCGCTCAGGGCTGAACCGAGGATTGCCGTCAAGACAATCGGCATCAGTAACAGCGTGATAAAGGACTTCCTATCCCTAAGCCGGATTTTTAAATCTTTCCATGCTATTGTGAACATCCTCATCTCTTATCCTCCTAGTCTCGTAAAGATCGTCCTGTAAGCTGCAGGAAAAGCGTCTCAAGATTCGATTCTTTTATTTCTACCGCTTCTATTTTCAATCCAAGATTAACTGCTGTTGTAATAATGGAACCTAATACCTTCTGGGGATTCTGTGCAAATATCTCGATGATTCCGGACTCTTCCTGGTATATAATCTGAGTCACATTCGCTGCTTCCTTCATTGCCTTCATCGCTTCCTTAGAAAAGGATTCGACTTTCATCTGAATAAAGCTGCTTCCCGCTATGCGGCTGCACAGTTCGGCTTTCGTCCCGATGGCAATCACTTCTCCGTGGTCCATAATCCCGACGCGGTTACAGAGAAACTCCACTTCCTCCATGTAATGGCTCGTGTAGATGATCGTCATACCTCTTTCGTTCAAGGCTTTGACCGTTTCCAGGATGTGATTTCGCGACTGTGGATCAATTCCAACGGTCGGCTCATCCATAATAAGCAGCTCCGGTTCATGCATTAAGGCGGCGCCGATGTTGATCCTTCGTTTCATTCCACCGGAAAAGGTTTCAATGCGATCTTTTTCCCGGTCCTTCAATCCGACGATTTCGAGTACTTCTCCCACACGTTTTTTTGCCTGCGCACCTGTCAAACCGTACATTTTCCCCCAGAACAGCAGATTATCCTTAGCTGACATTGTTGGATAAAGGGCGATTTCCTGAGGAACCACTCCTATTTTCTTTTTGATGAACAGAGGAGATTTTTTTACCGATTGATCGGCGACAAGCACTTCCCCTTGGTCATACGGCACAAGGCCGCAGATCATCGAGATTGTTGTCGATTTCCCCGCTCCGTTCGGCCCAAGCAATCCGAACGACTCGCCCTTCTTGATCGTAAATGAAACATTTTTGACGACCTCTTGTTTTCCATAGCTTTTCTTCAGCTCTATAACCTCTAACATTTCTCCACATCCTTCGTTTTTATGGAATCAATATTCTTTTATTAGCAATATCTAAAGTATAAAGTGGATGCCTGCAATCCAAATCCCTCCTGCGATAGAAATTTCCATAAAAAAAATACAGCTGTAATAGCTGTATTTCATGGGGGACTATGCCAAAAGTCATGGATTAAAAGTTGGTTATGTTATACCTGACAGCAAAGATGGCTGCCTGTGTTCTGTCCCTCAGTTCAAGTTTGCTGATTAAGTTAGAAACATGGTTTTTCACGGTGCCTTCCGAGATGAACAGTTCCTTGGCAATCTCTTTATTATTCAATCCTAATCCAAGCTTGTTCAAGACCTCGAGCTCCCGGTCCGTCAATTCCTTAATGATTTCCGGAACCTCGCTGATTTGATCAGCGGCCTGGCTTCTTTTCATTTCCCTGACAATATCCGCCGTCAGTTCTTTCGGAAGCACCATGCCTCCTGATTGAACAGTCATGATCGCCTGCACAATTGCATCGGTCGGCATGTCCTTTAACAAATATCCGCTTGCACCTTCTTCAAGAGCTTCAAATATCAGCGCACTCTCATTAAAAGTCGTCAGCATCAATACTTTGATATCTGGATAGGCGGACGTGATCAGCCTTGTTCCTTCGACTCCATTTGCAACAGGCATGCGAATATCCATCAGCACAATATCCGGACGCAATTGACCCGCTTTTTCAAAAGCTTCCTGCCCATTGGAGGCGACACCCGCCACATCGATTTCCGGGCGCAAAGCTAAAATGGTCGCCAGTCCGTCCCTCATCAATTCCTGATCATCGACTATTAAAATATTGACCATCTATGCTCCCCCTACTTGCCATTGCATATCATTCAGCGGAAAACTCGCTTTCACAACAAAGCCTTCTGAAGATGTGCTTTCAAACACGATCGTCCCTCCATGTTCAAGGACTCTTTCCCTCATATTTTTCAATCCAAATCCAGGGTTTACCTTTGTTGCCCCTGATCCGTTATCTTGAATCAAAATGCGAACAGTTGATTCCGATACATCCATCTGAACGGAGCATTCCCTCGCCTGCCCGTGGCGGACTGCATTGGTGATCGCTTCCTGTATGACACGCGTCAAATCTAATTGAATGGAAATTGGTACTTGGGCTACATCGCCTTTTACAGAGAAACTGGATGTGAGCCCGGTCATTACTTGGTAATCCTCCAACAGTTTCCTTACTACAGTGACAAAGGATTGTGGCTGATCATGATCTTTCAAGGTCCTGACAGACAAGCGGATTTCCTGGAGAGCATTTCTCGCCAGCTCTTCACAAAGCAGCATCGTCTGCCTGCTTTTTTCCGGCTGAGAATCCCTCAGCTCCTTTGCAACCTGAAGCTGGACGAGCAGCGCGGTCATTTTGTGGCCGACCGTATCATGAATCTCGCCTGAAATCCGGTTGCGCTCACGCACCAGGGTCAGTTCTTCCACCTGCCTGGAGTAATGATGCAATTGCTGATGAGCACCTTTTAAAGCAAGGTGGGTGTCGTGAAGCTCGCCGTACTGGGTTTCGATTTGATCCTGGGCATGAAGCAATTTATGTATCAGTCTACCAACGACCGCCTCAAATAGAATAAAAGCAAAGTTAATGATGTTTTCTCTGATTGATATTGTGCCAGTAACAAGATAGATATAGTAAAGACATACGCCCCAGATCAGGAAAAATGCAAGTGAAAATCCCCAAATAGCCCTTTTGCTTTCCGCTATTAAAAAAAGAGTAACCGCATTCACTCCGAACAAAATCAAATAAAGAGTCGATTCGGGATAAAAATAAACAAACCCGACAATCAATAGGGAGTCCAATGCTAAAGGAATAGAATAATATTTTTTCCCAATCGGGTTTGCCAAAAATAGATGATTGAAACAGAAACCTATTCCTGCTGCAATCACAAAGATGAGCTGAATTGTGGTAGGTGAATCTACAGAAGTATAATAAATAATACTGATTAAAATGAACATGACCAACCGGAGACTGCTCAAAAAGGTCAGCTTCACACCATCACCTCTATCATGAGATTTTTCTCCCTGCCTTGCATGCCCGAGAAGATAACCCCATTATAATCTTAATCTTATAGTTTGATAAGCTGATAATTTACATTTCTTAACAGGGGAGCAAAGGGACGTACCCTTTGCTTCTTTTGGTGACTTGTTTTAGGTGCAAAAGTATTGAAATCCGGTGGAAGATCCTCTAAATAAACGGAAGCATGAGGTACGTCCCCATGCTTTTAATGTTCCTTTGTACAAGATTTCTCATGTTGAAGCAGCCATTCCTTTCTCCACAGACCTCCTGCATAACCGGTTAATTTCCCATTTGAACCGATTATTCTGTGACAAGGAATTATAATACTCAACTTGTTTTTCCCATTTGCACTCCCTACAGCTCTGATGGCTTTTTCATTCCCAATGGAAACGGCAATATCCTTGTAGGACCCCGTTTCCGCGTAGGGAATCTCTGTTAAAGCTTCCCATACTGTTTTTTGAAAGTCAGTCCCTTCAAATTGGTACAGGAATGTAAATTCATGGCGATGGCCTTTAAAATATTCGTCAAGTTGGTCATAGCATTCTCCTAAAACCGGAGGAGTTTCATCATGTAATACATTCACCTTTTTACTCTCCTCAGAGAACAATATAGACGTGATGGCTTGATGGGTACCGATTATTTCTATTACACCAATTGGTGATTCATAATCTAATTTATGTAGTTTTGTCATATAAGGACCTCCAAAGATAAAAGGTAGCATACGCCTGCCAGCCTTCCCAATCCCGTGCATATTCTTTTATTTCTTCTATAGTCGGTTTTCTCTCAAGACCTAATAGATTCTTTAAAGCATTATGAAGACCGACATCCGCAACTGGGAAGGAAGAGGCATAGTGCAAGCATTTCATCATCACATAATCTGCCGTCCATGCTCCGATACCTCTTATCATCATTAATGATTTTTGCATTTGCTGATAATCTTTTTTCTGAAGCAATAATTCTTTTGTTAATTCGCCGTTTGCCATAGCTTTAGCGATGCCAATGATGTATTCAGCTTTCCTGTTAGTAAATTGAAGTTTCCTTAAATCATCCACATTTATGGAAGCAATTTTTTCAAATGAGGGGAATAGCCAAAACGTTTCTCCTTCGAAAGTTAGGCTTTCACCAAATAGTTCAACGAAGCGTTTCTTTAATGTGTAGGCAAATGTTAAATTGATTTGCTGCCCCATTATCGCCCATACTAGCGCTTCAAATAAATCTGGAATGCACATAATCCGTAAGCCATAATATTTATGGGCAAGCTTCTTTAAAACTTTATCTTGACTAGCCACTTGATAAAATTCCCCTAAATCCTGATCCAAATCAAACCATTCCCAAATATACTCTGCCACTATTTTTCGAGAGTGGGTAGATAAGGGGCTTATTGAAAATTCAACCTTTATGGCATCATTGCTGAATCCTATTTTACATAAAATCAAAGAGTCTTTAACTTTTATTAGTTTATATACAGACCCCTCTTTAATCTGGTAAAGCACTTCAAGGCTGGATCTGCCCAAAAAAATTAAACACTCTTCAAAATTAAATTCTTTAGGGGGATAAATTTCTATATAAGATTCATGATCAATCCAATTCATTTAGGGATTCCTTCCGATATTCACTGGGTGAACAGTTCTTTAAACTTCGAAACGCTTTATAAAAATTAGAAGGACTCTGGAACCCCACCTCATAGCAAATCTCAAGGTTCGTCAGGGTTGAGCATTTAAGAAGATGCGCTGCTTTATCTATGCGTATTTTTTCTAAATAAGAACGCGGAGTTTCGGAGGTTTCTTGTTTAAATATGCGTTCCACATAAAAGGGACTTAAACTGACTTGATCTGCTATATCTTTTAATATCAAATTTTGTTTATAATGATTAACCAGGAACTTAATAATATTTCTGACAATCACATTATGTGGGGATTGCTCAACTTCTGGCTGACATCTTTTGCAAGGACGATAACCAGCTTTTTCAACTTCATTCATGTCAGAGTAAAATTCCACATTAATCTTTTTGGGCTTCCTTGATCTGCAGGAAGGACGGCAGTATATTTTAGTGGTTTTTACTGCAGTAAAAAATAACCCATCATATTTACGATCACAAGCGATGATCTTCTCCCACATTTCTTCAAATGAAAGATTGATAATGGTGACCATGCAACTCCACCTATCCTTTCTCAATAGAGCTAGTTCTCATACAAATGGGAAGTATCCATAGCCGCTAACAATTCAGCAGAACTCTTTTCTAAATAAGCAATCACTTTATCTGATAGTGCATTTCCAAACTAAAACGTCTCACACCAATTTCTTTAAGCTTATTACAATTTGTTAATCCAGGTAAAGATAATACATTTAGTTAGCACTAACATTCATTGTGATTTCTTTAATCTCATCATCCTCTATTAAACCGGGAACAAAAATCCCGATTGCACCACTCTCAACATATGCTTTAGCTCGTTTCCAAAAGAGGACTTTGGCTTTGTAAGTAAGTATCCGTTCTGGCGTTAATATGAAAATTTTTAAAACTATTATTTCCAACTCCATTCTGATATTTTCTAAAAGGTCACAGTGCCTGGATAACTCTTTTAATCCCTTGAACCCATTTTAACAAGTAATCGACCACCAATTCGTCCTCATTCTTGCTCTTATGGTAAGACTTTAAGACAACAAAAATAGAAGCAAAGGGACGTACCCTTTGCTTCTTTTGATGACTTGTATTCAGCTCAACAGTATTGAAATCCGGTGAAAGATGTCCTCTTAATAAACGGAAGCATGAGGTACGTCCCCATGCTTCTCCAATCAACATTCTTTTTCAAAGTTATCAAGCAATGCACGCACTTCATCTGTTGATTTCGTGTTCATCAATTGATTTCTTAATTCAGCAGCTCCAGGGAATCCTTTGACATAAATTTTGAAAAAGCGATGAAGCCCTGTGATTGAACGTGGCAGTACTTCCGCATATTGATCTTGAAGATCAAGCTGCAGTCTTAAAAGATCAAGGTATTCTTTGCTGCTATGCTCTTTTGGCTCTTTTTCAAAAGCAAAAGGATTTTTAAAAATACCTCGCCCGATCATAACACCATCAATACCATATTGTTCAGCAAGCTGAAGCCCAGTTTGACGGTCCGGAATGTCTCCATTGATTGTTAGCAGCGTATTTGGTGCGATGCGGTCACGTAATTTTTTGATTTCCGGAATTAGCTCCCAATGCGCATCTACTTGGCTCATTTCCTTTCTTGTACGTAAATGAATAGAAAGGTTCGCAATATCCTGTTTTAAGATATGCGTTAGCCACTCCTCCCACTCCTGAACCTCATTAAAACCAAGACGTGTTTTCACGCTGACAGGCAGTCCGCCCGCTTTTGCTGCTTGAATAAGTTCTGCCGCAACGTCCGGACGCAGAATAAGGCCACTGCCTTTCCCTCTCGATGCCACATTCGGTACAGGGCAGCCCATATTAATATCGATGCCTTTGAATCCTAGCTCTGCCATGCCAATACTCATTTGACGGAAATATTCGGGATTATCCCCCCAAATATGTGCGACCATTGGCTGTTCATCTTCTGTAAAAATCAAACGGCCACGCACACTTTTCATGCCCTCTGGATGACAATAGCTATCCGAGTTTGTAAACTCTGTGAAAAATACATCCGGTCTGCCCGCTTCACTTACAACGTGACGAAAAACAACATCTGTCACATCTTCCATTGGTGCAAGTACAAAAAATGGTCGTGGTAAATCACGCCAAAAATTATCTATCATTTCAAACTCAAATCCTCTCACTATGGATACAACTTCAAACTCTCGGTAAAAAAAATAAAGCCAAATGTTCCAATTCTTTTACACTTATATCATGCTTAATAACTTATTATCAAATACAAGTACATTTGGATATTTATAATCTGTGAAAAACTATTGTGAAAATCGACAATGTTTATTTTAAACGAAAATCGGTGCCGAATGGTATTTTTATTAACAAAAAAGCAGATGGTATTGATTGGAGACATTGGGACGGTTCTTTCAAGAAGCAAAGGGACGTACCCTTTGCTTCTTTTTAATACATGTATTCAGCGAAAAGTATTGAAATCTGGTGATAGATCCTCATTAATAAACGGAATCATTAGATACGTCCCCATGCTTCGTGGTAGTAAATAGTCAATGAAGCAAGTAAGCGCGGAGACCCTCAGAGAAAAGAGGTATGCCCCATGGACAAACCTCAATTTTTTTCAGCTTAGCTGTTGTTGTAACTTTTTTACCTCTTCAATAGATAATTCCGTTAAATCAGCTATTTGTTCAACTGTAAAATTTTCGCGGGTTAACTTAGAGACAATTCTTTTTCGTTCGATCAATAATCCTTCAAGTTTCCCTTCTATCTTTCCCTCTATTTTACCTTCTTCCCTTTCCAATTTTCTCAATTCTCCAAATGTTGGGGGTAGGTTCTTTCGGTCTAAGTACATCAAGTCAATTGCCTCCTTCGAGATCATGATTTCATTTCTTAGTTTTTCTGTTAATTCTATTGGTAGTTGGAGTAAATAATCAATGAAGTAAGTAAGCGCTGAGAGGTAGATGCGTCTTTCGTCTAGAGGTTGATTCATTTTTTGTAATACTAATCGCATGAGCTTATATTTAAATCGATAGCGTTTCTCATCATCATTTTTGGCAGCATTTGCATATTTCGCTGCAAGTACGGCAATGGCAAATGGATTACTCGAATTTTCTAATTCAGCCTCATTTCGATCGTTAAACTTGTACCAATTATACTTATAAGTCACTTTTGTCCCAAAGATTCCTCGTTGGTACTTCCCAGTCCAAGGGCGTTCGGAAGCACCCGTCAACAACGCAATCGCCACAACATCACGGTTGTACTTGTCGTAAATCTTATAATAATAGCGGAACATTCTTTCTGAAAAATCATCGCCAATATCGCCTTGAACTTCGATATGAATCAAGATCCATTGTTCACTGCCATTTTTCAAAGACACCTTAACAATTTGGTCCGCAATTCGTTTCCCTTTCTTCTCTTCAATAATCTCCTTAAAAAGCTCCTGCTGCAGAAATTCAGGCTCCTTCGTAAAATCAATGATCTCAAACAAATCAGGCAAAAAATATAGGACAAACTCTTCAAACAACTCGTATATCAATTTTTTCCAAAGGCCATCATAATCAACCGCCACATAATTCCGAGGCTTTTCCAATATCCAATTAACTACCATTATTTTATCACATCCTATTTGGTTTTTATACTTTCATTATATCAATTTCAGAACAAGTGTTCTTCTTTTATTTGGGTAAATAAATGATTTTTTCAGAAACAGAGCTTGATTAT
This sequence comes from Bacillus sp. JJ1609, assembly GCF_036967045.1. Taxonomy (NCBI): domain Bacteria; kingdom Bacillati; phylum Bacillota; class Bacilli; order Caryophanales; family Bacillaceae; genus Bacillus; species Bacillus sp. JJ1609. The sequence continues at coordinate 88,377 of NZ_JBALSS010000006.1, read as the reverse complement.
ATTAAACGAAAAAGCTCTGTTAAACAGGGCTGTTGATTTTCGTTCCAGGCGCTTCGCT
>NZ_JBALSS010000006.1:23658-88152 GCF_036967045.1 Bacillus sp. JJ1609 | reverse complement strand
TGGGCTTTAACAGAGCCAACGAAAAAGAGAAACTACAACGTATGTATTCTATTGAAGCAAAGGGAAGCAAAAGGACGTACCCTTTGCTTCTTTTGATGACTTATGTTCAGCACAAAAGTATTGAAATACGATGAAAGATTTTCTTAATAAAAAGAAGCATGAGGTACGTCCCCATGCTTCCTTGTGTTTCTGCATATTATTCCCGCCATACCAGACGTTCTTTTTCTTCTATCTGCTTTTCGAACGTTTCATCCCAGCGTTGGAGCAGGGTATTCCAGACACGCGCATAGAATTTGTCTTGTTCTTTATTGTAGAGTTGAAATTCGAGGCATGGGATGTGTTCAACTTTCTGCTGGTCAAAGCTGTTTACAGCAGCCACTACTGTTTGAAAGCCGTCTTCATCCTCACCATTTCCGCTCTCTGCGAGAACTTGCAGAATACGTTCCTTCTCTAAGATGTTCTGATGATTTCCATACCTGTAAAGCGACAGCTCTCCGTCAGTTTCAGGCAAAGGCTCGGTCATCTCTGGCCAAAACTCATCGTGAATCGGGCTGTATGAAAGCACTGCAGACTCTTCTGCCAATTCTTCTTCCATAATCCCTGCCTTTAGCTGCTCGTGCCCTCTCGATGTCAGTCTGTAGCTTCCTTTTTCCAGTGTGATCAAACCCGTGCGCTGCATTTTCTTCAGTAAATCTTCAATGAACAGCTCCTCGACCAGCAGCAGTTGAGATAAATTGGCTGCGCGATGGATTTGGGCCTTTTCAATAGCGAGCAGCATCATTTTCATGAGAATGTCCATTTTAGACCGTTTTACACGATTAAACGCCACAGTATAAATGGTCACCGGGAATTGCCAGATAACCGCTTTCTTGATTTGGACAGCTGGATTTTTAAGTAAATTCGCATGTAGCTGCTTTTCTAATTTATCCATTCATACTCACCTCTTCAAGGGTTCGCAATCCATCGTGCTTTTTGGCAGTTTCAAAAACGTGAGTATACATTTTTCTTGCATCCCTATGTTTCGTCCGCTCGGTGAACATCTTCGTGCTGCCAACCATCACAAGCAGCTCTCTTGCTCTCGACAATGCTACATTCAGCCTGCGATAGTCTTTGGCAAACCCGATATCATCCTGCTTATTATCGTGATTACGCACCATACTTAACAGAATCACATCCATCTCCATGCCCTGGAATCTGTCCACTGTCCCGGTGCGGATCGTTAAGTGGGGCAAATGCAACTCCTGTTGAAGCATGCGGTCGATCCTTTTCACTTGTTCTCCGTAAAAACTGATTACTCCAATGCTTTTTTTCTCATTGGTTTCCATTCTTCCAGCTCTCTTTGCCTCTGCCGTTGCATCATCCAATTCCTTCAGCAATTCGCCAATCCTTTTCAATTCAGCCGGGTTGTACAGGCTTTTTCCGCCTTTCATTCTTTCTTCGAAAAATAAAGGCTCGTTCGGCATATCGAGCCAAAGGAGATGATTGTTTCGCTGGATGAGCAGTGATGCCAGCTTGTGGTCCCGATCCAAATCGGAGTCGATTAAGCCACATTGGAGCCGTTCGTTTTCTTGCATATAAAATGGCGTTATGGTTTCCATAATGTTTTCATGCATCCGATATTGAATAGCAAGCATCGTTTTATTGTTTTTCGGCAAGTTTTTAAACAATCGCTCAAACAGCGACTCATTTAATAGCTTTTTAAGTTCCGCTTTTCCTTCAAAGTCTTCATTTTCTTCCGCCATTTCCTGCAGCGTTTCCTCCAGTGTATCGTTCCCCAAAAGAGGCGGCAGCTGATGATGGTCGCCGACCAGAATGATTTTTTTCCCTTTCAGCATCGGCAAAAGGAGCTCCGGCGGGGTTGCTTTTGATACTTCGTCAATAATGACAACGTCAAAAATTGGGTAACTTTCAATGAAATCTTTGCGGGCGGAGGCCACACATGTTGTTCCAATTACATTTGCATGCTTCACATAAAGCTTTCGGATTTCATTCAAGTCATGGTCATTTGCTTCTTTTAGCAATGACTGCCACATTCCCTGGACTGACTGGAACAGCGGTAGTCTCTGCTTTTCCTGTTTCAACGACTCCCGGGTAAAAGAAACGCTCGCCAGCTTCTTTAATACCTCTTCGTACTCCTTTTCGGGTTCTAAAGAAATGATTTCATGTAGTGGCTTTTGTTCAGCTTCTTTTTCTTTCATTATGCAGGAGAGATTTGCAAGACTGACTCCGATTTCGGTTTGTTTCTGCTTTGCTTGCTGCAGCTGAAGAGATTCTTGTTCCCGTTTTTGGCGATTCATTTTTAACCGGAGCTTGGCTTGCCCATATTGCTCTTTCTTGGTTTGCAGTTCAAACTCTTTGGCTTCCTTTTCATGAAGCAATTCCTTTGCATTGGGAATCATTACTGCTGTGACTATCTTTTGTGCGTGCTTGTTTTGGAGGAAAGTAAGCTTGGTAGTCTGTTCGTCCATCTCTCTCTGATACTTTTGTTGCATCATCTTGTTTTCATCGAGAATAGGCTGAAGCTGGCCAATCAGTTCCTGTTTCAAATGAAGAAGTGCTTCTTGTGCCAATTTTTTATCTGTATCATTCAGTTTTAGCATGTTCGCTTTTTGCCAAATGAAATGTCTCCGGCCATATAGCCACTTAAGAAATGTTTCAAGCCTGTTATGATGAATGGTTGGTTTTTCTTTTAACTCACTTCTCAGTTTCTCTAAAAATTGGTCAATTTCGTGAGCTGTCGTAACAACGGGAGGCATGTTTTTCAATTGTTCCTGAAGCTTGCAGTACCTCTCCTCCCCCAAAAGCTGTTCAAGATACGAAATCGCAGGATTTAATTTTTCATTATATTCCTTTAACTTATCCAGCTGATTGATTCTTTCGCGAAGGTGATCGAGCTTTGCGATCAATGACTGCACTTGTAGAGAGCGGGTCAGGTTTTGTTCCAGAATGATCCACTTTAAACTGTCGAATATTTTGGCGGCAATTATTCTTTCTGTTAGAGCCTCCGTCTGCTTCGCGGCCTCTTTCCATGTCTCCCATTCAGCAGAAACCTTGTCTATAGTTTGTTTTAGTTCATTTATTTCGTCTTCTAGCACCTGAAGGGCTACACTGTCTTGCAGCTGTATTATCTCTTGCTGGTTGGCTTCCAACTCTTTTGAGATCAATTCACTATCAGGCTCTTCGACCAGAAAAGTTTCGTCTTTAACAATGGTTTCATTTAACAAACGTAGGGACTGTTCGATTCTCTGTATAAGCTGCTGAACTACTTGCCCCTCCTGTTCAACCTCATGAATGTTCTTTTTATGTTCTTCAATAAATGACTGAACTTCGTTATACTGCTGCTGTGCTTTCTTCTTTGCTTCAAGCTCCGCTTCTATTCGTGCAAGCTGTTGCTGGAGCCACTCTTGTTCTTGTTCATTCGCAGCCCATTCCATTTCTATTTCGGTTTCCCGTTGGTTTCGAGCTTCGATTTGGCTGGAAACTTCCTGCAGCGTATGGTCTTTCCAATACTGTCCGACATTCTCCTCGATGAACTTTTTACCCTCTTCTTCTATGCTTTCCGTCCGCCCCACTCTGAGGATTCGGATATCCTTAGATGCCAGCAATCGGCCAAGCGCATTGTCGACCGCTAAATTCGACTGCGAAGCAACTAGAGTTCGCAGCCCCGCCTTCGCATTTTGCAGACAGATTTCAGAAATAACGGTTGTTTTTCCTGTTCCTGGCGGCCCTTGGATGACGTATAAGTCTTCAGCAGACATAGCGCCTTTGACAGCTGCCTGCTGGAACTCGTTCAATCGATTGTGAAACTGCAGCTTTGCCTGAGCTTTGACCTCTTTGACCGGCGGCTTATTTTCAAATAAAAGGCGTTCCAGTTCAGGATTCGCGGCCAAACCGTTTTCCAATTGCTTAAACCCTTGCCGAAGTCTTTTCAGCTGGCTTAAGGTTGCAAAATTGCTAAAGATGACTTCCTTAGGATGTACATCAAGCCGCTGCCTGCGGGCCTGTCCTTCCATATAACCGTGTATTTCTACCTCAACCGTAGAAGCCGAACGATTCGCTTTCAGAACTTTTCCTATCTCCTGGTCAATTCCCTTTAGCTTGACGCTCATATCCTTGAGTGACTTCCAATCCTTTTCATTCAGCTCACAGCCTGTTATTTTTACCCGACTGAAGTCATCATTGAATAAAAGTGTGGAATAGCGGGATGTTATATCAGGAATATCTGCGGACTGCTCCTGAATTTTCAGATAGCCTTCCCAACTCGCAATACGCTTTTTCACATACATAGAACTTTCCTGGGCAACCGGCATGTTGTGAATTAAGTTCAGTAACCCAAACGGTAACTGTCCGTTCCCTTGAACATTTAAGTCAAAAGTAAGATTTGCCGGTAGGCGCCAATTAGACGGCAATGGGATATGTGTCGGTCTCGTCGTTACATTGGTCGCAACAAATCCATCCTCTTTTACCAAACAATGTAAAACGACAACAAACCTATCGCATGTCTCTGCCAGTCTTTCGTTTCTTTCAATGTCAAAAAACAAGGCAGCAGAAACAAGACCATCTGCCGATTGCGGATACTTTTCTATATAAACATAAAACGATTTCTCCAATATAAAAAACGATCGCTCATCTAACCCAGCCTCTCGCATTTTACTCTTTGCCTTATTGGTCAAAGCTATCGGACAACGATATGCCTTATTTTGAGTATTGTTCATATATCCACCTGCTTTTTTAACAAAAAAAGTTTTGAAATGGTTAATTAATCTATAAGTATATACAGTTTTTTAACTAGGTTATTATAGCATAATGTTTTTGGGGTGAAAGTGTTCTACATAGTAAAAGACATTGCTTTTCATTCAGCAATGTCTTGGTTTCTTTATGTTCCAGGTAATTTATGGAGTAGTGGTACCACCTGAATTAACCGGTCTTGTTGTCCCCCATCTCGATGATTAAACTCCTATTCCCTATTAAGGAAGGAATCACATTCCCCCGGCGCGAGCTCTGGTTCATTGTTAGCAAAAACCATCATTGCTGGAATCAAAGTAGCTACGATTGCAAAAACCGATAACCTTTAATTAGCTTTTTCTCACATAAACACCCCAAAATTTTCTATAAAACTACATTTCTTTTAGCCTGAATGGAAATAGGCGAATTCCAGAATAATGTAAAAAATAGCACAACATTTCAGTTTTACACCGGACTAAAGTGAAGAATAGGGGTGTTTCTTGCGTATCATTCAAGAATCGAATCAATATGTGATATTCTCGCTACTAAAAGAGCCTTATCCATCATAGGATAAGGCTCTTTGGCTTATACCAATTCGATTTTCGCGACCGCCTCACAATGCGTTGAGTGTATGTGACAACATATGGGGTGCTGGTAAGTTTTCAAATGTTTTATGAACATGACCTCCGAGTACATCACTGCTAGGTTGTCACCGAACAAGTCCATCAAGCATCAACAAAATCGAAGTCTTCTATTCTCTGCAAGTGTACTTGCACGGAATCCCGATGAATACCTAAACATTGATCTGAAGTACTGGGTGCATTCGAGATGCACCAAGAAGCTAGCAACATAGTAAGATCATGGCGTAAACAGTTTCCAATTCCCTTCACTGACAACTTCGACCGCTCCGTCAATCACTTTAATGGCGGTTTGGTCATCAATTGCATACGCCGGCCCCTGCATCCCGGCGGCCCATCTCTCTGCAGCAGCCATTGTGTTATACGGCAGCATCTCGTGATCCAGATGCGGGAACATTGCAAAATCGACCATACTCAGCGTTTTATCACCACCGTTGGGTGGAGTCCAGCCAACAAAGAATTCACCGATGTTAGGTGCCATCACCATGCTCCCAGCACTCATTCCCACATAGACTGAACGCAGCGACGGCAAGAGGTCTGCCAGTCCGGACTGCCGCATCCAGTGGCACAGGTAGAGGGCGTCGCCTCCCGCCACCAGCAGGACGTCCGCCTCCCGTACCAGTGGCACCCAGCGGTCTTCACATATACTTGGCAGCGCTGTGAGCTCCAGTACGCCGACGGATTTCCAGCCCAGGTCTACCATAGGATTATCTTCATTCCCGCTGATGAACTCCCAAGCTTTGACGCCGGGGCCAACCCAGGGGTGTCCGTACATCGCGGTGGGGATGCATAGGGCGTTGGAGTCGGCGATCGGCTTGTCCAGAATGTCAACCAACGCGTCATGAATGCTTTTGTTATTGATGCCAGCAGATGTAAGCAGAAGTTTCATAACTCCACTCCTTGTCGTTGTGTGGTATTGACAGATTACACTTACCACGTGTTATTTTACTTAATATTCCGAAAATTGTAATTGTACACCTTTTAAGTATAACAAATTTCCGATAGATTCAACTGGTTCTTCAGTAGATTTTCAATATTATTTACTAATTCATTAATTTCAATTTCTTCATCATTCTTGGACTCTACCGAAATATAACCCTTCCCATTCGTGGGTTCTTTTAACAATTTCTAAATTCAATTTCTTTAATAAACTATCATTTGTTCCAAAGTTACAGTCATCAAGTGACAAGTTCTGCGTAAGAGTTAGACCCCTAAAGAAAAATCCCCCAAACTTTTTAGTCCGAGGGAATATAAAACACAATTAAATATTCAACTAAAACCTGCTAAACCCACTAATACCAAGCTATTTTAGCTCTATCAACGCGACCGCTTCCACATGCGTCGTCTGCGGAAACATATCAACAGGCTGAACCTCAACCGTCTTATACCCGCCATCCTCAAGGATCCGCAAATCCCTCGCTAAAGTAGCTGGATTGCACGACACATACACAACCTTCTTCGGTTTCATATCAATAATGGTCTGCAAAAGTGCTTCGTCGCAGCCTTTACGAGGGGGATCGACAACTAAAACGTCCGCGCTGTTGCCTTCTTTGTACCAGGCTGGGATAACGGTTTCGGCTTCACCGACTGCAAATTCTGCATTGGTGATGCCATTCAGCTCTGCATTTCTTTTTGCATCTTCAATCGCTTCTGGTACGATTTCGACTCCGAAAACCTTCTTCGCTTTTTGCGCTAGAAACAACGAAATCGTGCCGATCCCGCAATACGCATCGATGACGGATTCTTCGCCTGTCAGCTCTGCGTACTCTAGCGCTTTATCGTAGAGCACCTTCGTCTGCTCAGGGTTTACTTGGTAAAAGGAACGCGCAGAGATCGCGAACTTAATGTCGCCGATAAAATCATAGATGACCTCGCTGCCCCAGAGGACTTCTGTTTTGTCGCCCATGATCACATTCGTTTTCTTGGAGTTCACGTTGTGGACGATTGATTTTACCTTAGGGAGTCCCGCAATAATCTCCTCGACCAGCTTGTTCTTATGTGGAATGTCATTCGTTCTTGTGACAACGACGACCATTAATTCGCCAGTCTGCCTGCCGTAGCGGGCCATAATGTGGCGGAGCACACCTTTATGGGATTCCTCGTTATAAGGCTGAATCCCAAGTTCACTGGCGATTTCTTTTACCGCCTGGACAGCCTCATTAATCTCATTAAGGTGCAGGAGGCTCTCGTTCGTATCGACGATTTCGTGGCTGCGCGGCTTGAAGAAGCCTGCGATCAGCTTGCCGTCTTTCTCGCCAACCGGCACCTGCGCCTTATTTCGATAATGCCATGGATATTCCATTCCTAGAATTGGGTGAACCTTCACGTCTTCTAGCTTGCCAATCCGCGTCAAAACTTGCTTCACTTGATTTTCCTTATACTTCAGCTGGCCCTCATAGCTGATATGCTGCAGCTGGCAGCCGCCGTATTTATGGGCATCCTCTGCAGGGCACTCCACCCGGAAAGAACTCATTTCGAGTATCTCCATTAAGCGTCCAAAACCATAGCCTTTGTTCGCCTTGATGACTTTTATCTTTGCTTTCTCTCCTGGAAGTCCGCCTGGAACGAAAATCGGGTAGCCCTCAACCTTGGCCACACCCGCTCCGTCATGCGTCAAATCCTCAAATACTACATCTATATAATCGTTTTTTTGAACCGGTATCGTTTTGCTCATGTTTTCCGTCCTTTGCTGTGAATTAGCTAAGTCAGATTTTATCATAATGAAGGGCGGATTGCGAAAAGCTTATCTGGCTTCGACTTTCTTGGCTCGGCCCTGTTCCGGATAACTCTCCGCTACAGACCCCTCCAGCCAGAACACCACATGGTCGCCTTTTTGGAACCCATCCGATTTTTCATAGGTTACCCAGATGAGTTTGAGTCCGCCCTGGTCGATCAGAGCCTCGCTCGAAACATCTTTGATGTCATTATATTTTTCCTGGCTAATATCCTGAACCACCAGGATCCTTCCCTCTTTTTTCTCTAAAATAAATCCCTCTTTGGAATCAGAATTTTCCAGCTTGCCTGTACAGCCAATCACGATGACCGAAATCGCTACCAACAGCAGAAAAAAGAACTGCATCGCTTTCATCTCTATTTCCCCCTTTTCCAATTCGACGTTACGATGTAAAAAAAGTTACCCTCATCCCAGCCTAAAAGAGCCCATAAAAAAGAGCAGGAGAACTGTCCCCTGCACACCGACTGCTTCTATTCCACAGTAAATTCTTTCGTCACCTTGTATTTCGGCCCATCTTTTGGCGTCATCCATACGGTAAGAGTATATTCGCCCTTTTGGAGGGAAAGATCCTTCAGGTCAATGACATAGGTCAAAGTCTCTCCCTGCTTGATCTTCACTTCCCCTAAAGCCTGTAAAAAGGCCGCCGTACTAGAAAAAAGATAAACTTCCTGACCATCCATTGTCTTAACCGAATAATCATATCTCTGAGAGCTCGTAAATTTAAGGGTCACTTCTTGTTCCGTTTGATTTTTTACTTCATAATCAAAAATCAATGGACTTTGTTCGGTCATGCTTGCAGCCATCTCTCCTGCCACGATTCCTTGCCCTCCTCCACCAGTACCACTAACTGGTTCATCATTTGCTACCCTGTCCTCGGTCCCGCATCCCGAAACCAAAATTCCCAGCAGCAATAGTATGATCGATAACTTTTTCATCGCCCGCTCCTCCTGATGAGTTCATTAAAATTAACCTTCATTCTATTTGTCAGAGAAGTTGAGCGAAATGTTACATGAACCTTTAAATAAAAAGTTCCACTCATTCAAAAGTAGCAGGAGAACCATCCCCGAGTTTCCTTTAAAACTGAAACACGAGAACCGTCCCCATGTTCACCCAATGAGGATTTTTTCTTCGGCGTAGCGGAGGTTTGCGTCTTTTTTATGGATTGCCAGGGCAAATGCCATTGTAAGGGGCCCTACACGGCCGATGAACATCATGATGGTAATTAATATTTTGCCCCAGTCACTTAAATTCGGGGTTAAACCGGCACTGAGCCCTACGGTTCCGAACGCTGATACGGTTTCAAACGCAAGGAGATGCATTTCCGTTCCCTGCTCCGTCAGTGTGAGCAAAAAGAAAATAACGAAGATGAATAACATTCCAGAAACAGCAATGGATAAAGACCTGAATACGAGGGAACTCGGGATTCTCCGCCTGAAGATATTGATATCTTCCTTATTCGTCACAACGGCCCAAAGCGTTAACATCAAGATCGCAAAGGTGGTGACTTTGATTCCGCCTCCTGTTGATCCTGATGATGCACCGATAAACATAAAGCCCATCATCACGACCAGGGAACTTAACGTCATCTGGCTGATATCAATCGTGTTAAAGCCTGCAGTACGTGTGACTACCCCCTGGAAATAAGCCGCCCACCACTTATCTGCTGTTCCAAGACTTCCCAAAGTTGCCGGGTTATTATATTCCAGGGCAAAAATCAGGAGAGTACCGAGAACATTAAGCAATAAAGTGACCGTTACCGCTATTTTTGTATGAAGGGAAATTTTCATAAGATTTTTCTTTTCAAATATATCGGCTATAACAAAGAAACCGATTCCGCCCACAATAAATAATCCTGTAATCACAATATTCACAGTGGGATCCCCCACCCACTTCATTAAGTTATCTGGTTCGAGGCCAAATCCCGCATTATTAAAAGCTGATATGGAATGGAAAATTCCATAGTAGATGGCCTGGCCAACGCTCATTTCCTTTGACCAACGAATGGCCAGCACAGTTGCACCAATGGCTTCTACCGTTAAAGTTATGATAATGACTCGTTTAAGCAGCTGAATGATTCCCTGCAGTGAAAAAGCGTTCATTGACTCCTGAAGAAGCATTCTTTGTTTATAGCCAATTCTTCTTCCCATGACAATGAACATCAAGATCCCGCTGGTCATAAACCCCCAGCCACCCACTTGAATCAGCGCAAGCAGGACAATCTGCCCAAACAAAGTGAAGGTCGTTCCCGTATCGACAACAGCCAGTCCCGTAACACAGACGGCAGAAGTTGCCTCAAACAGCGCATCTACAAAGCTTAAATGATGCCGGTCCTTTGTTGCGGCAGGAATCATGAATAGCAAGGTGCCTATGATAATCAATGCTAGAAATCCGAGTAAAAGGATATGAGCGGGTTGTAAATTTACGATTCCTGGCCTTTTAATTTTCTGAAAAAAAGACATATCGTTCTCCTTGTATAATAAAGACGTTTATTTCAATTCATATTCCTTTATTATTTCACAAATCGTTGCAGCATAAACTTCAGCAGGTTTGCTTAGGTCCGTCACATTAATGCATGATGACCGAACCTTTCAATTAAAAACGGAACAGGAGAACCGTCCCCATGTTCTCTGATTCTCTCAATCCCCTAATCCCTCGTAATGTTTCCCAGCTTCATAATATTCGTCGTCTGGCACTCCGACTGAAACCTGGTTGATTTTATTCTCATTTACTGAATATAGATACACCCAGCCTTGTTCATTTCCAAATCGGACTTCTAATTGATACGGACCATATTGGCGGCCAATTCTCCTGTTGATTTCCCATTTCTCACCAGGGTACTTCTTTTCAAGATACTCATCCAACTGCTCGGTTTTGATTGCGACATGGTAGTCGATCCAGAATGGACGCACTGCGAAGAATGTGATTTCAGCGATTGCCAGGCTAAAAACGAGGATTAACCCTAACCGTCGATATTTCTTCCGAAAAATATAAACGAGAATAAGGAGTCCGATCACACTCCCCATTGCTATTAAAATTTCGATTATGGTAATTGGGTGCATCCTGACATCTCCCCGATCTCTTGCAGCGACAACTGCTAGTTTCAGATTTTCTAGCCTTACGTTAAGATTCTTCATGATTCAGATAATCCCTCTAATTATTAACTTTACATCGCTTAGGAATAATAACGCTATGACTGAACCTTTCAGTTAAAAATAGAACAGAAGAACCGTCCCCGTGCTTCCGTATTACAGCGCCCTATATCTTGATAATCTAAATTTTTCGATCAGGTACTGGACTCCATATAGCAGGTAGGCTTTATAGTGCAGGTATAGGAAAAATTGAAAATGGTTTAATCGGTTTAGGCTGATGATTTTTAGCCTTTTCAGTACATCAATGAACAGAAAAGCGAAAAGACCATCGGCGATTACATTAAGCAGCACAAACTTTTTAAAGTTTCCGTACGAAAGTTTCAGCAGCCACATGGAAAGCGGCATGTAAGGACCAACACTAAACGGAAGTTCATCCTTTATGAAGGATTTGCGCTTATCATAAAACTTCCACCACTTCCGCTTATGCCCATACAGATGATTGATGATTTCAAAAATCACAATAAACACGCCTGCAAAAGAATAACGTTTTATAATGCGCTTGCCTATAAATAACAACGATAACCACGGAATCATGGTAATCGCTAGATTAAATAAAAAGTGCCGCCTTGACGTCATGAACACTCCACCCACTTTAAGAATTCTACTCTTTTATTAAAAATAGCCAGTTTTTCTTAAAAAAACCGTAATTTGGGTGATATTTATTTTTAACGAATACAAAAAAGGCGGAACCTAAACAGTTCCACCTCTACTGGTTACTTCACTTGTTACTTCACTTTTTGCTTCGACATATATAAGAAAGCTTTTATCATAAAATAGCTGACTTCATCCGGCAGTAGTTCTTTAATCGGCTTCAGCTTGTCACGTCCTGCTTCTGCAACTGCTTTTTCAAGATCACCGATGTACTCCGCAGGAATCAGCAGCGAATAATCGACTTCCATTCCCTGCTGGATGCATTGGATCAGATGGTTCTCCACGGTGCTTTCCGCGAGCTCACGCTGTGAAGCAATCTGGCTTACAGACAGTTTTTCCTGATGCAGCTTGTACGTTTCGAGATGAGAGTCGCCTACGGTTTTCTTCCTCGCTGACTTAGGTGGTTCTGCAACAGCATTCAGCACTGGCTGTCGCTCCGGGTTCTCCTCGCAAAACTCTATGATTCTCTCGATAAATGGCGCTCCGTACTTCGTCAGCTTGTGCTCACCGACTCCGCTGACCTTAAGGAACTCATCATCTGTTAAAGGCAGCTTCAGGCACATGTCCTTCAAAGCTGAATCCGAGAAAATCACAAATGGCGGCACCTTTTCCTTTTCCGCCACCGTCTTCCTCAGGGCCCGCAGCTCCTCGAACAATGGATCATCATTTGAAACCTGCTTGATTTGGACCGCTTCTTTACGGAACACCTGAGTTTTGCCTAAAAGAACTTCTTTCCCCTTCGCTGGCACAAAGATGGTTGGAAACGAACCATGCTCGACGCCAATCAGCTCCTGGGAAATCAGAAATTCAATCAGGTCATTCACCTGCTTGGCGTTCCGATCCTTCATCAAGCCATATGTCGGCAGTTTATCAAGACGGAACTCGATGACTTTTTTATTTTTCGAACCAGTCAGAACGTTCGCGGTCATCGCCTTCCCGAATTTCTGGCCCATCCGGATGATGCAGCTCAGCACCATCTGGGCATCCTTCGTGACATCCTGCGTTTCGCGGGCATCCGTACAGTTGCCACAGCGGCTGCACGGAGTCGTTTCCGTTTCGCCAAAATAATGAAGAATGTAAGACTGCAGGCATTCCTCGGTATGGCAGTAGCCGACCATCTGCTGCAACTTTTCAAGCTCAGGAGCAATCCGCTCGCGATCTGCTGATTGATCAATCAGGAAGCGCTGAACCTGAACATCCTGCGACGAATAAAGCACGATACATTCACTGTCCAGCCCGTCACGCCCGGCACGGCCGGCCTCCTGGTAATAGCTCTCCATATTCTTCGGCAGCTGGAAGTGGATCACGTACCTGATGTTGCTTTTATCGATACCCATTCCGAATGCCGAGGTCGCGACCATTACCGTTGCTTCATCCTGTAAAAATCGCTCCTGCTCGTTGTTCCGGTCCTCATCATTCATACCTGCATGATAGCGGGCTGCATTAATACCTTCTTTTTTCAGCCACTCATAAAGCTGGTCGACATTCTTCCTTGTCGCCGTATAGATAATGCCAGCTTCCTTTTCGTTCTTTTTTACAAATTCTTTCATAAACGCTTGTCGGTCCTGGCCTTTAATGACCGAGAAGCTTAAGTTTGTCCGTTCAAACCCTGTAATGACCGTGTTCTCAGGGTTTATTTTTAGCGAGGCACAGATGTCCTCCCTAACCTTTGGTGTAGCCGTTGCCGTTAAGGCGAGCACGATTGGCTGCTTTGGCAGACGGTCAGCAAGACTTGAGATGTGCAAATAGCTCGGCCGGAAATCATGGCCCCACTGCGAAATACAGTGCGCTTCGTCGACTGCAATCAACGGGATATCCATGTCCTGAAGATCGTCCATGAACTCCCATGAACCCAGACGTTCAGGTGCAATGTACAATAGCTTGTACTTTCCTCGGCGCGCATCGTCCATCCTTGCAGCAGCTTCGCCTGCAGTCAGCGAGCTGTTGATATAGGTCGCTGGAATGCCATGCTGTACAAGCGTGTCGACCTGGTCCTTCATCAAAGAGATGAGAGGTGAAATGACAATCGTCGTCCCTGGCAGCACGAGGGCAGGAATTTGATAGACAATCGATTTACCGCCGCCAGTAGGCATGACGCAAACCGTATTTTTTCCGTCAAGTACAGAACTAATTGCCTGTTCCTGACCATGGCGAAATGAAGAATAACCAAAATGATTTTGCAATAACTCACGGGCTTTTTGAAGCATGATAGGCGGGCTCCTTTCAATGTAAAATTCGGTTGGTTTGAGGAGATTTCGAGAGGAACTAAGGGGTGGAGTAACTATTTCATTGTACCAGATACGGCTATAAATCCCAATGGAAAACGCATTAAAATAGAAGCAGAGGGACATACCCTTTGCTTCTTTACAGTAGGATTCAGTGCCCTAGTATTATAGGTTCCGATAAAGCTTCTATAAAAAAATGGAAGCATAAGGTACGTCCCCATGCTTCACCTTTTATCAATTTAATCTTTCTTCAATTTCCAGTGTCGGGAAATAATCGCCAAAATCATTCGTTTCCTTCTCATTACGATTCATTCTAATAGTCCCTACATTAGCATATGTAATAGTCAGTATTTGCCAGCCTTCATGGTATAGTAATTCATCTGATAATTGACTGTATGCGTTAACTGCCAAATCCTTTGCAGGAAATAGTTCACTGGGAGCTAACACAACAGTTGCTTTTATCTCTCCATTTTCAAAAGAAAAGTCATTTAAATTTTCATTTTCTCCAACAGAATAATCCTCAACAATTTCTTTCACTTTTTCAGCTGTAATTGGCTGTTGTGATTGTGCAGCTTCTGCTTCTGCGGCTGCTTTTGCATCCGCTTCCCCTTTAGCTTTAGCCGCTGCCTCTGCTTCTTGTTTTGCTTTTTCATCCGCTAAACGTTTCTCTTCGGCGGCCTTAGCTTCAGCTTCTTTTCGTTTCCGCTCATCTTCTTGTATCTTAAACCACGGAGCTGCTTCATCTACTTTCGCTTGTAAACCTTTGTTTTTGGTTTCTAGGCTTGCTACTGTTTCTGTTTTCGTATTCAGCTGTTTCTCTAATTCATCCACCTTAGCATTCGCACTATCCATTTGCACTTGTGAAGGACCACCAGCCGCTCCAATACTAAGAGCAATCAATGCTGTTAATATATACTTCCATCTCTTTTTTAAAAACCCTAATACATCTTTCAATTTGTAACTCCCCCTAAAGTATTTTCTATGAAGCTAGACCAAATCATTTTACCAGAATAATATCAAAACAGAACTAGCCTTTTTTCCAATTATCCAATGGAGAATAAATCCTCATTCTCAACAACTGTATCTGGACTTCTGAAGGATAGGGGGTTCTGAATCCAAAGGAGATTGAAAAATCCTTCTTCAACTTCCCGGTATCATAATAGTAGAGCCCATTAAAAAAGTACATTAATCATTCTCCGATCAATGCACCTTTGGTTTGTTGGATATGGGGACGTACCCTTCGCTTCTTTTAGAGTAATGTTCAGCATCATAGTATTATAGGATCCGATGAAGCTTCTAAAAAAAAATGAAGCATAAGGTACGTCCCCATGCTTCTTCAGAAATGCTATTTATTAAGTAAATTATTTCTTTCCAAAAACGCTTTTGCCACCCTGTTTGCTTTTTTCTTCTCTACTGCGACTTCATAATTCATTTTTCTCATTTCATCATCTGTAATCTTATCGGCTAGTTTATTCAAAATGGATCTTAACTCTGGATATTTTTCTAAAGTCTCTTTCTTTAATAAGGGTGCTCCTTGGTACGGAGGGAATAAATTCTTGTCATCTTCTAATACGACCAGTTTATTCCTTTGGATCTCGCTATCTGTTGAGTATGCATCTACTATATTTATATCTCCTTTTTTAATAGCAGCGTACCTTAATTCTGGTTGCATGATATTTACCTTAGAGAATTGGATTCCGTAGAGTTTTTGAATCCCCAGATACCCGTCTTGACGTTCTGGAAATTCAGGCGTAAAGCCAGCCTTTATACTTCCTTCTATTGGTTTTAAATCTGAAATGGTCTTTAGGTCATACTTCTTTGCTAGAGAAGAAGGAATTGCTAAAGCATAAGTGTTATTAAATTTCATTGGATTAAGCAAAACTAAATTCAATTTGCTTAATAATCCTTCTTTGGCTTGTTCGTATACTTCATTTCGATCCGTGCTTTTTGGTTGTTCTTTTAAAAATTCTATTATTGCTGTCCCCGTGAATTCAGGATAAATATCTATGTTTCCAGATGTTAAAGCATTGTAGACAAACATTGTTCCCCCCATATTTGGCTTAAGGTCAACAGTAAGGGAAGTATTTTGTTCTATTAATAGTTTATACATATTCATTAAGATTTCTGGTTCAGAACCCATTTTACCGCCTATGATAATATCCGCTTTTTTTGGTTGGTTTAAAGTTGACACTGTTATGACTAAAAACATTGCAATAATGACAGATGCAACCGAGATCACCGATTTCTTAAAAGGTAATTTCTCCATTCTTCTTAGTAAGAAGTCGAAAAATAAAGCTAATAGTGCTGCTGTAATCGCTCCGAGTAAAATTACATTGGTATCATTGCGGTTAATACCAACGATAATTAAATCTCCTAATCCACCCGCTCCAATTAGGGAAGCGATAGTAGTTGTCCCAATAATCAGAACCATTGCTGTTCTTATACCAGCCATAATAACTGGCATAGCAAGAGGAAGCTCTACTTTGAAAAGCAATCTTCGATTATTCATACCTAACCCTTTAGCAGCTTCGATTAGATTGGGGTCAACTTCTTTTATTCCCGTATATATGTTTCTTAGTATGGGAAGTAAAGCATAAATGACCAGAGCAATAATGGCAGGTATTGTTCCGATACCAACAAGTGGTATAAGGAGACCTAATAGTGCTAATGACGGAATTGTTTGAAATACAGCCGTTATTCCAATTACATACTCAGCCAATTTTTTGTTTCTTGTAAGGTAAATTCCAAGCGGAATTGCAATGAACAAAGCAAAAAAGAGTGCAACAAATGATATTTCAATATGCTTTAATAGACCATTTAACAAATCCTCTTTTCTTGTTAAAAAGGTATGATAAAAATTGTTCACTCTTTTTCACCTTCTTTCATGTTATTTAGCAGATTCTGTATCAGGCTCTGTCTATTTAAATAACCGATTATTTTCCCGTCTATTTCAACACCTATCTGGTCTTGTTTTGACAATGCTTCTAAGGTTTCATGAAGTGAACTTTTTATCGGTATAATGGGCATTCTTTCTATATCAAAATTTTCATCGTGGGTTTGAGAGAGAACTTTTTCTAGGTTAAAATCAAAATTTTTATGATCCACATCCCCAATAAATTCTTTGACGAAATCATTTTTGGGATGATAGATCAATTCTTTCGGAGTGCCGACTTGCACAATTTCTCCCTCTTTCATAATACAAATACGATCTCCTAATTTAAGAGCTTCTTGCATATCATGAGTGACGAAAACGATGGTTTTCTTAATTGTTTTTTGTAAATTTAAAATATCGTCTTGTAGTTTCTCTCTACTTATAGGATCAAGGGCACTAAAAGGTTCATCCATAAGAATAATTTCTGGATTGGCTGCTAATGCTCTTACAACTCCTATTCTTTGCTGCTGCCCGCCAGATAACTCACTGGGCTTTCTGTGTTTATATGTGACAGGGTCTAATCCAACCATTTTTAGCAACTCGTCTACTCTACTAGCGATTTTCTCTTTATTCCACTTTTTCATTTCGGGAACAACAGCTATATTTTCTTCAATGGTCATATGAGGAAATAGGGCAATATGCTGAAGTACATATCCTACATTCCACCGAAGCTCATGAATATCATAGTCACTTATTTTTTTCCCATTAATGGATATGGTTCCATCCGTTATGTCTATTAAACGATTAATCATTTTTAGAGTCGTGGTTTTACCACTGCCGCTAGGCCCAATGAGAACAAAAAATTCACCTTTATTGATGGTAAGGTTCAATGACTTAACGGCGGCAGTACCATCATTAAACTGTTTAGATACATTTTCAAATCGAATCATTTTTAGACTCCTTATATTTTTTATGGGTTAACAACGACAATTTTCCCGTTCGCAGTGTTACTTTCCATTAGGAGGTGAGCCTGACTAATTTCATCTAATGTAAACACCTTTGCTACAGGTACTTCAATCTGAAATTGGTTGATATGATGAAATAAATCGAAAAGCAATTTCTCTTTAAAATTTGCCCCGCTGTCAAACTGAGTAAAATACGATCCAGAAGGAATATCCACCATAGGTTCAAAATTCTCCAACACCCATTCGCCTCCTAATATTCCCGTCATGCATAGGATCCCTTTTTCAGCGAGCATTCCCAGCGAATTTTTCAAAGTGATCGTTCCCACTAGTTCCAATATTTTATTTACCCCTTGTGGGAAAATGGAATGGAGTTGTTTTTGTATATTTTCCTTATCTAATAATACATAATCAGCACCTTGTTGTTTTAATAATTCTATTTTGCTTCTAGTGCGAGAGGTGGAAATAACCGTTACTCCAATACTTTTTGCAAGCTGCAATGCTGCTAATCCTACCGAGCTGGTACCTCCACGTATCAGAAGGGTGTCTTCACTTTTTAGCATTAGCACGTCAAATAACGATGCATAGGCTGTATAATACATTTCTGGAATTGCGGACAACTTTACCCAGTCCATCTCATTGCCTATCGGATAAACCTGAGTGGAAGGAATAAGGGCATACTCCGCATAACTGCCATCGAATTCACGCCCAAGACCGCCCATTAAAGAGACCACTCTTTGTCCTTTTTGAAAAGAACTATCAGAAGGATCTGCCATTTCTCCGACACACTCTATACCTATAATTCGGGGCAATTTCACAGATGGGGATTCTCCACGTCTTGTAAAAATCTCTGAACGATTTATTCCAAATGCCATTATTTTCACCAGCACCCAGCCAGGCTTCACGTTAGGAATTGGCACTTCCCTTACTGCTAATTCCTGTGCGGTACATGGCTTTTCCAAAACAACTGCTTTCATTTTAAGTGGCCTCCTTTACTAAAATCCTGGCGTTGAAAAGTTTTTAGGTATTCGTTGTAATCATCGATACTAAAGACATTAAAGATAATTTTTTCAAAATGATTGGGATGTGTATTTAACCATTCATCAACTGTCCTGACCGCAATGCTGGCAGCCTCTGATTTTGGAAAACCAAACACACCCGTTGAAATCGCACAAAAAGCGATTGTTTTTATTTCTTCTATTTCATTTGCAAGGTCCAAACAGGAAATATAACAGGTAGCTAATTCCGATTTTGGTTTTTCTGTTAATTCTGTTCCTTTTGACACGATGGGACCAACTGTATAGAGAACAAATTTTGCTGGCAGATTATAGCCTCTTGTTATTTTAGCACCGCCAGTTTCCTCTAAACCTCCTTGGATAGAAATGATTGTTTTACAGTCTTCCCTAAGCTGTGGACCTGCAGCGGAGTGAATTGCGTTATCAATACAAGCATGTGACGGTTGAAAGCACCCAAGCATATACTTATTTGCGGCATTTACTATTACATCTGCCTTTAATTGTGTAAGATCACCTTGCCATAAAATAAATTGATCTGAATGGTTAAACGGGTTATCAGGAACTATATCTGAAACCGTTCCAAGTTGCTTAACTTCCACAATACCTTTTTCCTTTCGTTCTGTTTGTAAAAGGGAATCTAATTTTTCTAGAAAAGCTAAATTAAGAGGATTTGGTTCTCTGACAGTTAATAACCCTTTCAATAGGTTTCGTTTGCCATCATAATGACGTGGGATATCAACCTTTCTTAGTTCATCATTTTCTTTTAATAGTATCTCTATTAACTCGTTTATCATTTCATCTATATGATTTAAAGAAAGCAAAGAAGATGTGTACTCATTTTCTAATTGAATGAGAGAAGAATATTCCGCTAGTTCCAATTGGTGATGTAGTTAATATTCCACCGAACGTTAAACATTGGCATGGAGCCACAAAAGACAGCTGGTTTGTACATTTAGCCCTTACACCAGGAGAAACCGATTGGTTAGAAGCAGTCAATGATGAAACGTATAATCAATTATAATTTGAAATGAAGCAGAGGGAAGTTCCCTTTGCTTCTTTTAGAGTTAAGTTCAGTGTCATAGTATTATAGATGAAAGCTTCTATTAAAAATGGAAGCATAAGATACGTCCCCATGCTTCCTTTAGTACAATTTTTCACAATCTTAGGTTTTGAAGTGAATGAGACCTTAGAGCGATAACCAGTTATTTTTACCTTTCTAGGCTATTATTTTTCAACTTAGACACAATTGCTATCAACAAAAAAACTATAGTAATCGTAAGAGAAAGAATTGTTCCTAGAAAGCTAAAAATCGCAATTGAAGTGACCGTATCCATATCACTCGTCTTTTCCGATAAAGATCCTGTTACCTGCCAAGTTATTAAGCAAATAATAAATAAAACAAATGACGTTAGTAGGTATTTATTTTTCATAATTCCCTCTCCATTTAGGTATACCCTTCTAATTTCACCATAAATATACATTTCATTGTTTCACTAACCTGCCTCGGTATCTTAATAAGCATTCCAACAAAAAGCATTAACCTTCCATCCTTCATTGATCAACGCACTCTTGGGCTAATTCTTTATATTGGCAAGAAACTCGCCAACGTTAACTCCCAGATGGTAGAATCCAAACCAAATCCATATTGTTAACCCAACTGCTGTAAGGACTGGATGCTTTTCCATTAGTCTTTTCAGTTCTTTTGAAAAATCGACCATCTCATTAGCTCCTTATTTATGTATTGGGCGGTAATTAGATTGGCAAAATTTAATTCATCACCCATTATAGTAAAAAATTTACAAGTTAGTTTTTTTATAGTATATCGTTTTTGATATTGCTATTGATTCCATTTGGACGTCAATCACCATGAGTGCCTTCATCAGCTAAATCCCCCTTTACTTTTTCGCTTTCCATTCCTCCGCCAAAACGCCATACACCACATGATCTACAAAATGATCATAGAGCCATTCCGCCTGCCTGATTCTGCCTTCCTCCACAAATCCCAAACGTTCAGGAATGCTTCTGCTTTTCTTATTCTCTACAGCCGCCCTGATTTCAACTTTATTGAGATCGAGGTGCTCAAACGCGTAATCAGTCAGCGCTTTGGCCACCCTCGTCATGATTCCATTGCCCTGGTATTCGTGCCCAAGCCAATAACCTATGTAGGCGGTCTTGTTTGACCAATTAAGGCTGTTGAAGCCTGCTGTACCGACGATTTCACCCTTGTATAAAATTAGAGTCGTGATACTTTTATTTTCAGCGTATCCTTTCAAAGTACCTGCAATGAATTCCTTGGAATCCTCAACCTTCATCGAAAAATCCAGCCATGGCAGCCACTCCCTCAAGTACTCCCTTGAACGATCGATCAATTCAAAAACCCTCTCAGCATCCTGCAATTCAATTAATTTCAAAGATAATTCTTCATCGATTTTATGTAAAAACATATTCTCTCCCCTAGCGTTGAAGCAGAGGGACGTACCCTTTGCTTCTTTTAAAGTAAAGTTCAGCGTCATAGTTTAATAGGATCCTGTGACATCTTCTATTTAAATGGAAGCATAAGATACGTCCCCATGCTTCCTTTTATACTGTCATTTTTCATCCTCATCAATCTTTTTCCCCCATTCAAAACCAGACTTACCCAAATAATAGAGGACTCCCGCGGATAATAATACAGATAATATTGCTATTATAACTCCCATTTTAACCTCCTTATTGCCCCGTCTGTTTATTAAGAAAGCTGCCTGGGTTGGCAGCTGGTTCGCTTTAATCTATAGATGTATAACCATAATCGAAACGATCAGACCACCATAAATAATTAGAAATAGAACTGCACAAATCAAAAAAGCCGGTAGCTTGATAAGCATTCCAACAGAAAAGCGTTAACCCTTCATCGCAACGCACTCTTGGGTTAATTCTTTATATTTGCAATAAACTCCCCAACGTTACCTCCCAGACGGTAGGATGCATACCAAATCCATAATGTTAACCCCACTGCTGTAAGGACTGGATGCTTTTCCATTAGTCTTTTCAGTTCTTTTGAAAAATCGACCATCTTATCAGCTCCTTATTTATGTATTAGGCTGTCATTTGCCCTTATTATCTTTTGCTAAGATTAGATAAGCCCCTGCTATTACTATTGCACCAAGTACAATGTAAGTGCTGGTTTCTAAACCACCGCCCCAAGCGAGTGTATTGAGTGGATCCTTTTGATGGGCTGCTGCCATTATTATCGAATCTGAAATGGAATTCAGACCATAAAGGATAAGTCCAGTAAGTATTGCCTGTACCACAATAAAAATCCCTAGCAATTCTTTCATTATTACTCTCCCTTACTATTTAAAACTTCTCAACCTATCGATTCTCCATCCCTCATTCAAATTCCTCCTTTTTCCATTTAACTACTTTGGTTCAGCAAGGAAGCAGAGGGACGTACACTTCGCATCTTTTAGAGTAAAGTTCAGCGTTAGTAGTATAGGATCGCTGAAAGCTTCAATAATAAAAGGAAGCATAAGATACGTCCCCATGCTTCCTTCATTTTTACAGATTTTTGCTTTGTTGAAGTAGTTTGGATTTTCCTGTTCGTTCCCACGCTTCTACTGTTTCGTATGCTTTTTCAGGGGTGTACCCTTTCCCGACGAGAACTCCCATTAGAATGAATTCTTGAAGAATGTGTAGAGCATTTATTCCTCTTTTCACATCTTCTAATCCTTCATTCACCAGAAATTCAGTGTGCTTTACCCATTCGTCTGGGGTCTTGCCAAAAGCAACTGTATTTCCATTTCCATTACCGTTGCCTCCTTCCCCAGCCATTGCATCTGCTTTGGTAACATGAACAGTACCAAATGGATGGTTAGGTGGAGCATAGATTGCGTAAAGTTTCAGCGGAATATTACCTGTATTGGTGACGTTATGCCATGTACCCGCAGGAATCATGATTGCAGAATCATCAGAGACATTTCTTTCATAGCTTAAGTTCTCTCTACTCTTGCCCATTTGAACAATCCCCTGGCCTTGTTCAATACGTAAGAATTGATCCACGTTAGGATGGATTTCCAAGCCGATATCATCGCCGACATTGATACTCATTAATGTCACTTGCAAATGATTTCCTGTCCATAAAGCAGTACGATACGTATTGTTTTGCTTCGTTGCTTCATTGATATTAACGGAATATGGGTTTGGTCCATAATCTTTTAATAAAATATTTCCTTCTCCATTGGGAAAGCGGAATGAGTTTGCATGCGCGAACTCATTCGGAAAACCCCATTGAACAGACTGACTTCCATAGTTATACACAGGTACATTAACATTATAAGGATATTGATATTGTTGCGGATATGGATACGTATAAGGATTACTGTACATTTTTCACAATCCCTTCACAGTTTATCAAATTATCCTATGCACTTTTGAAGGGAATGTGCCCAAAGAAGCAGAGGGACGTACCCTTCGCTTCTCTTAGAGTAAAGCTCAGCGTCATAGTTGTATAGGATTCACTTCTATACAAAAAGGAAGCATAAGATACGTCCCCATGCTTCATCCATTTATATAAAGGTAAACAATAAGGAAAATGATGAATCCTACCATGAAAATTGAACCAATGCTCGCGCTGTATACTATATAAATCTTAATATGGAGAATAACATGAACAACAAGAATGATAAGTAAGCACAATAGCAAAAAAATGATTAAATTCAAGTTTTTATTCCTATACAAAAAATCAGCACCTTATAGATACATAGTAGGAAACAAAAAGTGTTTTTCGTTATACTTTTAATGTTTATATATTTTACTTCAGCCTATATTATTCATGAAATTTCCACCTGAAAATGAAATTGTCCGAAACCAGCAGCCTTTACAGCGCCTTAAAAATGAAATTACATTTGAGAATGAATCTCTCAAGACGCCCCATGTTGCGATTCGCTCTTAAGGTCATTTGATAGAGCTAGTAGAACATAAACACTTCGCAGCATATCCGCTCCCTCTCCGACGAACAAGAAGTTACAAAAAAAGTGCCCTAATCCTTCGTGGATCAGTGCACCTTGTTAATCTATGTTTATTTTCACTAGTACTTATTTTACTTTTTTTCCATCACTGCAAAGTAATTTTCTTCACCATCTGCAAAGTTAAATACTCTGCCTGAAGGCATATTTACAATTTCTCCGACTGTGATATTTTTATTTGATAAGTCGCTATGTAATTGATCAAGATTTTCCGAGAAAAACATTAATGAAGGTGTACCAAGATTTACTCCAGGCGACATTTTAGCAACGAATTCCTTATTGTGCAGGATGATGCTTGTTTCTGCATCCTTTGTTGGCGCAATTTCAATCCATCTCAATCCCTGGCCGTTATCTTCTTCCGAAATCACACTAAACCCTACTTTTTCCGTCCAAAAATTCACTGCCTCATCTTGGTTATTTACATACAGCATGATTTGACCGACTTTACTAATCATTTATTTCACTCCCTTGTCAACTTTCTTAAAAGTATATCAATTCCGATACTGCTTTATAACTTAATAAATAGTTTATATTTTAAAAAACCTATAAAACTTCCCACAATCACTTAACTAGATACCACCTGGCGCAACAACGTATGATCTGCGTTACAATACCTTGGCAAATTTAATGTGATTGTAGTCCCTTCTCCTTGCTTGCTTTTAATATCAATGCTGCCTTGGTGAAGGTCAATAATTCGTTTGCATGTGATCAGCCCGAGGCCTGTCCCTTTTTCTTTCGTAGAATAAAAGGGTTCAAACAACCTTTTATGTCTCTTATCAGATATACCGCAGCCCTTATCTTTAATGAGGATTAAGATGTCTTTTTCACAGGCTTCCTTTAACGTCACCTCTATGTGATGGCCCCGATCATCTGTTGCTTCAATCGCATTTTGCAGGAGATTAATCAATACTTGCTTAATTTGATTCTGATCGCAATTTAAAAATAATTCGGATTCAAGGTTAGATTCTATTTTTATACTTTTTAAATTCGCCTGTGGCTCCATCAACAGAATACAGCTTTGAAGCAGTTTATTTATATTTGTAGGCTGAAAATGAACATGCTCATTCGGTTTTGCAATGAACATAAATTCATTGACAATCTGATTGATCCGGTCCATTTCATCGAGCATGATATCTAGGTATCCCACTAAATCTTCCTTATCAACACTCTCTTTAACGATTTTCGCAAAACCTTTCAGAGAAGTAAGGGGGTTTCTAATTTCGTGCGCAATTCCAGCAGCCAGCTCACCTACTACAGAAAGCTTCTCCATTTGCTGAATCTGCTTTTCTCTCTTTTTTTCCTTTGTAATATCAATGGCCGTTCCAATAACCTCAACTGTTTTTGCATTCCTGCGGATTGGATTAAGGATTGCCAGGTAATGGGTATCCCCAACGCACCCTTCATAGTTAATGTTTTCTCCATTCCAGGCTATCTCATAAAAGACTTCTTTCCGGACTGCCTGCTCAGCTGGCAGAAATTCAAACAAGGTATTCCCCACGACACTTTCAGGAATAAGACCAATTTTTTCAATGAGTTTACCTTCAATAAATGTATGAATGAATTGACCTTCTTTTTTAACGAACTTAAATATAAAACCACTTTCTCTAGGTATAAACTGTTCGTAATCCACCTTATTACTATTATCATTCATATCGAAAACACCCTCAGAAAAAATCATTATAGTAATAATTCTTTACTGACACTCAAAATCCTTTATAAAACGACACCTTGCCTAAAAAAAGAACCCCAGCCCAATGCCGAGGTCCATTATTAGCAGATTAAAGTTTTTATAGGTATAGCGCAGCTCAAGTCAGGTATCAACAGGATCTTATTCCCATGATCCACGCTAAGCTTACAGTACGTTTCTTGAAATGGAAGCTGTTCTCCTTCATTCAAAAGGATATCTTCCCTATTTAGCACCTTTTCAATTTCATTTATACACCGATCGTTTTTAGCGATAAATAGTGTATTGATAGGGATAACGGTACTAATAAATTTCAAGATCGTTTCTGCAGCTTCGTCAAAATTCCGTATCGAGTAGTTCATGGTTTTAATCCTCAATTTCCGATAAGTTCATTACCCTATCTATGTTAATCCTCTTTTTCTATAGTCACTCATTGCCTGCTGGAGCGAGGAGTATGTTTTCACTTTTGTAAAATCGATACCAAGCGCCACCATTGTTTGTGCGATTTCCGGGCGGATTCCGCTAATAACCGCTTCAACACCCAACAGCTTCAAGGCGTTAATGACCTGGAAAAGCTGGCTTGCCACCATCGTATCGACGATTGGCACGCCCGATAAATCCAGGATGAAATAGGACACTCCCAGTTTAGCGCTTTTTCTCAGTGATTCTTCCAACAACAATTTTGCACGGTATGTATCAATGGTTCCGATTAAGGGAAGGATTGCAACCTCTTTTTCCAACGGGACCACCGGAACGGAAAGCTCGGCTATTTCCATCCGTGCCATTTGTAAAATTCCTTGCTGATGCCGGGCAAAAGCAATACTAAAGCTTTGTACTGCCTGATCTGTAATCCTTTGCATTTTTTGAATGGTCTCGTGGTAAGAAGGCAAATCATACCCTTGTTCCATGAACGTTTCAAAAATGATTTCCGCAAATCTTTTTCTATAAAAATGGACTTCATCCAGAGCCAAGTCTATCGATAGCCCTAACTCAGAACAAACTTTACCGATATTCATGCCCCAATCGGTTATTTTTTGCATGGCGGTTTCTATATCATCTGTCAAAAGTTCACCATAATAATCGATAAGCTTGATTCGTTCAGAATGAAGCGCATTAGACACCGGACGTAATTTCTCGGGGAATTTGGCTGCTTGAGTTTGGGTTACATAATCAGCCAACTCAAATCTACTGTCCCTAATTCTTTTCGTCACTACAGCTAAATTGATCATCAGAATCCCCCCTAACATCAGCTTTTTCCCTTTATAAACACTTTTTAAACCTATTTAGATAATTTCTCTTCCAATCTGGCCAAGCGCATAGTGAATCCCATGCTGAAGAGTTTGGAAGCAGTCAAATCTTGCAAGATTAATGGCTGATTGTGTAATTTGAACCCCAAGCTCAGCAGAGATTCCCACAAGAATGGTAGTCGTGCCGATTAGTGACGCAGCTAAAGCCATTTTTTCAATCATGCTGACCGTATGGGGTCCGAGATCCTGGTCTAATCCAGTTAAATCAAGCACAAGGTAATTGGCCTTGTGTGCCGGCAGGTTGTTCAGCGTGTTAACCAACAGCTTTTCAGAACGCTCCTCATCGTAGGCACCAATCAGCGGAACAACCACGATCCCTTCGAGGACAGGAATAGTTGGCGAAGAAAGTTTTTCAATTAATTCCTTTAGTTCCTTCGTCTTTTCAGCCACCAGTTTTTCAAGATGCCCGATTTGTTCCGCTTCCTTCTTCCTTGCAAGCTCATGTATATTCTGTGAGACCGTCACATCAGATGGAAAATATTCCACAATGCTATATTCATGGTCCTCTACTTGATCCTGAACGACTTTATACCAGATATTCGTCCCAAAAAGGCCGCTGAAAACCCCAGCAAAGTGTGCTGCTATGAAATTCGTCCCTCTCTTTTTGCCCTGAGCCAGATTGATCTTCGACTCCCAGCTATCCCTTAAGCGAATGGTTGTCGTTTTATCATCAAAACAGAAGTCGTGCACAGAAACCTTCCCCCAGCCTGCCGCCGCGTAAATATTCGCCAACATTCCAGCAGCTTCATTCGCATCAACATGCTTCATTTCTTCAAAATATTCACCAATCACCAGCCCCTGGCGGTAACCAGTTGTCTCAAATACTAGATTGGACGATTCTTCACCCGAAATCTCTTCTATCGTATCGAAGAAGTCCTTCATAGCTGTACCAATCCAGAACAAGACCACATCCCCGCCTTCAAACAAGAATTGCCCCTTTTCCAGATTCCATTCAAACTCGGTATCTGCAACACGAATGGACTTAGTCCCTTCCATATGTATTTCCTCCTAAATTCAGTAAAATCATCGTATGTAGTCTAAGAAATCACCATGATCCATGAATGGGATCTTTTTGGTCTTTATAAAATTATTGAAAATCCTTACACATCAATGCCAAAAAAGGCTGCTTTCCCTATTTCGAAAAGCAGCCTCCCATCTTACATTTTCTCTCCGGTCATTTCCATGACTTTCTCACGTACTTCTTCTATATTGCGCATTTTGTTGTCCCAGCATTTCTGGCTGAGGTCGACTGGGTATTCTTCTGGATTTAGCATACGTGTGTACTCCTCCCAAAGGACCCCAAGGCAGTACTTTGAATGCGACCGCACTTCCTCAAGGCTTGGTTGTGTGTACACGAGGTTTCCATCCGTAAAGATATCGTGGTGCAGCTCTCGCGCATCGAAATTCGTAACGAATTTGCTGACGAAGGTGTGAACAGGATGGAACATTTTCAGGCGTTTTTCCTCTTGCGGATTTTCATCCTCAAGCGCGATATAGTCACCCTCAGAACGATTATTGGACTTGTTGATGATCCGGTATACCCTTTTGATTCCAGGGGTCGTGACTTTTTCCGGATTGGAGGAAATTTTGATCGTATCCTCCATTGTTCCGTCCGCTCTCTCAATCGAGACGATTTTATAAACAGCACCAAGAGCCGCCTGATCATAGGCTGTAATCAGCTTCGTGCCGACTCCCCATGTATCGATTTTCGCGCCTTGGGCTTTCAGGTTCATGATCGTATATTCGTCAAGATCACTAGATGCTACTATCTTAGCCTGTTTAAAACCCGCTTCATCTAGCATGCGCCTTGCTTCCTTCGAAAGATAAGCAAGGTCTCCGCTGTCGAGACGGATACCAATAAAATTGATCTTATCTCCAAATTCCTTGGCTACACGGATAGCGTTTGGCACACCTGACCTTAATGTGTCGTACGTATCAACTAGGAACACGCAGTCCTTATGGGTTTCCGCGTATTTTTTAAAAGCAAGATAATCGTCCTTGTATGCCTGAACCATTGAATGCGCGTGCGTTCCGGAAACCGGAATTCCGAACAGCTTGCCTGCGCGCACATTGCTCGTGGAATCAAAACCGCCGATGTAGGCCGCACGCGTTCCCCAAAGCGCTGCATCCATTTCATGAGCTCGGCGACTACCGAATTCCATCGCGATTTCATCCTTCACCACCTGCTTAATCCGCGATGCTTTCGTCGCAATCAACGTTTGGTAGTTAACAATATTTAAAAGAGCAGTCTCGATCAGCTGTGCTTCAGCCAGTGGTGCATCGACTCTGACTAATGGCTGGTTGGCAAAAACGATCTCGCCCTCCTGCATCGCACGAATGGTACCTGTAAAGCGAAGATCCTTCAGATAAGCAAGGAAATCCTCTCCGTAATTGGCTTCTTCTCTTAAATATTGAATATCATCCTCGGTAAATCCGAAGTTCTCGATATAACTGATGATTTTTTCCAGTCCAGCAAAAACAGCGTACCCATTTCCAAAAGGGAGCTTACGGAAAAATAAATCAAATACCGCACGTCGATTGTGAACACCATCGCGCCAGTATGTTTCCATCATGTTGATTTGATATAAGTCTGTATGAAGCATCAAGCTGTCATCTGTAAATTTCGTGCTCATCCAAAAACCTCCAAGTTTGCTGCCATCCGTGTTCCTTTTCATAGGCTACTTCACCTCCGCGCCAATCGAGCTTTCGAAATGGCGAAGCGACCACTCATGGCCGACAGGGTCAAATGAAGCAACAGCCTCCTTATACACAATAACCTTAAATCCTTTATTGTAAGCATCAACTGCTGTATGCAATACACATATATCAGTGCAAACGCCGACAAGATGAACTTCCGTAATGCCTCTTTCACGCAATTTCATTTCAAGATCCGTTCCGGCAAAGGCTGAATACCTTGTTTTATCGATATAATATACATGCTCCAGATGCTTATTCTCCTCGTACACAGCTTGAAGGCTGCCGTACAAATCTCTTCCCTTCGTGCCGCGGATATTATGAGGCGGGTACAGCTTCGTTTCCGGGTGGAACTCATCGCCCTCATCATGGACATCAATAGCGAAAACCACATAGTCACCATTCTGGATGAATTCCCTGGTAACGCCGACAAGCTTCTCTTCAATGTCCTGGCCCGGCTTGCCGCATGTCAAAGCCCCGTCATCAGCCACAAAATCATACGTATAGTCGATGTTGATCAACGCCTTGTTCCCCATTATGTATCCACATCCTTCATATTATTATCTTGCCTGATATCTCTTATTTTCTTCCATTTATGTGTTACAGGCAAATTTTACACATTTATCTTATGCATTTACCCAAATGTCACGGATATATTGCGTTTTTCAATTAGAATATGAATATCCGGTTCCCAAGAAGTTGTTTGGAACCAACTGAGGGCTGTTTTCACCGCTCTAACTGTTCCAATGACCCCTATTGGAACAGTCCGTAACAGTTTTTTTCACCTAGGGCTGTTCCAATGAACCTTATTGGAACAGTCCGTAGCTGGTTTTTCACCTTGAACTGTTCCAATGAACCTTATTGGAACAATCCGTAGCTGGTTTTTCACCTTGAACTGTTCCAATGAACCTTATTGGAACAGTCCGTGAATGGTTTTTCACCTTGAACTGTTCCAATGACCCTTATTGGAACAGTCAGTGGCAGATTTTTTACCAAGAATTGTTCCAATGGCTTTCGCTTCTTCCTTTTTCAAAAACTTTCACTAATGCATTTAAAACCAACCAAAACACAATCTACCCAAACACAAAAAAACCGCTCCACAAAGGAGCGATTTCATCATTCTACTTTAAAATTCAAATCCAGATTCTCTGGTCGGTCTTCCGGACGGATTTCATCCAGCGGTACGAAGACTTCGATGTGCCTGAACAGGTTTTCGAATTCGGCTGGTAAATTGCCGCCGTATTCACCGTCAAGATTTAACTGGACGTGTTCTTTCGCATGGACCTTGATGCGGTTGGCTTGTGTATAGATCACGTTAGGATCATGGATATGCTCCCCGCGGACTGCGAGTGATGCGATTTTGATAAAATCGGCAAGGTTTGTCTTTTTCAAAATCAGCAGCGAGAACAAGCCGTCATTGATCGAAGAGTTCGGTGCCAGCTTTTCAAAGCCGCCGACGGAGTTCGTCAGCCCGACGAGGAACATCATGGCTTCACCTTCAAACAGCTTTCCATCATACTCAATGCTCACTTCAGAAGCACGGATGGACGGCAGCATCTCCATCCCTTTTAAATAGTAAGCCAGCTGGCCAAGGACGGTCTTCAGCTTACTTGGAACCTCATAGGTCAGCTCTGTCAGTCTGCCCCCGCCTGCGATATTTATAAAATATTTATCATTGATCCGTCCGACATCAACCGGAATCGTTTCGCCTTTCACAATGATGTCCACCGCCGACATGATATCCCGCGGAATATGGAGTGCGCGAGCAAAGTCATTGGTTGTCCCAACCGGAATGACTCCTACCTTTGGACGGTACTTCTGTTCAGCAATCCCATTGACCACTTCATTGATCGTACCATCTCCTCCAGCTGCGATGACAAGGTCATAACGGCGCTCAACAGCTATCCTCGCTGCCTTGATTGCATCGCCTTCACTGGTTGTCGCATGACAGGACGTTTCATATCCAGCAATCTCAAGCTTTTCCAAAACGTCCGCAAGATTCTTTTTAAAGATTTCACGTCCTGAAGTTGGATTATAAATTATTCTTGCTCTTTTCATACCCATCATCCTACTTAATATGGTTTTTAAATTCCATCATTTTACATCATAGCTCAATTTCATCAGCCAGGCAATTGCCCGCAATATCTTTCACCGGATATATCATAAACCAATTTATGTTTTTTTGCCAAAGGGAAAGACAACTTTTTGGCGAAGAGTATTTATTGTTAACTATTCTATTTTTCGAAAAACTCTTCCATTCATACTACATCTTTTTTACAATACAAAGAGAGGAGTTACATAAATTGGAAATACCCATCAATCTATTAAAGTTGAGGAGATATCTCTATGGATATTTGTACTTTTGACGATATCATAACCCGTTTTACAGCATGGGCAAAAGCGCAGAAAGAAATTCACGCTGCAATGATTATTGGGTCAAGGGCCAGGACAGATGCGCCTGCCGATCAATGGTCTGATCTTGATATTATCTTTTTGACAGACAAGCCAGACCAGTTCATCCACTCGGAAAGCTGGCTGAATCAAATCCATCCTTACTCCATTACCTTTTTGGAAAAAACAGCAGTTGGAAATGGGATTGAAAAGCGTGTCATGTTCAATCCGCATTCAGATGTTGATTTTGTCATCCTGGCACCCGATCAATTTTCAGGCATGCTTCAATTAAAAGAAGTTCAGCAGGTTTTCAAAAATGGATTTAAAGTGCTATTCGATAAAACAGACGTTACGAATGGGATAAAAGTTTCCGATGATTTTACGCAAATTCGCTCGCTGCCGACCCAGGAGCAATATGATAATCTCGTTCAGGATTTTTGGTATCACGTCGTATGGGTGAGCAAAAAGATGCTGCGGGGTGAACTTTGGGTGGCGAAGGAATGTTTGGACAGCAACCTGAAGTATTTGCTCAGGACGATGGCCGAGTGGCACACAATTACCGTTTTGGACCAATCACCATGGCATAATGGACGATTTATTGAAAAATGGGCCGATCCAAGGCTGGTAGAATCATTCACCAAAATTTTTGCAACCTATAATAGAAGCGAAATACTCCATGCGATGAAGGAAACGATGGATATCTTCAGGCTGCTTGCGACTGAGACTGGAAATGCACTTAGTTATCCATATCCCGACAAGGCAGATGCTGCGGCTGTCAGTTTCGTTCACTTATGCGAAGATTCTATTCACACTGTAAAATAAATGTACATTAGCTAGTTAATTTCAGAATATGATTTTTTAACTATATAAAAAGGGTGACTACTATGAACTGGTTGATTCTTTTAGCCGCATACTTGATTGGATCAATCCCGACTGCTTTATTAGTTGGCAAGTATTTTTTCAATGTTGATATCAGGGACCATGGCAGCAAAAACCCAGGTGCGACCAATACACTAAGGGTGATGGGCAAAAAGGCCGCCGTCATTGTGCTGCTGGTTGATGTGGCAAAAGGCATGCTGGCCGCTTCCCTTCCCTTGCTTTTGGATGTACCGGTTAATCCGCTGTACGCTGGCTTGATCGCTGTCATTGGCCATTGCTTTCCGATTTTTGCCGGCTTTCGTGGAGGAAAAGCAATCGCAACAACGGCAGGTGCGCTGCTCGTGGTCGATATCGGGATGTTTCTCGCGGTCTATCTGACATTCTTTGCCGTAATCTTGATTACCAAGTATGTGTTCATGGGTTCAATTTCTGTTGGGTTTGCCATGCTTGTTTATTCTTTCTTCTCAACGGAAAATAGTGAACCTCTTCTATTCATTGCCTTTATTTTATTATTATTTTTCCTTCATCGTTCAAACATTCGCAGCTTCATGAATGGAACGGAACCGAAAATCAATGACCGTAATGTGAAAAAGGATCGCGTTCCTCCAAAAGGTTCATTCAAATCTTAATTCATAGCCATGGCTTTTAAGCTATGGTTTTTCTTTATCCTATAAGTATATTAATAAAGCAAATTATTATTACCAGAATAATATTTTTTATGAAAAAAGGCTCTGTTATTCAGTTAGTTAAAATGATAGAATATTATTTGTATTAGCAATATTTTATTAATAATTTTTCACTATAACAAAGGGGGAAAGATTATGTCGAATGAAGTTTTCCAGCTTATTTCGATAGGGATTTACATGGCCGCGATGTTATATATCGGCTGGTATTCCTACAAGAAGACAAGCAATCTGACTGATTACATGCTGGGCGGAAGATCGCTTGGACCTGCAGTAACCGCTCTGAGTGCTGGTGCTGCTGACATGAGCGGCTGGCTGTTAATGGGACTGCCTGGCGGAATTTATGTAAGCGGTTTAGCGAGTGCGTGGATTGCCATTGGCCTTACAATTGGAGCCTATCTAAACTGGCTTTTGGTAGCACCTCGCTTGCGCTCTTACACACAGGTAGCAAACGACTCCATCACGATACCTGGCTACCTTGAAAACCGTTTTAAAGATGATACAAAGCTCTTAAGAATTGTATCCGGAATTGTTATTTTACTATTTTTCACATTCTACGTTTCATCTGGTATGGTAGCTGGAGCTGTATTCTTCGAAAGCTCTTTTAATCTTGATTATCATACAGGATTATTGATTGTAGCAGCAGTTGTGGTTGCATACACTCTGTTTGGCGGCTTCCTGGCCGTTAGTTACACGGATTTTATTCAGGGTTTGATGATGGTGATCGCATTGTTGCTCGTCCCTATTTTAGGATTTACTAAAACAGGAGGTCCAGCAGAAACGTTTGATACGATTAAGGCAATTGATCCTACTTTATTTGATTTATTTAAAGGAACGACATTTCTCGGAATCATATCGGCTGCTGCATGGGGCTTAGGTTATTTTGGACAGCCACACATTATCGTCCGCTTTATGGCAATAACGACAGTAAAAGAAACAAAAAGCGCTAGAAGAATTGGTATGGCGTGGATGATTTTCTCCTTACTCGGAACAATATTCACTGCATTGATTGGTCTTGCATTCTATGCGCAGAATCCCGATATTAAGCTGAATAATCCCGAGGCTGTTTTCATTGAGCTCGGACAATTATTCTTCCACCCGCTGGTCGCAGGGTTCTTGCTTGCTGCAGTGCTAGCCGCAATTATGAGCACGATTTCTTCTCAGCTGATCGTTACTTCAAGCGCATTGACAGAGGACTTGTATAAGGTTTTATACAAAAAGGATGGAACTGACAAACATTACGTCTTCTTCGGACGGATGGCCGTACTTGCCGTTTCAGTCATAGCCGCTTTCCTTGCATGGGAGCAAAACAATACCATCCTCGGCCTGGTTGCATATGCATGGGCAGGCTTCGGTGCCGCCTTTGGACCTGTTATCCTTCTGAGCTTGTTCTGGAGAAAAATGACCAACTGGGGCGCTATCTGGGGTATGGTGGCAGGTACTCTAACCGTCATCCTCTGGAGTAAATTAGGACTGAGCGATGTCATGTACGAAATCGTCCCTGGTTTCATCATCAATCTCATCGTTTCAGTGGTAATCAGCTTAGTTACTTATAGACCGAATCCTGAAATCGAGCAGGAATTTAATCTTAGCGTTAAAAACTTAAATTCCTAATATTCAGCAGTGCCTTCCTTTATGGGGTGGCACTGTTTTTTTGTTAAAAGCAGGAAATGCATAACAGGATATGGAAGTAATAGTGAAATAATTTTTTAGGTGGATTCAATGAAAAGAAAAATATTAGTCTACGGCGCTGCAGCTTTCTTACTTTTTGTAGCATTACTGGCAATGGACCGCTTTAAATTATATAAGGAGGAAAAGCCGCCACAGCCAGTTGTTACTGTCCAAGGTAAGGAAATCCCCTTGAAATCAGGGGGCTATGTTTGGCGCGGAACGAAAGAAGCCTTTGCGGATCCGATAAAGAAAATGGCCGATATGGAAGCAGTCGATGTTGTTCAAAAGCAGCGCCTGGATGTGAATTTCCCAGCCGGTCAACAGCCCGAAAGCATCATCATCAGCCAGGTGAATTCCGTTCCGGGCGGTGAAAAAATGACAGAAGAAAGCAGTTCCATTATCATCCCTAGAAGCCAGACTTCGCGGCCGATTCACTTCCAAATCACTGCATCCTGGGATAAGGATTTCAATTCATTCAGTACATATTATGTGAAATTGCAGATTGAGGACTTGCCGGACTTCTATGATTTTTTATCCAAGGATCCTAAAAAACTATCTATTTTGGCCATTGTTCCACGTGGAGATTCAGAAAAGTATGAACTACCTGAAGATTTAAAAGCTAAATTGGCCGCATTCCATTTATCAGAGGATCCTGAGGGACTTGGGCAGGAATATCCTGAAATGTCGATTCCTATGGTACCGATCTACCTCATCTTCAACAGCAAAGAATTGATCCTGATGACCAGTAATAAAGAAGAATTGTTGGAATTACTTAAGAATTAGATACATTAGGCTTTCAATATAAAAAAAGACCCATTTGCAGTAACGGGTTCGGTTTTGAAGTACAAAACTCAAAAAAACAAAACAATTAGCAGTACAATTCGCTTTAGAATTAGTACTGCTTTTTTTATTGATATAAAAGGGTTGTTGCAGTTTTAACAATCAAATTAACATACCAATTAGCATACTAATTAGCGAGTATCTGTTGGACGGCAGACAGCCTCGAAAAGGTGTGCTAAAAAGGTGTGTTAATTGAGCGGTCATTTTTAGATTGTGGAGGACGATGATTATTGAAGTTTATTAAGCCAAAAAACAACAATACTCTCAATGTAGACTGGATTGTATCGGAACGTGTACGAGCTATCGTAAAACCTATGCGGAATATACAGAATACAGTGAGAGCGAAGTGGTTGATATGTTTCTGCTTAATCTTTTAAAAGATAAAGACATTTTGTTGAACTAGTTGTAAATTTAACAACTTAAAGTAAAAGGATATATCTATAACAATAATAATATAATTAAAAACAATATTAGTTTATTGAAAAACAATAAATTGTGTGTTAAAGTCATTTTATTATTAAATCGGTGAGGTGCATTAATTGAATGTTAAACAAGGTTCAACAACTTTCTTAAAGGTAATTATTTTTATGGCTGGAATTGCAGTGCTTGCATTGTGTATCTGGTTGCCTGAGATAGCCGTTAAAGATGCAAGAGTACATCCAGATACGGCTTACTTCCTAATCCCCTTTTTAGTATGTGCATACGGATTCTGTATTGCGTTTTCTGTTGCGTTGTATCAAGCATATAAACTATTAACCTACATCGAAAAGAACAATGCTTTCTCTGAATTATCCCTTAAATCTTTGAGGGTTATAAAAAAATGTGCTTTTACAGTCATTTTTCTCATTTTGTTAGGAATAGTAAGTTTAATGGTGCTTGCTAAAATCACAGGAGATGACGCAGCAGGTCCTATATCACTAAGTCTAATGGGCATTTTAGTGACAAGTATCGTTGCAACTTTTATAAGTGTTCTTCAAATACCAATTAAAAATTTCCTAGAAAAAATGAAATAAAAATGGGAGGTGTTTTTTTTGAAAGAAGTCACAACATTGTTTTTAAAAATTGCTGTTTTTATTATAGGACTACTGGTTCTTGCTTTATGTATCTTTTTAGTGCCCCATTTGGCGAATTTCGCAGCAAAATTGTATTCAAATATTGCTCCAATGAAATATCTCGTTTTTATCGTGATGTATGGAGCGGCTGTGCCTTTTTACTTTGCTCTCTATCAGGCTTTCAATCTTTTACGGTACATTGACGAGAACACAGCGTTCTCAGAATTATCTGTAAAGGCGTTAAAGAACATAAAGTGCTGTGCGATTACAATCAGTGGTTGGTATGTATTAGGTTTGCCACTCTTTCATTTTATAGCGAAGAAAGTTGACCCTCCTATTGGATTATTGGGGCTCATTATCATTTTTGCTTCGCTGGTTATCGCCGTTTTTGCTGCTATCCTCCAACGTCTTCTACAAGAAGCGATTAACATAAAATCAGAAAATGATTTGACGGTCTGAGGTGGAGGATATGGCAATTATTATTAATATTGATGTGATGTTAGCAAAACGGAAAATGAGCGTAACGGAGCTTTCGGAGAGGGTTGGAATTACGATGGCGAACCTTTCCATTCTGAAAAATGGGAAAGCAAAAGCGGTTCGTTTTTCAACATTAGAAGCGATATGTAAGGCTTTGGATTGTCAGCCAGGTGATATTTTGGAGTACAAAAGCGACGAAGACACTCAATAAAAACAAACAACAAATTAATTTAAATAACAGGAGTCAATAGAGAATTTAAGGGATAGCCATCGAGCTATCCCTTCTTTTTGTTTATTGACGTTATTTGCTTAGAGGATTCAATTGAGAATTGCATTGATTTTAGTGACAAAAATATGATGTGATTTGTAATGTTTGCACCTCAAAAGGGAACCCGTTATTCTGATTCCCCTGTTTTTTTGTTGTTAAAGGTTGTGCTAATTAAGATGCGTATTATATTGTTAATTAACTTGTTAATTGACATTTTGTGCTTCAAAACAGAACCTGTTACATTTGCAGGGTCTTTTTTACATTTGAATTAATCACAATAAAAATTCACCATGTGAACTTCACTTTTGAAGCAGGATTTTTCACGAGATTGATTTTACCTATATATTAGCGAACTGGATATTCTCCACGAAAATTCCCTGTTGCAAGCAAACCTAAATCTCTACTTCCACTCCATAATGATCCGACACAACTGGTTTATTTTTACCGTTAAAAATCACCATTGAATATCTTGGTTGGACTGGCTGGCCAGCTAAAATTAGATCGATTCTCAAATCCTGCTTGTTCTCTTCCCAGCCCGCGATATCCCCTGCAATCGTCACTCCGGAATCTTTCTCAGCCGCAAGTTCAAAGGTATCATGCAAATCCTTATCCAAGAGGTACTCATAACCTTCTCCTCGTACAGAGGCAGCGTTATTGAAATCGCCCATCAAAAAGAATGGAACATCATTTTTTACCTGTTCCAAAAGTGAATCGGCCTGGAACTGGAAAGGCTCCTCTTCATCATGCCACCATCCGAGATGGCATGAATAGAAGGAAACAGGCTGCCCATCAACATTAATCTTTGCGCCGACAATCTTTCTTGTCTTCCAGTAGCTCTGGTCATGACTGCGAGAGATGAAAAAGGAAAACTCTTCTTCAATCTTATGCTTGGTCAAAATCGCAAGGCCTTCTTCATAGACCTCATAACCGAGATGAGCAAAATCCCATGTAAAGCGATAATCCACTGCACCAAGCTTCCGAAGCTCCTCAACAAGCACGAGTGCAAAATTATCTTCCCTAATCGTATCGTACGCGATTGGAGAATCCATACGCTGGCTGACCTCCTGCAAGGCAACGACATCATAGTCGTTCTCCGCAATCGTCTCAGCCAGTGTCTTTATTTTTTCAAGCTGGTTGTTTTCCTGCCAGGAGTGGCAGTTCAACGTCAGTAACTTCATCTATTAAGCCCCCAGAGTGTCTTGGATATCTGACTTTAATACATCCGCTTTTGGTCCGTATATCGCCTGGACCCCTTTATCCTTTACAATCAGCCCAAGAGCACCATTGCTCTTCCACTCTTTCTCGCCAGCAACTGCAGAAGGGTCTTTTACCGTCACGCGCAAGCGAGTCATACATGCATCTACATCTTCAATATTCTCTTGTCCTCCTAGTAATTCAATCAGCACTGGAGCAATTGAATGCTTCTTTACAGCAGAAGTAGAAGCAGGTGCAGTTTCTTCCTCGATATAGTTGCCGTTGCGGCCTGGAGTCGGGAAGTTGAATTTTTTGATCATAAAGTTGGCTACACCATAGTTTAAGCCAAAGAAAACTAAACATGCGATTGCAAAGTTAACAAGGTCTAGCCATAATCCAGCTTTAATGATCATCGGTGTTCTCGTCACTAATTCAATAAAACCGAAAGAGTGTACACGAATGTGAATGATATCAACAATCGCGAACGCAAGCCCTGTCATAACAGCATAAACGACATATAATACAGGCGCCGCAAACATGAACATGAATTCAATCGGCTCCGTTACACCAGTTAAAAATACAGCCAAACCGGCAGAAAGAAACATTGATTTGTACTTTGAACGCTTATCAGGATCAACGTTGCGGTACATCGCAAGCGCGATACCGATCAATGCCGCAGTGGATAGAATCATCTGTCCGACTTTGAAACGAGCAGGTGTTACATCATTCAGCAATTGCTTGTAGCTAGCCGTATCACCAGCAGCATGGAAGTTGTTCAAGTCTGCGATCCATGCAAGCCATAACGGATCCTGTCCGGCTACAACTGAACCAGCGCCTGAACCAGTCAGGATTTTGTACGTTCCGCCTAGCTCTGTATAGTTGATTGGAACCGTCAGCATGTGGTGAAGTCCGAAAGGCAATAGCAAACGTTCCAATGCACCGAAAATAAATGGCGCGATGATTGGCGCTGTATTACGGGATGTTGCGATCCATTGGCCAAAGTCATTTAAAAGACCCTGGATGAAAGGCCATACAAGTGACAGAATCAGCGCAACAACGACTGAACCGCCGATTACGACGAATGGCACAAAACGCTTTCCGTTAAAGAAAGAAAGTGAGTTTGGCAGTTTATCATAGTTATAATACTTGTTGAACAGGTTAGCCCCAAGGAAACCTGCGATGATTCCCACGAACACACCCATGTTCAATGCAGGTGCACCAAGGATTGATGTGAAATAATCTTTTACAACTAACTCTTGTCCAAAGAGAGACTTAACAGTCGCTTCAGGATTTGTAAGCATATCACCTTGTACGCCAAAAATAGCACCGGTAATCCGGTTAATCAGGATAAAAGCGATAAGTGCTGCGAATGCACCACCAGCACGCTCCTTAGCCCAAGATCCCCCGATTGCTACCGCAAACAATATATGTAGGTTCGTAATAATAGCCCAGCCGATGTCTTCTAAAATTCGTGCAATCGTTTGCAGAAAAACGATATCAGAAGCTGTCATTCCGACCAATTTCCCAAGTGAAATCATGATCCCGGCAGCAGGCATAACCGCTACTACAACAAGCAGCGCTTTACCGAACTTCTGCCAAAAATCAAAAGATAAAAATTTCTTCACAACGTTTCCTCCCTTGATGTATAGGCTTTCATTTAAATCATAAAAAATTTTTCAGCAGATTTTCGAATAGCCATATCTATCAATTTATCAATTTAATTTTATTGTTATATTAAAATAACACGCTTTCAAAATTTATGCAAACGTTTGCGGATAATTTTAAAATTAGCAAATATATTTAAGCAATATTTGTTCCCAAGCTTCAGCCGATGAAAAATTTTATCGAATGATAGAAGTCTATGCTGATGATTCATATAATGTCGAATCCGAAAATGACTGAAAATTCTATATTTTACCTTTCCCGGGAAATATCCTGTCGAAAATACCATTCGACAAACTCCGTTTCTTACATATTCAGCGTATACCTTCGAAAATCAAAAAAAGGCTGACGGAGTCATTCCGCCAGCCTTTCCTGCAACTTTTATCTCTTATTCAATTCTTCGACAAGCAATTTATTAACAAGTGGCGGGTTCGCCTGGCCTTTTGTAGCTTTCATGATCTGTCCGACCAAGAAGCCTTTTGCCTTGTCCTTGCCGCCTTTGAAATCCTCTACGGATTGCGGGTTCGTATCAAGAATCTCGGAAATAATCTTAAGCAGCGCGCCTTCGTCAGAAATCTGGACAAGTCCTTTTTCCTTAACGATTTGCTCAGCATTTCCGCCGTTTTCGACCAATTCCTTGAACACCTGTTTAGCGATCTTTGAGGAAATCGTGCCGTTTTCGATCAGCTTGATCATGCCGGCAAGAGCCTCTGGAGTAAGTGCCGTTTCGTGAAGTTCCTTTGATTCAGCCTTCAAATATGCTGAGAATTCACCCATCAGCCAGTTGGATGCCTGCTTCGGATCAGCCTCTGCCGCAACAGCAGCTTCAAAGAAATCAGCCATTTCTTTTGTCACTGTTAGAACTTCGGCATCGTATGGAGGTAATCCCATTTCCTCGACATATCGCTTTTTACGCTGGTCTGGAAGCTCAGGGATTTGCGCGCGGACTCTCGCCTTCCACTCTTCATCGATATAAAGATCAGGCAGGTCTGGCTCCGGGAAATAACGATAATCATCAGAGCCTTCTTTTACACGCATGAGAATCGTTGTATTTGTTGCTTCATCGAAGCGGCGAGTCTCCTGCTGGATTTCACGACCAGCAAGGATTTCCTCTTCCTGACGCTTTTCTTCATGTTCAAGCCCTCTTCTGACGAAGTTAAATGAGTTCAAGTTTTTAAGCTCAGTCTTTGTGCCGAGCTCCTTCTGTCCGACCGGTCTGATTGAAATATTCGCGTCACAGCGGAGTGACCCCTCTTCCATTTTACAGTCCGATACGCCTGTATATTGGATGATTGACTTCAATTTTTCCAGATAAGCATAAGCCTCATCTGGTGTGCTTATATCGGGTTCCGATACGATCTCAACAAGCGGAGTTCCCTGGCGATTGTAATCGACTAAGGAATATCCGTTGCCGTGCGTAAGCTTGCCTGCATCCTCTTCCATATGGATACGAGTGATGCCGATTTTCTTCTTATATCCGTTAACCTCGATTTCAATCCAGCCGTTTTCGCCAATCGGCTTATCGAACTGGGAAATCTGGTACGCCTTCGGGTTATCCGGGTAAAAATAGTTCTTCCGGTCGAATTTCGTATGTTCAGCTACTTCACAGTTCAAAGCCATAGCAGCTTTCATTGCGTACTCGACCGCTTTTTTGTTCACGACAGGAAGGACACCTGGGTATCCCAAATCGATCACGGTTGTATTTGTATTTGGCTCAGCACCGAAATGGTTCGGGCTCGCCGAAAAGATCTTCGAATCTGTTTTTAATTCAACATGGACCTCAAGGCCAATTACCGTTTCAAACTTCATTGTTTTCACCCCTTACAGCTGTGGTCTTTGTTTATGGAATTCCGTTGCCTGTTCGAATGCATGCGCAACCTTGTATACAGTGCTCTCATCAAAGTGGCGGCCGATGATTTGCAGCCCTAATGGCAGCCCTTTATCGAATCCGCATGGAACTGAGATGGCCGGCACGCCTGCAAGGTTCACAGGGATTGTTAAAATATCATTTGCGTACATCGTCAATGGATCCGCGATGTTTTCGCCAATTTTAAATGCAGGTGTGGGTGTCGTTGGTCCAACAATTACATCGAATTTTTCAAATACATTTTCAAAGTCCTGCTTGATCAGCGTGCGGACCTTTTGTGCTTTTTTATAATAAGCATCATAATAACCAGAGCTAAGAGCGAATGTTCCAAGCATGATCCGGCGCTTCACTTCATCGCCAAAGCCTTCAGCACGCGTCTTTTTGTACATTTCAATCAGGTTTTCAGCGTTCGGAGTACGGTAGCCATAGCGAACACCATCAAAGCGCGCTAGGTTCGCAGACGCTTCTGATGAAGATAGCAGGTAATATGTGGCCAAAGCATACTTGGAATGCGGCAGTGAAACCTCTTCCCAAGTCGCTCCTTGCTTTTCAAGAACCGCCAAGGCATCAAGCACTGATTTACGGACCTCTTCACTTACTCCCTCACCGATGTATTCCTTCGGCACAGCTATACGCAAGCCTTTGACATCACCAGTCAATGAACTTAAATAGTCAGGGATGTCCACCTTTGCGGACGTCGAATCCATCTCATCGTGGCCGGCAATCGCTTTTAGCAAAAAGGCATTGTCTTCAACATTGCGCGTGATTGGACCGATTTGATCAAGAGATGACGCAAATGCTACAAGTCCGAATCTAGAAACAAGACCGTATGTAGGCTTCATGCCGACAACGCCGCAGAAAGAAGCTGGCTGGCGGATAGAGCCGCCTGTGTCAGAACCAAGTGAGAACAACACTTCACCTGCCGCAACCGATGCAGCAGATCCGCCTGAAGAACCGCCTGGAACTGTTTCAAGGTTCCATGGATTGAACGTCTTCTGGAAACCTGAGTTTTCATTAGAAGATCCCATCGCAAACTCATCCATATTAAGCTTTCCGATCGTGACCGTTTCAGCCTGCTTCAGCTTCTGCATGACTGTAGCGTCATATATAGGATCGAAGTTTTCGAGAATCTTGCTCGCACAAGTCGTGCGCAGACCCTTCGTGACAATATTGTCCTTTATCCCAATTGGCATGCCGTACAGTTTGTTAGCTGGCGCGCTTTGTATCGCCTTATCATCCAACGCTTTTGCCGCCGCTCTGGCGTTCTCTTCATTTAATGTTAAAAAAGCCTGGACCTTGCCTTCGACCTCGCCAATTGTTTTGAACGATTGGTCAACCAGGTCGGAAACGCTGAGGTCTCTTTTATGTAAAAGCTCATGAAGCTCCGAAATCTTATGTTCAAATAAACTCATCGTCAGTCCTCCTTACTCCATAATCCCAGGTACTTTGATCTGCCCATCCTGGTGCTCAGGCGCATTCTTCAAAACTTCCTCGCGCGGTAAACCTGGATTTGATTTGTCCTCGCGCATAACATTCTTTATTTCAAGCACGTGTGCAGTCGGCTCCACATTCGTAGTATCCAGCTCATTCAGCTGCTCAGCAAACGAAATAATGCTATCCAGCTGCTTCGTAAACGTATTGGCCTCTTCCTCTGTAATCGCCAATCTCGCCAGGTGCGCCACATGCTTCACCTGATCGACAGAAATCCTTGACATAAAAGCACCTCCATAAGTAAGTGAAACGTCCATCAAAGGGGCATTCAATCCCTTTTTCTGAAAAAACAATAATATTGATCATAGCAAAGTTTTACACGTTAAAGCAATACAAGCCTTGCCATTTGTACTATTTTAAC
The DNA here is from genome assembly GCF_036967045.1 of Bacillus sp. JJ1609. Taxonomy (NCBI): domain Bacteria; kingdom Bacillati; phylum Bacillota; class Bacilli; order Caryophanales; family Bacillaceae; genus Bacillus; species Bacillus sp. JJ1609. The sequence continues at coordinate 43,656 of NZ_JBALSS010000006.1, read as the reverse complement.
ATGAGTGGAGGCGGATCGCAGGATAGAGGACATTTTTTTAGAGAAATAATACCTGTTATACTTAAAGAAAACATTCTTTAACAAAACTTTAGGTTAGGAGAGATTGCTATCCTTACTTTTATCTTCGAATTTATTGGAGATCTATTTGAGAGTGCTGGCAATAGCCAAACATTAAATACTCGAAAAATTGACCAGAACATAAGAATTTTAAACGAGCACGCATGGTTTAAGTCTTTATATGAAGACGAGAGGTACCACCGTTTATTCTTTGTAAACCGGCATGTTAGGGCCTATTTGCAGAGTTCGTTTCGTGTTAAAAAAATGATCCGAGATGAAGGCGCACAGAAAAAGTTTGTACTTTTATTAGATAAGCACATTAAATCCAGATAAAAAGAGCCGCCTCATGCAGGCAGCTCCTTACCCTTTCTTGAACCATTTCCCCAGCCCTGAAAAAAAGCCCTTCTTCTCTTCAGCCTGCACTGGAGCCACAACCGGCTTTTTCGAAAGATAAATATCCTCTTTATCTATGGCATGATCATGTGCCAGGACAAGACCCAACTCGGAATCATAGTCTTTATTTGTAACGATCGTAAATTCGATATTTCTTTTTTCTGCTTCCTTAATGTATTTGGATAAATACGAATATGATATATGTCCATTTAAGAAGATGTGAGCCTGCAGGTTTTCATCCATGAGCTTTGTGACTTCCGGTTCAACTCCTTTTTTCATCACCTGTGCCTGGGTCAGCGCAATCACAACTCTCTCACGAATGGTGGTCAGGAATCTCCTTCTCTCATCAGGTTTCGTCTGTTTTGCCCCATACATCCCCTGCTGCAAGTACTCATCCACTTTGCTGTTGCTCATCCAATCACCTCCAACATTCATTACTACTATGTATGATTCTGGCTATGAGACTGTGCTAGTTTAAGGTTAACCTATTTTCATGTAAAAAAACCTTCTCTTCGACTCGAAGAGAAGGCAACAAATAGGAGAATGCAAGGGTGAATGGATGGAATATGGTGAATCCCGCATATCGGCCGGCGATACGCCTAACCTGGTCATGCTTGGATAAACCCCGTTATAACAATGATACGCTGGCATTTAGATCCATACGATTAGTATGAATCGGGCGATATATTGTTGAAAAGCTTACATCGAGATTGATGCTGAATCACATTAAACTGCCAGAAAAGAAATGACATCCGAAGCGAGTCATCAAGAAGCAGTAAATTGAGCTTCCTCAGTTGATCCTTTTAAAGCAGTAGTGGAAGATGTTCCTCCTGAAATGACCATCGATACTTGGTCGAAGTAGCCTGTTCCTACTTCGCGCTGGTGCCTTGTTGCCGTATAGCCATGCTGCTCGCTGGCAAACTCAGCTTGCTGCAGCTCGGAGTAAGCTGCCATACCACGGTCTTTGTAGCCGCGAGCAAGTTCGAACATGCCGTGGTTCAGTGCATGGAAGCCTGCAAGTGTTACAAACTGGAACTTGTAGCCCATCTTGCCAAGCTCAACCTGGAACTTCGCGATCGTTTCATCGTCAAGCTTCTTTTTCCAGTTAAATGAAGGCGAGCAATTGTAAGCTAGCAGCTTTCCTGGATACTTCGCATGAATCGCTTCAGCAAAGCGGCGAGCTTCCTCAAGGTCCGGCTCAGAAGTTTCACACCACACCAAGTCTGCATAAGGTGCGTACGCAAGACCGCGGGCAATTGCCTGGTCAAGGCCAGCATTGGTACGGAAAAAGCCTTCCGGTGTTCTTTCACCAGTGATGAATGGCGCATCATATGGATCAACATCGCTTGTGATCAAATCAGCCGCATTTGCGTCAGTACGGGCGACAATTAGTGTAGGAGTTCCCATGACGTCAGCCGCAAGGCGCGCCGCAATCAGGTTGCGAACCGCTGTTTGCGTTGGCAGAAGTACCTTTCCGCCTAAGTGCCCGCACTTCTTTTCGGAGGAAAGCTGGTCTTCAAAGTGAACGCCTGCAGCACCTGCTTCGATCATGCCTTTCATCAGCTCGAACACATTCAGCTGTCCGCCAAAGCCAGCCTCAGCGTCAGCCACGATTGGCGCGAACCAGTCAATAGAGTTGTCACCTTCAGAGTGAGTGATTTGGTCAGCTCTTTGCAGCGCCTGGTTGATTCGCTTCACAACGGCAGGAACACTGTTCGCTGGATACAAGCTTTGGTCTGGATACATATTTCCGGAAAGGTTCGCGTCCGCCGCAACCTGCCAGCCGCTCAGGTAAATGGCCTTTAAACCTGCTTTTACCTGCTGCACTGCCTGGTTTCCAGTCAACGCACCCAGAGCATTTACAAAATCCTCTTCATTCACAAGCTTCCATAGCTTTTCCGCGCCACGACGAGCAAGCGTATATTCAATATCAACCGATCCGCGGAGCTTGATGACCTCTTCAGCACTATAAGTTCTTTCCACTCCATTCCAACGGCTATCCAATTCCCAGCTTTCCTGCAATTGCTTAACACGATCTTGAGTCATTTTCCGTTCCTCCTAATGAATGGTTTTTTGTTTTAAATGTCTTCGGTGTCAATACTTCGGTTATTGATGCTCACTTCTATTCTGTTAAATTGTATTGATATGTACTATTTTAATAGATTGTTATAGTACAGAATCAATAACTCTAATATGTATTATATAACAGACTTTTCAAAATGCAATTAATTTACTGAATTTTTCTGTAAAAATTTTTGAAATGATTAAAATGCCCTATAAAAATATAGATAATGGCGATTATACGAAGCCTTATTTCACTCTAATGATTGTTCGTATTATTGCCATTGGAACATCGTGTTTCATCTTTTCACCGCCTGGATTGTTCCAATCACCCTTATTGGAACATCGAGCACCACCTTTTCACCGCCTGGATTGTTCCAATCACCCTCATTGGAACATCGGGCCCCTTTCATTTACTCACTGCAATGTCTCAATCACCCTTCCCATGACAACTCGCATCACCTTTTCCACCCGTGAGTTGTCTTCAGAACCCTTCCCACGACAACTCTCACCCTGTTTTCCACTCGTGAGTGGCTTCAGAACCCTTCCCATGACAAAAAAATCCCCCTCTCACAAAGGAGAAGGGGATTTCCAAATCTGTATTAGTACATCTCTGAAGTTGTCTTAGCTTGCATGTGTAGAAGCAGATAGTCTGGTCCGCCAGCTTTTGAATCTGTTCCTGACATGTTGAAGCCGCCGAATGGCTGGTAACCAACGATTGCGCCTGTGCAGCCGCGGTTGAAGTAAAGGTTTCCGACATGGAAATCTTCGCGAGCCTTCTGGATGTTTTCACGGTTACGAGTGATAACAGCTCCAGTTAAGCCGTATTCAGTGTTGTTCGCGATTTCAAGCGCGTGATCGAAATCTTTTGCTTTTGCGAAAGCAACAACAGGTCCGAAGATTTCTTCCTGCATTAGCCTTGCATTTGGATCAAGGTCAGCAAAAATTGTTGGCTTGATGAAGTAGCCTTTTGAGCTGTCTCCTTCGCCGCCAGTCATCAAACGGCCTTCTTCCTTGCCGATTTCGATGTAGCTCATGATCTTATCGAATGCACCCTGGTCATTTACAGGACCCATGAATGTGCTTTGATCTGTTGGATCGTCAAGCTTAAGCTCATTAGTAAGCTCAACAACGCGGTTAAGAACCTGGTCGTACACATCTTCAACGATGACAGCACGTGAACATGCAGAACACTTTTGTCCTGAGAAGCCGAAAGCTGAAGCAGTGATTGCTTGAGCAGCTAATTCAAGATCAGCATCTTTGTCAACAACCATTGTGTCTTTTCCGCCCATTTCAGCGATAACGCGCTTAAGCCAGATTTGGCCTTCGTTCAATTTTGAAGCGCGCTCGTAAATACGAAGACCCACGTCACGTGAACCTGTGAAGCTTACGAAGCGAGTATCTTTGTGGTCAACAAGGTAGTCGCCCACTTCTGCGCCGCTTCCTGGTACGAAGTTAAGAACGCCCGCAGGAAGGCCTGCTTCTTCCATAACTTCAACAAACTTAGCTGCAACTACAGGAGTTGTAGAAGCTGGCTTCAATAGAACTGTGTTACCAGTTACGATTGCTGCTACAGTAGTACCAGCCATGATCGCTAATGGGAAGTTCCATGGAGAAATGATGATTCCCACTCCTAGAGGAATGTAATCATAACGGTTATATTCATTTGGACGGCTGTTTACTGGCATGCCGTCTTTGATTTTTAGCATTTGGCGAGCATAGTATTCAAGGAAGTCGATTGCTTCAGCTGTATCAGCATCAGCCTCGTTCCATGGCTTACCAGCTTCTTTTGTTAAAAGTGCTGAGAACTCATGCTTGCGGCGGCGAATGATCGCTGCTGCTTTGAAAAGTACGTCCGCACGTGTTTCCGGCTTAACTTTTTTCCAAGTTTTGAACGCTTCAACAGCAGCCTGCATAGCCTTTTCAGCTAAGTCGCGGTTTGCTTTAGAAACTCGTCCAATTACTTCTTCTGTATTGGATGGGTTGTAAGATACAATCTTGTCTTCAGTTGAGATGCGCTCTCCGCCAATCACCAAGTCGTAATCCTGGCCAAGATAGCCTTCTACTGTCTTTAATCCTGTTAAGTAATCCTGACGGTTATCCTCAACTTTAAAATTCGTGAAAGGCTCGTGTTTATAAGGCTGAACCATTCCTATCCCCTCCTATGTATTAAAACGTTTACATCCTTTCATATTCTATCATGAGAGTCTCGTAGTGTTCAATGCCCACGCACTAGTAAGTAATGGATTGAGAATTTTCTTTATATTTATTATCGCAATATTGTAATTGTGCTACGGGTTCTGCATTAAAGTAGTGACTTAAAATGGGTGACAGCCTCTGTCTGCCGCTCGGTAATTTTAGCCCTAAAAATAAGAAAAGAGCTGCAGAACTGCCACCGATATTTCCACTTTCAAATACCGAGTAGAGTCCGAGCCCTTTTCATAATCTATAAAACCATTACCAAACCTCATTCACCCAGATTCCTAAATACCTCTTCCCTTGAATGAAAACCATCCGTAATAATCGTTTCTTCTATATTTGTTTTATCAACAGCGATTGGCAGCAGCAGCACGGACGGTACTTCTATTTTGCCGTTGTTTACTTTCCTGTTGATCTCGACGCTCTCGCCTTTTGCCATCATGACGGCGATCTCGGCTGCTTTTTGCGTTAATGCCTTGAGCGGCTTGTAGACGGTCATCGTCTGGGTACCTTCCACAATCCGCTGGGCTCCTGCCAGCTCCGCATCTTGCCCGGAGACTGGGATTTTGCCTGCCAGCCCCTGCTCGGCAAGCGCCTCGATTACTCCGCCGGCTGTTGCATCATTGGCACAGATGACCGCGTCGATTTGATTGTTATTCGCCTTGAGCGCCGCCTTCATATTTTCCTTGGCATTTGCAGGTGTCCAGTCCTTCGTCCACTGATCGAATACAACGGTAATATCCCCTTTGTCGATGAAAGGCTGCAGTACGTTGAATACACCCTTTTTAAATAAATGTGCATTATTGTCAGTGATGGCACCGCCGATATAGACATATCTGCCCTTAGGGACTAATTGTGTAATCGCTGCTGCCTGCAGCTCCCCGACCTTCTCATTGTCAAAGGACACATACATATCAATATCCGCATTTTTAACGAGCCGGTCGTAGGCCATGACCTTGATCCCCGCCATATGTGCCTTTTTAACGATAGTCGCGGTCGCTTCAGCATTGTGAGGAACGACAACAAGCACGTCCACTCCCTGGCTGATCAAGGATTCCGCATGAGCAATTTGCAGAATGTCATCACCATTCGCTGCTAAAATTTCCACTTCAGCCCCCAGCGCCTTTACGGCATCCCTGAACATCTCCCTGTCCCTCAGCCAGCGTTCCTCGACCAGTGTATCCATTGTAAAGCCGACTTTAACCTTTTCGTCTACTTCAGCTGTTCCTTTGTTTTTCGATCGGTCGGCAGTCGAAGACTCACCATTGACAACAGCTTGTTCTTTTTCAGCTTCGCATGCAGACACGACGGCCATCAGAGACAGGAAACCTATGACTACTACAACATATAAAAGGATTTTTCTCATTTTCCCTCTCCCAATTCCCCACATGCGTCAGCACTTTTTGCTCAAAAGAGTCCTTCTGTATTCCGTCGGAGAAATACCGCACATTTTCTTGAATACCTTGCTAAAATAATTCGGCTCGTGGTAGCCGATCTCAAAAGTGATTTCCTTCAAGCTTTTCTCCGAGTCAGCGAGCAGCTTCTTCGCTTTTTCAATCCGGCATTCCGTTAAAAAATCGATATAGTTGACCCCAAGCTTCTCTTTGAACATTTTACTGATGTAGATTGGGCTTAATCCCACTTTATTGGCAAGTGCATCAAGCGAAATATCTTCGTGTGAGTGTTCGACAATGTATTGTTTAATCTGCTGGATTTTATCGGACTCAAGCCGGTCATAGGCCTCCTCATGGGTCTGTTTCATCTGTCCGATCAAATGGCTTGTTTCAATCCGAAGCTGGCGGTAATCCTGCGCCTGGAGGGAATAGGTAGGCGTATCGATCTCAATGCCCAGCTCACTCATCACGCGGGAGGTCATCCAAAGCAGCTCCAGTATCCGCTGCTGCGCCTGTAAAAGATTCGTTCCGGCGTTAGCGTAGCTATGGATCACATCCATGACAGTATCCATCACAAGATCCCATTGCCCTAGCCGGACTTGATCAAATAACTGCTTTTCCCTTTGCCTGCCCAATTGCCCGTCACTGACAGCGCCAAGGGCTGGCATATCTCCGTAAAAACGATATTTTACAGGGAGGGACGTATCCATGGTGGCGTTCAATGCTTCCTGATAGGATCGCCTGATTTGGTCCAAAGAGCCATAGGCATTGCCAATCCCTACGAACCAGCGGGCACCGGAATCCGATTTCACAGCCGAAAGAATGTCCCTTGCCAGCGAAACAGCCTGGGCTCGAAATGAATGGTCTTGTTCACGAAAAATAATGATCGGCAGCTGACAGCCTGATAATGCTCCTACCCAGCCGCTTCCTGTTTTACGTACCTTCTCTTTGATCACCTGGTATAGATGTTCAGAGCCAGCAGGCAGCAAAACAACCATAACAAAGCTTTCCCTTGCAGACTGTATGCCTAGCATTTCCATCAGCAGATCAATATGGACTTCATGCACGTGATCATACAGCAGCTGCGTCACCACATCGGTTTCAACGACGCTCAATGCTTTTTCAAGCGCATCCTTCTGAAGCTTGTTTACAGCATGCGTTTCTCTCTCCGCTTCTATTTCCTCGAGCACTTTCCCGACGGTATCGAGGATTTCACTTGGCTTGCTGGGCTTAAGTAAATAATCCTTCACACCTAGTTTTAATGCAGAACGGGCGTAATCGAACATATCATAGGCTGTCACCATGACGAATTTAATGTCTAGATGAACGGCACTTATGCGCTCTATCGCTTCAAGGCCGTTCATTCCTGGCATCATGATATCCATCAAGATCAGATCCGGCATGAACTCCTCCACCAGTTCTACAGCAACTTTTCCATTTCTCGCTTGTTTAATGATCAGTTCTGGATAGGCTCTATGCAAAATGGCCTGCATTCCTTCCCGCTCAATCTGTTCGTCATCCACGATCAGGAGTTTTATCATATTCTTCGACCCTCCTAGTCTTCGGTATTTTTAAAACTACCTTTGTGCCGTTTCCAATCTCGCTATGAATCTCTAACACATTTTCATTCTCGTAAAATAACCGCAGACGTTTTACGACGTTGCTGAGTCCAATTCCAGTTGAATGGCCTCCGGACTGGACAATCTGCTGCCCCTCAAGGATTTGTTTGATTTTTTCCTCAGTCATTCCCGGTCCATCGTCCTCAATCTCAATCCTTACACTTTCACCTTCATCCGCAATCCGGAACCAAATCACACCGCCATCTTCTTCAGGCTCGACCGCATGAATGACGGCATTTTCAATGATCGGCTGCAAGGTCAGGCCCGGAATCTGCACCCCCAGGCATGATTCATCAATCTCCATATGGAGCTGAAGCCGTTCAGTGAACCTGGCTTTCTGGATGTCGATATACTGTTTTAAAACTGCCACTTCCTCATTTAACATGACAGACCTGTCCAGCCGCTTTAAGCTGTAGCGCAATAGTCCGGCAACATTCACAATCATATTGCTCGTTTCTTCTGAGCCTTCCAGATAGGCTTTCTTAGAAAGTGTATTCAGTGTGTTGAACAAAAAATGCGGGTTGATCTGGCTTTGCAGGCTGAGCAGCTGGCTCTCCTGCAGCAGGAGCTTATTTTGCTGGAGTTCCCGCTCGAGCTGCGCCTTCTCTTGTATTTCTGAAATCAAGTTATTGATATTCACCCTCATATGGTCAAATGTTTTGGCAAGAAAGGCGATTTCATCGTTGGATTCGACCTTAATTTGCAAATCGAATCTCCCCTTTGACAATTCATTCGCAGCTTTGGTCAGCTTCTCTACTGGTCTTGTGATACTTAACGAAATCCAATAGGTTAATAGCAAACTCAAGCTTGTAATCAGGAGGAGCAGCCATACGCCAAGCTTATTCAGTTCCTTTGATTGGCCAATGATTCCCCGATACATTAGTTCATATGTCTTCAGTTCTTTATCAAGCAAGGTGAGGGACGTCTCGGAAATATACATCGAGATCCGCGTCGCGTCGGAAAACTCTTGTGCTGAATCCTCCGTTTCCTTCTCAGACTGGAACAAAAGTGCCCTGTCTGCCGTTTCAATCAGACTATCCATCAGATTCATATAGTTCGTTAATGCAAAATCGTTTTCAGCATTTTTCAGCTTATACACATCGTATTTCGCAATGCGGATTTTCTCTTTGCTGTGGCTGATCCTCTCTAAATTGGCCGGGGAAGGAAGAAGCAAGTAATTATTCAAATCCGTCACCAGCTGCTGGCTTGCTATCGTTACCTCGTTAAAGCTTAAATATCTTTGCAAAATCTCATTATATTGACTTTGAGTTTTATGATTGTAGTATGTAAGCGCTATCCAAATTGCCGACATGAAGACCAGAACGACCATGGTGAGCATCCAAATTTTCTTCTGTATTTTGTTCATTTTTCGTCCATCGCTTTCAGCATCCGGATATCCGTCAAGTAGCCTTTATTATCGAGAGGAACCGTTTCATTCCTCAGCCATTTCATGATTAGATTGACACTCACCTTGCCCATCTCCTCGGGTGATTGCTCGATCACTCCATCAAGCTTCCCCCGCATCAGCAGCGAGAGCGAATCTGGAGCATCGTCGAACGTATAAATGTGGAAAGGTTCGACCTGTGAACGTCTGCTGATTTCCTGAATCATCGAACCAGCAATATTTGCATTGACTGCAATAAAACCATCTGCGTCAGGCGTCTTATTCAGCATATCCCTCGTAGTGGCGATAACCTGCTCCCTCGCCTCGGTAGTTTCCGCATTGATTGTCTGTATATCAGGATAGTCCTTGAAAACATCCTGAATTCCGTTAAGCCGCTGCTGCTGATAATATTCATGGCGGCTGTCAGACAGCAAGATAATTTTCCCCGACGCTCCCATGACAGAGAGCATCTCGCTGGCTATCATCCTTCCGGCCAGGTACTGATCAGATCCAACGTATGTCCTTCTCAGGCTCTCCGTCATTGGCACATCATTGGCTACCGTGATAATCGGAATTCCATAGAAGGCCGCTTTCACCTTCGTCAAATTCTTAAACTCTTCCGAATCCAATCCCTGCACAATGATTCCATCAACCTTTGAATGGATGGCAATTTCAACTTTCTTCAAAAAATCCTCCTGGTTCTTCCCATAGCTGCCCCATACCTCCAGGCTTGCCCCTTCATCTGTTGCCTGCTTTTCGGCGCCAGCTCCAACCTTATCCCAAAACGGTGTATCCAGCTCCTGCGTAATCAGCACAAGCCGGTATGGAGCCTCCTTTGAATCTGCAGTCTCAGGCATCTCCCAATCAAAGCGAAAAACCTTTACCGCGGACGAACATGTAAAATAAAAAAGGACAATGATTAAGAAAGAGAGTAGGATTATGCCTATTTTTCGCAAAAGAAGAATCCCCTTTTTCTACTAGTAAATTAGTTTCATAATACCATCTGCGGGAGAATGTTCAATACTTCTTGGACAATTCAGAAAAATACGTTGAGGAGGAGGGCTTAGGGGAATACTTGAAGGGTTTTTCAAAAAAAATAGCGATTCGATCGATGTCAAACTACTTGATAGATACGCAACTATTTAAAATTTCTTCATGGATTCAAGACTTTGTGGAATTTTTCATCGATTTGAGACTTTGTTAAATTTTTTTATAGATTCAAGACTTTGTGGAATTTTCCCTAGATTCAAGACTTTGTGGAATTTTTTCACATATTCAAGACTTTGTGGAATTTTTCATAGATTAGAGGCCATGTGAAACTCACCGTTCTTTACGTTCAACATGTCACACAGCCTCGACTATTTATAACCGTACTAAGCTTTTTTCCTGCGGGTCATGACATCAAAAATGACCGCTGCGGCCAATACTCCTCCGCGAATGATGTACTGATAAGAGATGCCTACCCCTAAAAGGTTCATCCCATTGGACAGCGATGCCATTACAATTGCCCCAATAATAGCACCTGTTACTTTGCCAACACCGCCTGCTGAAGAAACTCCGCCTACATAGGCTGCAGCAATGGCATCAAGTTCAAACAATGTTCCAGCAGTCGTAGTCGCCGATTGCAGGCGGGATGTAAATAAAATGCCTGACAGAGCAGCAAGCATCCCCATTGAGCCGAAAACCATGTACGTGATTTTCTTTACGTTGATCCCGCTGAGGTGTGCTGCTTCCGGGTTGCTTCCGACAGCGTAAATATGTCTGCCAAGTACTGTTTTCGTTGTCAGGAAGTGATAGACAAGAACAACAAGCAGCATGATGACAACCGTCCAGGAGAAACCGTTATAGCCTGCGAGAATCCAAGTAATATAGGCAATGATTGCTGAAACGAATACTAGCTTCAGAGTGAAAATTCCTTTAGAAACAACCTCAAACTGGTATTTAAGCTTATTTTTACGCGTGGAAATTTCACTGTAAATGTATAAAATGATTCCTACAATACCAACAATCAACGAGAGCAAATGCAGGCCATTCACTTCAACGATGGAAGGAATGAAGCCATTGCCGATTGCATTGAAATTTTCGTCCTTGATAATGATCGTTCCGGATTTCTCCGTTACCTGAAGCAAAGCGCCTCTGAAAATAAGCATCCCAGCAAGCGTAGCCACAAAAGAAGGAATACCGATCTGAGCGACCAAAAGGCCATTGAACATTCCTATAATGATTCCCAGCACAAGAATGATTGGAATCGTTAAATAGATGGGCACGCCTGCCTGTGTGAGCAGGATCGCAGCAATCGCTCCGAGAAAGCCTGCCAAAAATCCTACAGACAAATCAATGTGCCTGATGACAATGACCAGCGTCATTCCCACTGCGAGCACAGCAATATAACCAGCAGAATCAAGCAGATTGCTGATATTACGTGAGGACATGAAAAGCCCATCCGTCATAAGTGAGAAGGTAAGCATAATGAATAACAGCGCAATATACATTCCGTAGTCACGTATATTTACTTTGACCAACGACCTAAGTTCAGTAAAAAAGTTCAAAGGGATTACCTCCTATTGCGTAGCAAGCTGCATGATATTTTCTTGATTCGCCTCAGCTATGGACATCTCGCCTTTGATTTGTCCTTCCGCCATGACGTACACTCGGTCGCTCATCCCAAGTACCTCGCCAAGCTCAGAGGAAATCATGATAATGCTCATGCCTTCGCTGATTAACTTGTTCATGATTGTGTAAATTTCGAATTTGGCCCCAACATCGATCCCTCGTGTCGGTTCATCCAGAATCAAGAGCTTCGGCCCAACGAACAGCCACTTGCCGAGAGACACCTTTTGCTGGTTGCCGCCGCTTAAATTGCCGACCAATTGCTCGAGTGATGATGATTTGATGTTTAAGGATTTTTTGTAATCCGTTGCGACTTTTATTTCTTCATTATCGTTTATGACTCCATTTGTTGAGACACCCTGCAGGTGCGCAGCGGAAACATTGCTTTTTATATCCTGAAGCAAAAACAGGCCATCACCCTTCCGATCTTCAGTGACGTAAGCTATTCCCGCTTTGATAGCTTCTCTCGGATGCTTCAGCTTCCTTGTAGAACCATCTAAAAGCAGATTTCCCTGCACCTTATATGATTTTGGATTGCCAAAAATGCTTAATGCCAGTTCAGTCCGTCCTGATCCCATCAATCCGGCTATCCCGACGATTTCACCCTTTTTCACATGGAGATTGGCATCCTTTACAACCTGGCGGCCAAGCTGTGCATCGTAAGCCGACCAATTTTTCAATTCAAGAATTTTTTCCCCGAAGGTTTTGTTCGCTCTCTTAGGATAAATATCCTCAATATCCCTGCCGACCATATTCTTGATGATAATGCTTTCCGATACTTCCCCTTTGGAGGCGTCCAGAGTACAGATCGTCCGGCCGTCACGGAGAACGGTTGCCTGATCGGCAATTGAAATGACTTCCTTCAGCTTGTGTGAGATCATGATGCAGGTGATTCCCTGATTTTTCAGGTCTCCCAATAACTCCAGCAGGTTTTCGCTGTCGTCTTCATTAAGTGCGGCAGTTGGTTCGTCAAGAATGAGCAGTTTTACATTTTTGCTTAGCGCTTTCGCAATTTCGACCAGCTGCTGCTTCCCTACGCTCAAATCCTTTACAAGCGTTTCCGGGTTTACATTCAGCTTCACCTTTTTCAGCAATTCCTTCGCTTTCACGATGGTCTGGTTCCAGTCGACGATTGAGCCACGCTTCACTTCGTTGCCCGCGAAAATATTTTCATATACCGTAAGATCAGGGAACAATGCTAACTCCTGGTAAATAATTGCGATGCCCGCATTCACGCTGTCACTGATTCTATTAAACTGCTGCACAGCTCCTTCGAAAACGATATCACCCTCGTATGTGCCATAGGGATACACGCCGCTGAGCACCTTCATCAGGGTGGACTTTCCTGCTCCGTTCTCCCCTATCAAACAGTGAATCTCGCCTTTTTTCACTTTAAAATTAACATCGGAGAGCGCTTTGACCCCTGTAAACTCCTTGGATATCTGATTCATCTCCAAAATATATTCGCTCATCCTGATCCCTCCCTTAACCAAACAACTGATGCATTTGCGAAATAGTGGCAGAATGTCCTGCCACTATTTCGCGCAAATATTGAGTATTATTCTAAACCTGTAAAGTCGTCTGCCTTATAGTACTTAGAATCAATCAGTTCTTTTTTCACATTTTCCTTATCAACAACGATGACGTCAGTTTGTTTTGCTTTTACATCGATTTTCCCGTTATCGTAAGATCCTGTTGTTTCAGGCTTTTTGCCATCCAGTACTGTAACCGCCATATCGATTGCATCTTTTACTAGAGTACGCACGTCTTTGAAGACAGTCATAGATTGCTTGCCATCAATGATATATTGGATTGATGCTTTTTCCGCATCCTGTCCTGTTACGACAAAGCTTGATACATCTCCATCTGATGCAAAAACATCAGCGATTGAACGAGCGGTGCCATCATTTGGTGCAAGAATTGCTACATCGCCTTTCATATCAGCGCTTGCTGCAGTCAAATGTGTTTGAGCTTTATTTTTAGCTTCGTTTGCATCCCAGTTTGTTGTGACCTGGCCAAGAATCTTGCTTAGCTCATCTCGAGAAAGCTCAGCTTTATCCTTCAAAGATTCAGCCTCGCTTGAGTTTGCGATTTTGAATGTGCCATCAGCAATCTTAGGCTGAAGTACCTTCCAAGCACCTTCGAAGAACAAGAACGCATTGTTGTCAGAAGCAGCACCAGCGTATAAGTACAATGGCACGCTAGAACCCTTTGCATTGTCGATCAAGTATTGCGCCTGTGCAGCACCTACAGCCAGGCTGTCGAACGTTACATAGTAGTCAACAGCATCTGTATTTGTAATAAGACGGTCATAAGCAATAACCGTGATGTCTTCCTTTTTAGCGGCTTCTACGGCAGCAGCTGCAGCATCGCCATCCTGAGGACTGATAATCAGAACCTTGATGCCTTTGTTAATCAATGTTTCAACGTTTTCCTTTTCCTTTGCGGACGATCCCTGGCTGAATAAAATTTCAGTGGAATACTTTGTATCCGCTAAAGCATCTTTAAATCGCTGCTCATCCTGCACCCACCGAGGCTCATCCTTTGTAGGCAACACGATTCCGACGTTGACCTCGCCTCCACTGTTGTTACATCCAGCAGCCAAGACCGTAAACATCATGACAACCAGCATAAGAGATATCAATTTCCAAGCTTTCTTCATTACCATTCCCCTTTCAAACTTGTATTTATATGCTTACAAGTCCATTATATCTAGGGAAAAAGCCTGTGAAAGCGCTATCACTAGCACTCTTTTAATATCACCTATACTTTTTTGTTGTGGACTGGCTGCAGGAGGATTTTAGGGACGAAGTGGAGGCCTCTTCTTTGAAAAATGATGGAGATTGGAGGATCAGTGACCAATCTAAAGCAACATAAAAAGCCTTACTTTTTGTCAGCTATAAAAACCTTCCCCTTGTCTCTTTTATTACTTTGAAGTTACAAATGATTAACAACCTTCAGGAAATGACTCTCTAGAACGAAGTGTATAATGATAGAGGGAAACGAAAAGTTGGTTAGGGACATTTAAATCAAAAATTAGGAGGACTAGGGATGTTTGATATGGATCCATATATAGATAAATTCGCTACGGTAAAAGTAATTGGAGTAGGTGGCGGTGGAAATAATGCCGTTAATCGGATGATTGAAGATGGTGTACAAGGTGTAGAGTTTATTGCTGTCAATACAGATGCACAAGCACTTAATATGTCAAAAGCGGAAATCAAGATGCAGATCGGTAATACATTGACAAGAGGATTGGGTGCAGGCGCAAATCCCGAAATTGGCAGAAAGGCAGCCGAGGAAAGCAGACAAGAACTTCAGGAAGTGTTAAAAGGCGCGGATATGGTTTTCGTGACAGCTGGTATGGGTGGAGGCACTGGTACTGGAGCTGCACCTGCTATTGCCCAAATCGCACGTGATGTTGGTGCTCTGACCATTGGTGTGGTGACGCGTCCATTTAAATTCGAAGGAAACAAGCGTGCACAAAATGCGGCAGCCGGAATTAAAGAGATGAAAAAAGCCGTGAACACATTAATCATCATTCCAAACGAACGATTATTGGAAGTAGTCGACAAAAAAACGCCGATGCTCGAAGCCTTCCGTGAAGCAGACAATGTCCTCAGGCAGGGTGTTCAAGGTATCTCGGATTTAATTGCTGTACCAGGTTTGATTAACCTTGATTTTGCTGACGTAAAAACAATCATGTCTTTTCCAGGAACAGCATTAATGGGGATCGGTGTTGCCTCTGGTGATGGCCGTGCCGTCGCAGCAGCGAAGAAAGCCATCTCCAGCCCATTGCTTGAGACCTCCATCGATGGAGCTCAAGGTGTATTGTTGAATATAACTGGCGGCAGAGATTTAAGCCTGTATGAAGTACAAGAGGCAGCAGATATTGTAGCCGAAGCAACCGGCCAGGAATTAAATATGATTTTTGGTTCCGTCATTAACGAACAGCTTGATAAGAATATCATGATTACAGTGATTGCTACTGGATTCAACCATGACGACGAACTAACAGCCAACACCTCTCAACGTTCTTTAACAGAAGGAAACGGAACGTACCAATCTCAAAGACACACAGCACGGCATGGGAATGCAACTTACAAAGAACCTTCTAATTACGAAAACCCTGTAAAATATATGGAACCTATAGAATATGAAGAATACGGTGAATATGAAGAACAAGGAAGATATGAAGAACCTGTACAGCATGATCGACAAACGCAAAAACAAGAAGACCCACTAAATATTCCAGCCTTCCTTCGTAAAAGGAGCAGAAGGAGATGAATTCACAAAAAGCATCCTTACGATTAAGGATGCTTTTTGTGTGTTCAGAGAATAATTTGAGCTATCGAGGTGGTCATGTTTTATTTTTACTAAACTCCCAAAATTTATAAAAGGAAGCTACCTCATTGCAGCAGCTTCCTTTTTTGTGTCATACAATCGTTGCTAGACTTTCTTGGTTATTTCATCTTTGCCAACTTCTTATTGATTTCAGCTATTTCCTTCTCGACCTCGTAAAGATTTTTCTGCATCCGGTCCCTGCGAGCGGTGAGTACACTTATCTGTTGCTTAAGTTCTTCTTTTGTTGCAGTCATTAACCCCTTGCCCTCCATTGAATGTTTATATTAGGTCAACTACTCGGATTCGATACCATCGTAGTCTCCCTCAAAGGTGGTGCGATTATAAAAAAAGACTTCTTTTTTCGGGAATCCTTTTATTCCGATTTAATGGTTTTTAAAGGCGCGAAGGTCTCCTCCTCCATAAAAGAAGCAAAGTGCCGCAGCTCTTCGCTTCTTTTACTGAATTCCCTTATTGATAAATATGAACAAACGGTTCATCCTGGTCTGGTTTCTTAACAATCAATGCTTCCGGTCCCATGACAGAGGATATGTTGACCTGCACCGAGACATAGCTCGGGAAATGCTCCATTACGAGCCCTGTTACGTACTGGGTGAATCCAATGGCTTCAGCTTTTCCGTAGAACTGGATTGGAATATTGATATTCAGCTCCTGAAGCTGGCCATCTAGATAAAATCCCTTTCCAATGACGCCATTGAAGTTAGGAAAATAGGTTTCTACATCTTGTTTGAAGTTCTGGAAAAAGGTTAAGTCATCCCTGTGGTCCTTCTGTGCCTGATCTGAAGGGAACAGGATATATTCTTCCTTTACATCCTTCCAGCTTCCGATATTGTTGCTTCCCTGGGAAACCTCGGCATATGCAAAGAAGTTTCCTGGAACGACAGACGATCTGCTTTGCTGTTCGAACAGGCCGACTGTGATCGGCACATCTCTTAATTCCTTGATTCCTCTTAGCCTGTTGACAACTTCCTGGGCCATTTTCTTGCCTTCTCTTTCAAGGACGGCACGGGAAATATTTTTTTCATAAACAGCGCCATACTTTTCCTTCGTGTAGTAGTGAACGGAATTCAGCGCCAGCCCGATTGACACGCCGCCTAACTGGTACGTTCCCTTTTCTCCGCCTACTTTTACAAGGTAGTCGTGCTCAAGGATGTGGGCGAGGTAAATCGGGTTCTTTTTATTTCGTTCATGGACATCACCTGTACCAGAATCCAGCGGGTTCAAGCCGATATTGTCCTTTTTCTTCAGGCCTTCTTTCTTTAGCTGGTCCTCGGTGAACTGGCGGTTCAGCCACAAACCAACTGTCCGTGAATCAAGGTACTGCCCTTCCTTGAAAACGTATTGATCTGTAGAAAATGAATTTTGCGCAATGCGCATCAAGCCGGTTTCGAACTCGGTGATGTCATAACGCGTATTTAAATTATTTACGACCATGCCACGAGCTTCCCCTGGCTCAAACGGCATGATGGTCCGGTAATATTCGTCCGAAATCTTGTATTTCGGGATAATCGCTTTTTCTTTCGTATCATCATCCTTCTTCTGGACGACCTCTTCCTGCTTTTGAAAATTGGGGGCACAGGCCGTCAGCAAAAGGACAAGAGATAGAGCGACCATTGAGAGCTTCCTCATGGCGTTTACACCTCTTACTTATTTGCTATTTACGCAAAGGTTATTTTTTTTTACGTATATAGTCATATTTTCGCATATCATAACGCTTCGTGCTCTTTTCGAGTAACCTTCTTGACAAGAATTCAGTAAGATTCGTAAAAATCCAGAAGCCGATTTTTACTCTTTTATTCAAAAGCAACTAATTTA
Organism: Bacillus sp. JJ1609; assembly: GCF_036967045.1. Taxonomy (NCBI): domain Bacteria; kingdom Bacillati; phylum Bacillota; class Bacilli; order Caryophanales; family Bacillaceae; genus Bacillus; species Bacillus sp. JJ1609. The sequence continues at coordinate 25,762 of NZ_JBALSS010000006.1, read as the reverse complement.
CGAAAAGAGCTTACTTATTTAATTCTTCAAGCATTCTCTCCTCGTTCCACACTTCAATCCCTAGGCTTTCTGCTTTTGTCAGTTTCGATCCGGCATCTTCACCTGCGATGACCAAATCTGTCTTCTTGCTCACGCTTCCGGCTACGTTGCCGCCAAGCGCCTCGATTTTTTCCTTCGCTTCGTTTCGTGACAGTTGCTCAAGCTTTCCTGTCAGCACGACCGTTTTACCAGCAAAAAATGAATCCGAATCTTCAACGGAAACCTTTCTCGGACCTTTATATTCCGTGTTAACGCCAACAGCCTTCAGCTCAGAAATTAATTCTTTTACTTCATCATTATCAAAATACATGACAACTGAATCAGCCATCTTGTCGCCGATTTCGTTGATCGCTGTCAATTGCTCACGTGATGCCTCCATCAGCTGGTCCATCGTGCCAAATTCCTGAGCAAGCGTTTTGGCTGCTTTTGCCCCGACAAGGCGGATGCCAAGTCCGAATAATAGCTTTTCAAGCGAATTCGCTTTTGAAGCTTCGATCGCTGACAGCAGGTTATTGACGGACTTTTCGCCCATCCGCTCAAGCGCAAGCAGTTGTTCACGAGTCAGTTTATAAATATCGGCAACATCCTTAATCAGCTGTTCTGCAAAAAGCTGGCTGACTACTCTTTCGCCAAGACCATCAATGTTCATCGCATCACGAGAAACAAAGTGGATCAGACCTTCCCTTATTTGCGCCGGGCACTTAGGATTGATACAGCGAAGGGCGACTTCCCCTTCGATCCTAACAAGCTCGCTTTCGCATTCAGGGCAATGGGTAGGCATATGGAATTCAACTTCCTCACCAGTCCGTTGCTCTGCAAGAACGTTCACAACCTCCGGAATGATGTCCCCGGCTTTTTTCACGACCACTTTATCGCCGATTTTTATATCCTTTTCACGGATCAGATCTTCATTGTGCAACGATGCTCGTCCAACCGTCGTACCCGCAACCTGAACAGGCTCGAGAATGGCAGTCGGAGTGACAACGCCTGTACGTCCGACACTCAATTCAATATCCTTCAAAGTTGTGACGACTTCTTCAGCCGGGAACTTGAAAGCGATGGCCCAGCGAGGGCTTTTCGCGGTGGTACCAAGCTCTGCCTGCTGGTCAAACGAATCGACTTTAATGACGATGCCATCAATATCATATGGAAGATTCGGGCGCTTTTCGACCCATCCGTTCACATATTCAATGACTCCCTCGATATCAGCGACTTTACGGCGTTCTTTATTTGTCTTGAAGCCCATCTTTTCTAAGAAATCCAATCCCTCACTGTGAGATTCAATTCCTGTATTACCTAAATTGGCGATTCCATAAAGGAATACATCCAGATTCCGTGATGCAGCAATCTTCGGATCAAGCTGGCGGAGCGAGCCTGCAGCTGCATTGCGCGGGTTCGCAAATGGCTCTTCTTCTTTTTCCAGCCTTGCTTTGTTCAATGCTTCAAAGGATTTTTTCGGCATGAACGCTTCACCGCGAACCTCCAGGGAAACTGGCTCCTTCAAGCGAATTGGCACGGAGCGGATTGTACTAAGATTAGACGTAATATCCTCACCTGTCGTTCCATCGCCACGAGTTGCACCGCGGACAAACATCCCATCTTCATATATAAGAGAAACAGCAAGTCCATCGATTTTCAGCTCGCATACATATGAAACATTATCTCCCACACCCTGGCGTACACGGCGGTCAAAGTCGCGAAGGTCTTGCTCATCAAAAGCATTGCCGAGACTTAGCATTGGGATTGCATGCTGCACCTTGTTGAACATCGATAAAATCTCGCCGCCGATACGCCTTGTTGGAGAATCCGGCGTCTGCAATTCAGGGAACTGCTCTTCGATTTCAATCAATTCTCTTAATAATCGGTCGTATTCTGCATCCGGAACCGACGGCTGGTCGAGAACATAATATTCATATCCATATTGATTAAGCAGATTTTGCAAATCCTTGGCCTTTTTTTCAGCACTCTGAAAATCCATAAATCCAGCCCTTTCATAACCGAAAAGCTCAGGGCGCCTTGGTCAGCCCCGACAAGCGCTGGCCGACTAAAACCGCCACGTCCTGTG
>NZ_JBALSS010000006.1:0-23598 GCF_036967045.1 Bacillus sp. JJ1609 | reverse complement strand
CATTGGCAGGACCGAAGCGTCTCGAGGGGCTAGGCGCTGGAGCTAGACAGTAAATTAATTGTAAGAATGATAAAGCCTACGCTTTTGTAATCGGTGCAAATTTTGCCAGCAGTCGTTTGATTCCTGTTGGGCTTGGGAACGCGATATCCAGCTCCAATCCTTCGCCAGAACCTTTTACACTGACAACTGTGCCTGTTCCCCACTTGCCGTGCTGCGCTTTGTCTCCAACCTTCCAGCCGATTTCCTCGCCGCCGCTTGTTGCTGCGACTGGACGGGCAACAGCACCTCGCTGCGGGATTGCCGGTCTTGCTGCTGGTCTGCCGCCGCTTAATGGCGCTGCTCTCTTTGGTTTCGGAGCAGCGTCCTCGACCAATTCAGCCGGGATTTCCTTGATGAACCTTGATTCTGGATTCATATTCGTACGTCCAAACAAGGTACGCATCTGGGCATTCGTAATGAACAACTCTTCCTCAGCACGTGTAATTCCCACATATGCAAGACGGCGTTCTTCCTCCATCTCCATCTCTTCCATCAATGAGCGGCTGTGCGGGAATACTCCCTCTTCCATCCCGATCAAGAAAACGACTGGGAATTCAAGGCCTTTTGCTGAGTGGAGCGTCATCAGGGTGACAACATCCGTCTTCTTTTGTCCGTCATCATCAAGACGATCAATATCAGCGACCAGCGCCAAGTCTGTCAGGAACGCGACTAGGGTTTTATCTTCACTGCTTTCTTCAAAGCTCTTTGTAACAGTTAAAAATTCATCCAAGTTCTCAAGTCGGCTCTGGCTTTCAATTGATTTTTCAGCCTTAAGCATTTCACGGTAACCAGATTTATCAAGGACTTCCTCAACAAGCTCGGTAACAGACAGATACTCCTGCTGATGAGTATAGTTCCTGATCAGATTGCGGAACTCAATCGCTGCTTTTTCGGCTTTCGGGCTGAGACCGATCATTTCAATCGTCTCAAGCGCCTGATACATGGACATATCGTGCATCGTTGCGAAGTTGGCGATTTTATCAATCGAAGTTGAGCCGATCGCGCGCTTCGGCACATTGATGACCCTCTGCAGACTGATATCATCATCAGGGTTTGAAATCAAACGAAGGTACGCAAGGACATCCTTGATTTCTTTTCTGTCATAGAACTTGATGCCGCCGACAATGTTGTAATCAATATTTGACTTCAGGAATGATTCCTCGATTACACGCGACTGGGCGTTCGTTCTGTATAAAATTGCAATGTCAGACAGCTTGCGGCCGTTCCTCAGGAGCTCCTGAATTCTGCCGATGACAAACTGGGCTTCACCCTGTTCGCTGTCCGCGCGATAGTACATAATTTTGTTTCCTTCAGCGTTTTCCGTCCAAAGGTTCTTCGGCTTACGGTTCATATTGTTCTGGATCACCATATTAGCCGCTAAAAGAATCTTCTTTGTAGAACGGTAGTTTTGCTCTAGTAAAATAACAGACGCATTCGGGTAATCCTTTTCGAATGAAAGGATGTTAGCAATATCAGCTCCGCGCCAGCGATAAATTGACTGATCAGAGTCACCGACAACGCAAAGATTCTGAAAACGCTGGGCCAGTAATTTTACAAGCATATATTGCGCCCTGTTCGTATCCTGATACTCATCGACATGGATATACTGGAACTTGCGCTGATAGAATTCAAGCACTTCAGGTACACGCATGAATAACGTTATCGTTGTCATGATCAGGTCATCGAAATCGAGAGCCTGGTTTTTGCGCAGCCTGCGCTGATACTCTTCATACACATCGCTGACCTTCTGTGAGAAGTAATCGCCAGCTGTTTTCGCGTATTCCTCTGGGGTGATCAATTCGTTTTTCGCTGAGCTGATCGTTCCAAGAATCGCACGCGGATCGAATTTCTTCGGATCCATGTTCTTGTCTTTCAAAATCGATTTGATAACAGACTGCTGGTCAGTCGTATCAAGAATCGTGAAGTTGCGGTTGAAGCCAAGACGATCGATGTCTCTTCGCAAAATACGAACACACATCGAGTGGAACGTCGAAATCCAGATATCGTCTGCCGCGCCTCCCATCATCTTTTGGATTCTCTCGCGCATTTCGCGCGCTGCTTTATTCGTAAACGTAATCGCAAGGATGTTATAAGGATTTACCCCTTTTTCCACCATTAAATACCCAATCCTGTGAGTCAATACTCTCGTCTTACCACTGCCCGCACCAGCCATCAACAATAATGGCCCGTCCAATGTCTTGACAGCCTTCTGCTGCTCCGGGTTCAAACCATTCAATAATTTATCCGTCAAAAATTGCACATTCCTCACCACCATACAAACATTTGTTCTTATCTTATATCAAAAACACCTAGTAGACAATCACACACATTAACGCACTACCTCACTGGGGGTCAGACCCCCACTACTTCACCGCATCACCGCACCGGGGGTCTGACCCCCAGCGCTTTAACGTACTGAAGTGGCTGCTACTGTTTTGAGTGCTTCTTCGAGGTTGCTGTAGACTACATTTCCTACGACGATTACGTCGGCGTGGGCGGCCATTTCGGCTGCCTGCTGTGCTGTTTCGATTCCGCCTCCGTAAAAGAGAACGGTCTTTTCCAGTGCGTCTTTTGCTGCTTTGACGAGCTCTGGGTCGCCATATGTGCCGCTGTATTCTAAATAGAAGATTGGCAGGTTGAACATCTTTTCGGCCATCATCGCATAGGCTCTAACGTCTTCAATATCCAATTCTGTCTTGGCATCGGTGAGCCTTGCAGCCTTGCATTCTGGATTCAGGATGCAATAGCCTTCCATCATAACCTCATCCCAATCCATCAAATCGCCGTATTCCTTCACTGCTTCGTGATGCATCCCGGTAATCCACTGCGGATTGCCGCTGTTGAGCACCGTCGGGATAAAGTAAAAATCGAATCCCGGTGTGATAGAATCGATAGTCGAAACTTCGAGAATGCATGGAACCGTGTAACGGCGGACTCGGGACATTAAATCAAGGACTCCTTCAAGAGTGACACCATCGGTCCCTCCTACCATGATCGCGTCGGTTCCAGACTCGCAGATTCTATCAAGTTCTTCATCAGTTATTTCTTTATTTGGATCGAGTTTAAACACATGTCGCCACTCGCGAACATCGTACATCCTTGAATTGCCCCCATTCTATATTTCCATTCCACCATTATAGCATTTGTTCTCTCCAGACAAAAAGGAAACATCAGGTTAATGGGGCAATTTAACAGATTAAATAGGAGAAGAACTTTTATTCTAACTTTCGCGTTTTATTCCTAACTTTCCGTCGTTTTTTCCTAACTTTTCGATATATTCCTAACTAGCCATCTCTTACACAAACCAAAAAACCGAAGCCACACTGGACCTCGGTTCCTGCAATTGTTCAGTTTTTAAATCCCAGGACCTAAGCCTGTTCCTTCGCTGCGTTCTCTTCTTCTTTCAATCTGTCCAATGCCAATTCATAAGCGTCGTTGCCATAGTTCAAGCAGCGCTTGACCCTGGAGATCGTTGCTGTGCTTGCACCTGTTTCTGTCTCGATTTTATGGTAGGTCTTGCCCTCGCGAAGCATGCGGGCAACTTCGAGGCGCTGTGCCAGTGACTGGATTTCGTTCACTGTCGCCAAATCATCAAAGAAGCGATACGCTTCGTCGAGATCTTTTAGCGATAAAATCGCCTTGAAAAGTTGATCTAATTCTTTACCTCTTAATTTATCAATTTGCATATAGTCATACCCCTTATATTCTCTTATTTTTATTTTGGCTGTTTCCGCTTTGTTTTTACTCCGCGAACATCGCCTTATTGTTCAGAGTCGAATGAGACATCGCTGATTGATGGGACGATGTTAATCCATGTTTTCCCGGGAACGAAACCAGCTTTTTCCCCATCCTTATAAGGAATAATCCTGCCAGCTTCATTTTTCCATTGTATCTCATTGACTTTGCCTTTTTGGAACAGATAACCAGTACCGCCTGATTCCAAATCAATCTCCCTGCGGCCAGCTGAATCTACGATGTTGTGATTCATTTGCACTACGAGAAGATTATCAATCAGCACCGGTTCTTTTGAATCGAGATCAGCCGTTTCTTCATTTCCTGAAAAACGATGATACTTCCCGGCTTCAGCATCGTATTCATAAATCAAATCGAATGCTGGCGTTCCGTAGGATACCATGATATCCTTGGCTGCTGCACCTTCAAGCCCATCGAATTCTTCCTTGCTTAAAAAAGCAGCAGAAGCCGGTGCCGCATCCATATCGTAGTCTCTTTTTTCAGCACCTTTTATCATATTCTCATATGTGATATATGAATTGTGCGGGGCCTTGCGAAAGCTTGCCCTCTTAAAAAGAGAACCGTCATACTGGATGCCGTTGATGTTGTCGATGTCCCCGCGATCGAGCATTTCCTTCGCTTCAGGACTATAGCCATGGGCTACAAAAAAGCTGTCATATCCTAAAGCCAGGTCGATAAAATACTCCCTCGCACTTCGGATGGGTCCAACCTTCTCAGGGTGTTCACTTTGGTAAATCGCAATCAGCCTTGTTACTTCCCCTTCAGCCAAAACCTCATAGATGAGATCCGCTTTATTAAGACCCGACTGCGGTCTTGCTTTCGGATGGTTATTGACCACCACCGCAATAGCTCTGCCGGCTGGCTCCTCTTTTGTGCCAATTCCCGTCAGCGGGAATTGATATGGAAGCTTCTCTGCTTCTTTGACAACGTCTTCAACTTCTTTTTCTTTATGTTGTTCCGCTGCATCTTTATCTGTCTTTGTCTCTTTACTGCTGCACCCGGCTAGAAGGATCATCATAGCCGCAGTTACAGCGATCCATTTTTTCATCATTCTCGCCACCCCTGTGAACTCCCTGTTCTCATGGCTGTAAATGTCTTGATGTACTTTTACATTTTAACGCATTATCGTTGGAAAGAGTACCGTTTTTTTCATGACGTCATAGATGCCCCGCTGCGTGATTCGGATATACGGCAAATGCGTCGATGAGAAGAACAATAATGAATAAATCGGGTCCGCAAACTTATAGCCCTTTTCCTTCAGATATTCCAGCAGCTTCTTTTCTTCCGCCATCAGCTCCCCTACTGGATGGCTGGACATGATACCCTGCAGTCTTAACGGAATTTCCCTTACAGGCACTCCATCCTCGCAGGCAACAATTCCGCCGCCAAGCTCCTTCATCCGGTTAAAAGCAGCCATCATATCCTGCTTGCTGTTGCCAATCAGGATAATGTCACCTGTATTGGAGAAAGAACTCGCAAGTCCCTGCAATTCAGTCGCAAAGCCTTTTAAAATCGTATTGATCCGCCACTCGCCATTCCGGTCAATCAGCATGAAAAAGCACTCATCATGACTTGAGGCTAATTCATCTCCAGACACATCGATTGAAATTGAATATGGTTTTGTAATGACCGAATTCTCCATTTTAATGCCAAATGGCATCGAGAATTGCATGTCATCAAGCGTCAGCTCCCAATCAATTTTTAACGGATCAAACCCTAATTCGGACCAATCCAGTTCGCTTGTCACTTCGATTGCCTCTCCGTTACGCTTCACCCACTGACCCTTTGCCAGCACTGAAACCGGAGTAGGTTCAAGCTCATCACTTAAAATGTTGATGTTCGCAATCCGGCCTGTCGCAATGTTCCCATGCAGATGCTCAAAATTGTAATATCGAGCCACATTGATTGTCGCCATATTGTAAGCATCAATAACGGGAACGCCCTTTTCAATCGCAATCCTGATCAACTCGTCAATAACACCATTTTCATAAAAAGCAGTAGACGCCCCGTCTGTCGTCATCATAAAACGGTCATAAACCGCAATATCCAGCTCATGGATTTCATCCAGCAGCTTTGGCAGGTCAGGACGGATAGAAGAATGCCTTAAGCTCACCATATAGCCCTGCATCAGCCTCCTCCTGACTTCCTCGCCAGTCATTGCTTCATGATCACAATCCGCCCCAAAAAGCATCATTTTTGCGAGCGTTTTTTCAGAAGCGCCCGGAAAATGCCCTTCGATTTTCTTATGAAGACGCTTTGTTTCCTGCATCCAGTGAAGAATCATGTCATCCCCGTTCATCAGCTTCGGCCAGCAGGTCAGCTCGCCCCCCTGCACGACATTCTCATGCTCAAGCCAGGCCCGGACATTGCTGTTTGAAAACACATCTTCCTCATGCTGGATTTCCGTCTGTGCATCAAACCGGCACCACCAATACATCGTGACAGGATTATTGTTCAGCTCGTTGATAAAAGTAAACGCTTTCTTTTTACCTAATTGTAAAGCGAGTACCATATTATCGCTGATCATTGTGGTCGTCCCAGTCTGAGATGCATAGGCAGCAAAAGAATGGGGATTATAAAGTTGAAACGGATGGGCGTGCGGTTCAATATAACCCGGCACAAGCTTCTTTCCGCTGCAATCAACTATTTCGCACTGTTTTGTATTCTCAGGCAGATTTTCACCAACATACACAATCCGGTCCTTGTAAATCCAAATGTTCGCAGTCATCCATTTGCGGAAAGTCTGATTCAAATAAGTCGCATTCTTCAGCAAGATTGTCGGTGAAAGGGTGCCGTCTAATACAGCAGCATGGTCGCGCAATTGTTTGTTTTTCCATCGATAACGTTGTTCCATACCATGTTCCCCTTTTCTCTATATATAAAAAAATTATTAAATCTCAATAAAAGAAAGCCCTTTCATTATTGTTTTCTATGGTAACATATTTCGCTGTTTAACGCACTAAAGAATTTCAAATTAATTGTAAAAAACTTCACAAAGGAGCGATGAATAAATGAATGTACGCCCGAACATTGGAATCATTAACGCACTGGTCAGAATCACGATGGGACTTACAATCCTCGCCTGGTCCACTTCAAAAATGGTGAAACGCCCATGGAAAGACTCATATATCTTCATGGCTATGCTGGGAGCAATGAAAGTCGGCGAAGGCATCGTCCGCTACTGCCCGCTTACTGCCGTCTATGAAAAAGGCCAGGATATGATGGAGCAAAACAACGCTGAAACCGGTGATGGCGAAGGATGGATTCCCTATAATCCGAGCTGACACTCTACCGGATCACTGAGAAAAACAAAAGCCCCCAATCCTGGGGGCTCAATAAAGGAGATGATACTATGTTTTGGGAATACGTGACGGACATGAGCTTCGTATGGATCGCATTAGTCGGAAGCATCATTGCCCTGCTGCTCGTTTACACCCGCGGAGTTAATAAGAGACGCGCCAGATAAACTCAGCATTTCTTAGCTGCTGGATAAAAATTAGAAGCTTTCCCAATAGCAGCTTTACTGCTGGATTATACGGTAACGCGACTAATAGCCTTGCTGCCAATGTCCTTCCGGTAAAAGCTCTCCGGGCAGTCCAGTTTTTCAAGCTCAGCATATACTTTTTGCTGCGCTTCTTTTAGTGAAGCCGCTTTTGCACCGACAAGCAGTACCCGGCCTCCGTTTGTTATAAACTGTCCTTCTTCGTTCCTTGCCGTGCCAGCATGGAAAACTTGCGACATGTTTTCTAATCCCTCGAGGACCGCACCCTTCTCGTACTCCTCGGGATAGCCATTTGCCGCCACGACTACTCCGACCATCGCTTCCTCATGCCACTCAATCTGCGGAGAGTTCCCATCCAGCACCTCAAGCACGACCTCAGCCAGATCAGACTTCATCCTCGGCAAAATCACCTGTGTTTCCGGATCGCCAAAGCGAGCATTAAATTCGATCACTTTTGGTCCATCCGCGGTTTCAATCAGCCCGGCATAAAGGATACCGGTAAAACTCCGGCCTTCCTGAACCATCGCGCGCGCCGCTGGTAACAGCACGTTTTGCACAGCTTCTTCGACTGTTTCCTTGCGAATATGCGGTACTGGTGAATAAGCGCCCATTCCGCCAGTGTTCGGCCCCTTGTCGCCATCAAACGCACGCTTATGATCCTGCGCGATTTCCAGTGGGATCACCGTTTCACCGTTCACAAATGCCATCAGTGAAAACTCTTCCCCTGTTAAAAATTGCTCCATGACCACACTTGCCGACGCCTCGCCAAACTTTTCGTTCAGTAACATATCCTGGAGCGCATTTTCCGCCTCTTGCTGAGTCATCGCCACGACCACGCCCTTGCCAGCCGCCAGCCCGTCTGCCTTGATCACAATCGGGGCTCCGATTTTATCCAAATAGGCTTTTGCTTCTGCATACTCAGTGAAAACCTGGTATTCCGCTGTCGGAATACTGTATTTTTTCATGAGATCCTTCGCGAACGACTTGCTGCCCTCGATGACAGCCGCTGCCTTTTGAGGACCGAAAACCTTCAGGCCTTCCTCAATGAATCGGTCGGCCAACCCATCAAGCAATGGAACCTCAGGCCCAATGATGGTCAGGCCAATTTCGTTATCCTTCGCAAAAGAAACAAGCTCATCCAGCTGATTTTCATTGATATTCACAAGCGATGCGCAGTCCATCATCCCCGGATTGCCCGGAGCCGCAAAAACCTCTGATACAAGCGTACTCTCGCTGACCTTCCGGCAAATCGCATGCTCCCGGCCGCCTCTGCCAACCACAAGAACCTTCATTCCCCGCACCTCCGTTATTCCCTCTAGACCTATATCATAGTTAAAAATCGTTTTTGACAATTTGAATTGCTTTTTTCTGATCTTCATTTCGATTGAAATCGTAAATTGGTCGTTTTAAATGAGCAATATAGTGATTTGTTTCAACAAATATTAATTTTCCATTGATGAACTGCATTTAATACCAGTTGGATTGCGTTTAATACCAGTTGAGCACAATATAATACCAGTTGACCTCGTTTTAATACCAGTTTTAATCTATATCACACGTTGAAATCGTTTTTTCACCAGTTGGATATAATAATTCACCAGTTGAAATCGTTTTTTCGCCAGTTGGATGCAATATTTCACCAGTTGAAGTCAATTTTTCACCAGTTGAGAATATTTAACCAGTTGGATGCAACTTTTCACAAGCTGGACTTCATTTTTAACCAGTCAGCCATTCCCTACCTGGCCAACTGCTGCTAACCTTAATGCCTAAAATGCCTTACTCCAGTAAATACCATCGCAATGCCGTATTCATCCGCCTTCTTAATCGAATCAGCATCACGTACCGATCCGCCAGGCTGGATAATCGCAGTGATTCCTGCTTTTGCCGCAGCTTCAACGGTATCGTCCATTGGGAAGAATGCATCGGAAGCAAGTGCTGCACCCTCAGCTTTCCCGCCAGCCTGTTCAAGGGCGATTTTAGCCGCACCTACGCGGTTCATCTGGCCGGCGCCGATTCCTAAAGTAGAATCCTTATCTGAAACAACAATCGCATTCGATTTCACATGCTTGACGACTTTCCAGCCAAGCTTCAATGCTGCCCACTCATCCTCAGTCGGCTCACGCTTTGTCGGCACGGAAATCTCAGCATCTTCAAAGCCAAACGCATCCTGTTCCTGAACCAGCATTCCGCCCTCGATTGAAGTTAACGCAGTTTCCTTCGCCATCTCGCCCTCAAAAGGCACTTTCAACAATCGAAGATTTTTCTTAGCCGTTAAAATTTCCAAAGCTTCCTCGCTAAAAGAAGGGGCAATGATGATTTCAAGGAAGATTTCATACAGCTTGCGTGCAGTTTCTCCGTCTACCTCGCGATTTAACGCAATGATTCCTCCGAAAATGGACACAGGATCCGCTTCGAACGCCTTGCCAAAAGCATCCAAAACATCCTTCCCGGTCCCAACTCCGCACGGATTCATATGCTTAACCGCAACCGCAGCCGGTTCGGAAAATTCCTTCACGATCTGCAAAGCAGCATTTGCATCATTAATATTGTTATAAGAAAGTTCTTTTCCATGAAGCTGTTCCGCAGCCGCGACCGAAAATGCGGAACCAAGCGGCTTCTGGTAGAACGCTGCTTTCTGGTGCGGATTCTCGCCGTAACGCAGATTTTGCTTCAACTCATAGGTCACTGTCATTTTTTCCGGCTGCTCTTCACCTGCCAGATTCGTCATATATTCCGCAATCAGCGAATCATAAGCAGCTGTGTGGCGGAATACTTTTGCTGCAAGCCTGCGACGTGTGTCAAGCGTCGTTTCGTTATTGCTTTTGTATTCTTCGATGACCTGCTGATAATCAGCCGGGTCAACAAGAACCGTTATGTATTGATGATTTTTAGCGGAAGCGCGCAGCATCGCAGGTCCGCCGATGTCGATATTCTCGATCGCATCTTCAGGCGTAACACCAGGCTTTGAAATTGTTTCTTTAAAAGGATAAAGGTTCACACATACCAGTTCGATTTTCTCGATTTCATTGTCAGCCAGCTGGTTCTGATGCCCAGGGTCACTGTATTTCGCAAGCAATCCGCCATGGATTTTTGGATGAAGGGTCTTCACACGGCCTTCAAGAATTTCAGGAAAACCAGTAACATCGCTGATCCCGATCACAGGAACCCCGCCATCCTGAAGAGCTTTCTTTGTGCCGCCAGTCGAAACGATTTCAAAACCAAGTCCGACTAATTCCCTCGCTAGCTCAACAATTCCGTTCTTATCTGAAACACTGATCAGTGCACGCTTTTTTCCCATTGTACTGCCTCCTCTTTTCCGTTCAGCAGCTGTTCCAAAACTTCTGGATACAGGCTGTGTTCAATCCGCTGTATTTTCTTCTGAAGTGATTCTCTTGTCTCTTCGCCCTCGATGGCGACTGTTGCCCTCGCGATAATTGGGCCTGTGTCCATTCCCTCATCGACGAAATGGATCGTCACACCTGTTTTCCCGACTCCCGCTTCAAGCGCCTGCCCGATTGCGTCCTTCCCAGGAAACGCGGGCAACAGTGAAGGATGGATGTTGACGATCCTCCCTTCAAATGCCTGCAGCAGCGTCGGTCCGACGAGCCGCATATAGCCTGCAAGCACCACAAACTCGACGCCAAGACTGTTTAGTTTTTGTAAAATCTTAGTCTCATATGCTTCCTTTGACCGAAACCACTTCGGGTTAATAACCAGGCTCGGTATCCCCAGCATTTCAGCACGATCCACCACAAACACACCCGGCTTGTCGCACACGAGCAGGCTAATTTCAGCATTCAGGATGCCAGCCTGGACAGCGACACCGATTGCCTGAAAATTGCTCCCGCTTCCTGATGCGAAAACAGCGATTTTCTTCATCGTTTGCTTCTCATCAGGCTGGTCTGCAGCTGAACGCAATTTCCCCCACATCATATCAAGCCACCAGCCATTTTTATACGAATCCCTTCAGTTCCTGTCACCGTACCAATTACCGAAGCCATTTCCCCATTTTCATTAAATAAACGAACCACTTCAGGCGCAACCTCAGGGTCAACAGCAGCGACCATGCCAATACCCATATTAAAAATGTTGTACATATCCTGGCGCTCAAGTCCGCCAATTGACTCCAATGTTTTAAATACCTGCGGGATTTCCCAGCTGCCTTCCTCAATGTCGGCACCCAATCCTTCAGGAAGCATCCTTGGAATATTTTCAATAAAACCGCCGCCAGTTATATGGGCAAGTCCCTTAATGTCAAACTGCTTCAACGCGGCAAGTACCGATTTTACATAAATGCGCGTTGGCTTTAAAAGCTCCTCGCCAAGTGTACAGCCAAGCGCCTCAACATAGTGGTCTAACTCCAAGCCAGCTTGTTCAAGAAATACCTTGCGGACAAGCGAATAACCGTTGCTGTGGATACCGCTTGATGCGAGACCGATCAATACATCGCCCGCTTTGATTCCAGCACCGGTAATAATATCTGACTTCTCGCAGGCACCAACCGCGAAACCAGCCAAATCGTATTCTTCAGGAGAGTACATGCCTGGCATTTCCGCAGTTTCCCCGCCAACAAGCGCACAGCCGGCCTGCTCGCAGCCATCGGCAATCCCTTTTACAATCGCCTCGATCTTTTCAGGCTGGGCCTTGCCGCATGCAATGTAATCCAGGAAATATAATGGCTCGGCTCCCTGGACGACGATGTCGTTCACGCACATCGCCACGGCATCGATGCCAATTGTATCATGACGGTCCATCATAAAGGCCAGCATAAGCTTCGTGCCGACGCCATCCGTACCTGAAACGAGCACAGGCTCCTTCAGACCAAGGCTGGAAAGGTCGAACATCCCGCCAAAACCGCCCAGGGCCCCCATCACACCCGGCCTTACCGTCCGCTTCACATGCTTTTTGATTCGCTCAACCGCCTCATACCCAGCCTCAATATCCACACCAGCCTGCTTATACGCGTTTGCCATGTTCACTACCTCCGATTTGGCTGTTTTTCATAAAAAATTTCCTGATATTTGTACACCATCATTCTGTGTAATTGCATCCTGATTGGCAGATTTCCTCGCTTACGTGGTGTAATTGCACTCTAATTTAAGGTATTGGTACCATCATTGAATGCAATTTTCCAATCATCGATCCTATTCTCCCAAAACACAGTCCTATTCTCCCGAATCACCGTCATAATTGCTCGAAAAACGTTGTTATTCTCCCGGAACTCCCGCATAATCGTGCCGTCATCCTATATATGGAAAAACAAAATCAGCACTTCTGCCCAGCAGGAGTCGCCGAAGGATAAATTTCTGTCGGGTACTTTCCTGTAAAACAAGCCAGGCACTGCCCGCGCGTCTCTCCCGGTTCATTGCGGCCGATTGCCTCGAGCATTCCCTCAACGCTTAAAAACGTAAGCGAATCCGCACCAATCAACTCCCGAATCTCTTCAACTGAATGATCTGACGCAATCAATTCCTCACGAGTGGAAGTATCTATCCCGTAAAAACAAGGATTCTGAATTGGCGGCGAGCTAATAACAACATGAACTTCAGTCGCGCCCGCTTCCTTCAGCATGTTAACAATCCTACGGCTAGTTGTTCCACGCACAATCGAATCATCAACCATGATGACACGCTTACCT
Source organism: Bacillus sp. JJ1609 (assembly GCF_036967045.1). Taxonomy (NCBI): domain Bacteria; kingdom Bacillati; phylum Bacillota; class Bacilli; order Caryophanales; family Bacillaceae; genus Bacillus; species Bacillus sp. JJ1609. Next base: position 10,666 of record NZ_JBALSS010000006.1, on the reverse strand, counting down.
TCAACGACGCCGCGAACCGGTGAAAGCTTCATTTTAACGCCCTGCTCCCTCAATGACTGGGATGGCTGGATGAAGGTCCGGCCGACATAACGGTTCTTGATCAAGCCCATCTCATAAGGAATGCCTGATTCCTCGGCATAACCGATTGCTGCAGATATACTCGAGTCCGGAACCCCGGTAACAACGTCTGCTTCAATCGGCACTTCTACAGCCAGCTGCTTGCCAAGATTTTTCCTGGCAGTATGAACGTTGATTCCATGAATGTTGCTATCCGGTCGTGAAAAATATATATATTCCATCGTACAGATGGCAGTAGTTGAATTCATAGAATAGATTTCAGAATGGAGACCATCAGCGTCGATAATCAGCAATTCTCCAGGAAGGACGTCCCTGACAAACTCAGCGCCGACAATATCAAACGCACAAGTCTCAGAAGCTACTACATATGCATCGCCAAGCTTCCCTAATGACAGCGGACGCAGGCCATGCGGATCAAGCGCCACCATCATTTCCGTTTCCGTCATGATCAAAAACGCATAAGCACCCTTCAGCATCGGAAGCGCATTTTTCACCCGATCCTTAAGTTGGCTGAAGCCGCCGCGCTTGACTAAATGGGCAAGAACCTCGGTATCGGAGCTTGTTTGAAAAATACTCCCCTGTGCCTCAAGCTGATTCCGCAGCGCATCAGCATTTACGAGATTGCCATTATGGGCAAGCGCCAGGCCGCCGCTTTGCGATTGGAACAGGAGTGGCTGAACATTCTCATAGCCGCCTCCTCCCGCAGTCGCATAGCGCACATGACCGATCGCGCCAACCCCCTGAAGCTCTTCCATCACATCAGCGGTGAAAATCTCATTCACAAGCCCTTCACCCTTCTTTACCTTAAGCTGCTGGCCATCGGTCACAACGATGCCAGTGCCCTCCTGGCCGCGATGCTGCAGGCTATGAAGTCCGTAATAAGTGATTTGTGCTGCCTCGGTATGTCCCCAAATTCCAAAAACGCCGCATTCCTCATTCAAGCCTTTTAGTTCAGCAAGCATGGGATGGCTCCTTTCCAGGCCTTCTTCAGCCCAGTTGTATCTTGATTGATCACGTTCTCGCCGTTAACATCGATCTTTAAAACTGGCGCATCAACCACTTTTCCAATCAGCACCGCATCTGTTAAACTTTCAAACTCAATTTGATGCTCAGGTTTTATCGATAAAATAAACCTGGACTGCGATTCGCTGAACAATGCCGATACAGCATTTCCTTCTAGTTCAACCACAGCTCCAAGCTCCTTGCTGCCGATCACCGACTCAGCAAGAGCAACCGCTACTCCGCCTTCCGCGACATCATGCGCTGATGCTACAATGCCGTTCTTGATTGCTATTAAAATTTGTCCCTGATAGCTTGCTTCCACGTCTAAATCAAGCTCAGGCGCCTTTCCAAAAATGCGTCCGTGGACAAGCTTCTGCAGCTCACTGCCGCCGAACTCATCCTTCGTTTCGCCCAATAGATAAATCAAATCTCCTGCATTTTTAAAATGCTGCGTAGTAACATGCTGCAAATTCTCTACCAAACCGACCATCCCAACAACAGGTGTCGGATAAACAGCAGTTCCATTCGTTTCGTTATACAAGCTAACGTTCCCGCCAATAACAGGTGTTCCAAGCGTCGTGCACGCTTGACTCATGCCATCAACCGCTTTTTCAAACTGCCAGAAGATCTCCGGCTTTTCAGGGTTACCGAAGTTCAAGCAATCGGTAATCGCCAGTGGTTCTCCGCCAGAGCAAACTATATTACGCGCCGCTTCAGCGACAGCGATTTTCCCGCCTGTCTCCGGATCAAGATAGATATAGCGAGAGTTGCAGTCCGTCGTCATTGCCAGACCCTTTTCCGTTCCGCGAATTCTTACGACGGCTGCATCCGAACCAGGTGAAACAACCGTGCTTGTGCGCACCATATGATCATATTGGTCGTAAACCCACTCTTTGCTCGCAATAGTCGGCTGCTGTAACAAATCCAACAAAGTAGCTTCATAGTTTTCGACGTTAGGAATCTCATTTTTCATCGACTGGAACTCACGGAAGTAAGCTGCATCACTAGAAGGCTTGTAATAAACAGGCGCTTCCTCAGCAAGCGCATCGGCTGGAACATCGGCAACGACTTCCCCTTTATGTAAAAGACGAAGCATCTTGTCATCCGTCACTTTCCCGATCGCAACCGCTTCAAGCTCATACTTAGAAAATAGATCGATGATTTCCTGTTCACGCCCTTTTTCAACGACAATCAGCATTCGCTCCTGGGATTCAGACAGCATCATCTCATAAGCCGTCATGCCTGTTTCACGCTGCGGCACTAAATCAAGGTTCATTTCGATACCAGAACCTGCCTTGCTCGCCATTTCAGCAGACGAACTTGTCAGTCCAGCGGCACCCATGTCCTGGATGCCAACAAGCGCATCATTTTTCACAAGCTCCAGGCACGCTTCAAGCAGCAATTTTTCCATAAAAGGATCTCCGACCTGAACAGCAGGACGCTTATCTTCGGATGACTCATTCAATTCCTCAGACGCGAAAGTCGCACCATGGATTCCGTCGCGGCCTGTTTTCGCACCAACATACATGACCGTATTTCCGACACCATGCGCCTGGCCCTTCTTGATATCCTCATGGTTGATCAGCCCAACGCACATCGCGTTTACAAGAGGATTCCCTTCATAAGCACCGTCAAATTGGACCTCGCCGCCAACCGTCGGAATGCCGATGCAGTTTCCGTATCCAGCAATCCCGGCAACAACCTGTTCAAACAAATATTTCACGCGCGGCGAATCAAGCTCGCCAAAGCGGAGAGAATTCAGCAATGCAATTGGCCTTGCTCCCATTGAAAAAACGTCGCGGATAATTCCGCCGACACCTGTAGCGGCACCCTGGTAAGGTTCAATCGCAGAAGGATGGTTATGGCTTTCGATCTTAAAAACGACCGCCTGGCCATCGCCGATATCCACGATTCCCGCGCCTTCGCCTGGCCCCTGTAAAACACGCTCGCCAGTGACAGGGAACTTTTTCAGAACAGGCTTCGAGTTCTTGTAGCTGCAGTGCTCTGACCACATAACCGAGAACAATCCGGTCTCTGTGTAATTAGGCAGGCGCCCAAGGATTTTTTCAACAGAAGCAAACTCGCTATCTGAAAGCCCCATTTCTTGATAGATTTTATCCTCTTTAATTTGCTGTGGACTTGGTTCAAGCATTAACCGCATTTGCTTCCCTCCATTGTTTGACGATTGATCGGAATAGCTGCAGACCGTCTGCGCCGCCAAGCAGCTCATCGACTGCACGTTCTGGATGAGGCATCATGCCAAGGACATTTCCGCTCTCGTTGATGATCCCAGCAATATTTTCAAGACTTCCGTTCGGATTTTCGCCATGGTATGTGAACACAATCTGGTTATTTTCCTTTAAGCTAGCTAAAGTCTGCTCATCACAATAATAGTTGCCTTCACCATGCGCAACCGGAATCCTGATGACTTCGTCTTTTTCATAGCCAGCCGAAAACATTGTTTCGTTATTTTCAACCTTAAGCTCGACCTGCTTGCAGATGAACTTCATGCTATCATTTCGGCGCATCGCCCCTGGCAGCAATCCTGCCTCTAGTAAAATCTGAAATCCGTTGCAGACGCCAAGCACAGGCTTTCCCGCTTCAGCAGCCTTTACAACTTCTTTCATGACATTGCTGAACTGCGCAATCGCGCCAGATCTTAAATAGTCTCCGTATGAAAATCCCCCTGGTAAAAGCACAGCGTCATAGTCTTCAAGACTTTCCGCGTCATGCCAGACATACTCAGCCTCTTCACCAAGCTCATCCTTTACTGCATGGTACATGTCGATGTCACAGTTCGAACCCGGAAATACGATCACCGCAAATTTCACTGTGCAACAACCTCCTCGACTTCATACCTGTAATCTTCAATTACTGTATTCGCCAGCAGGCGCTCACACATTTCCTTAACCGCAGCGTCTACATCCTTCACGCTCTCATCCAAAGTCAGTTCCATGTACTTGCCAATCCGGACATCCTGAATGCCTTCGTAGCCGTGCGTTGCCAGCGCATTTTTGACAGCCGTTCCCTGTGGATCCAAAACACTTTCCCTTAACGTGACATACACCTTTACTTTAAACATGCAGTTGTCCTCCCAATCTCGTTAAAATAGTCTCATAAGCATCTGTCAGATTCCCTAAATCTCGGCGGAATACATCCTTATCAAGCTTCTGCTGTGTTTCCATATCCCAAAGCCTACAGGTGTCAGGCGAAATCTCATCAGCCAGTAAAATCTTGCCTTCAGCGTCCTTCCCGAACTCCAGCTTAAAATCGATTAAAGTCACGCCAATCTCTGCGAAAAATCCGCCAAGCACTTCGTTGATTTTCAAAGCCGCATCCTTAAGCTCAGCTACTTCTTCTACAGACGCGAGATTCAGCACATCGACATGATCATCGGTAATGAGCGGATCTCCCAGCGCATCATCCTTCAGGTAAAACTCAACAATCGGCCTTGAAAGCTTCTGTCCTTCTTCCACCCCAAGCCTTTTTGAAAAACTGCCAGCAGCGAAATTCCTTACCACCACTTCAAGTGGAATGATATTCACTCGTTTTACCAACTGCCCATTCTCAGAGATTTTTTCGATAAAATGCGATTGGATTCCCGCTTCACTAAGCTTTAAGAATAGTAAACTAGTAATCTCGTTATTCAGTCGGCCTTTGCCAATAATCTCAGCCTTTTTCTCGCCATTGAATGCCGTAGCAGAATCCTTATACTGAACCCTTACAACCTCTGCTTCATCAGTAGCGTAAATCCGCTTTGCTTTACCCTCATATAACAGTGCTTGCTTTTCCATTTCAACGCCTCCGATTGAGATAATTAGCAATCTTCAGTCACTTCTTTTTAAAAGAAGGGCAAGGTATTACCTCGCCCATATGGTTTGTCAGATAGTCGAACTTATAACCCCAACCGTTCAAAAATCATATCAACATGCTTGATATGGTAGTGATAATCAAAGCAATCATCGATTTCCGCTTCACTTAAAAGACCAGCGATTTTCTCGTCACTTTCAATCAGGCTGCGGAATTGTACTTGCTTTTCCCATGCTTCCATCGCACGTGGCTGGACTGTATCGTATGCTTCCTCGCGGGACATGCCCTTGTCAATCAAGGCAAGCAGCACACGCTGTGAGTAAATCAAGCCAAGCGTACGGTCCATATTGCGCTTCATGTTCTCTGGATAAACCGTTAGATTTTTAACGATGTTGCCAAAGCGGTTCAGCATATAATTCAAGGCAATCGTCGCATCCGGAAGAATGATTCTCTCAGCAGATGAATGTGAGATATCGCGCTCATGCCATAGCGGCACATTTTCATAAGCCGTCGTCATATAACCGCGGATAACCCTTGCCAACCCTGTCATATTTTCAGAGCCGATCGGGTTACGCTTATGAGGCATTGCAGAGGATCCCTTTTGACCCTTAGCAAAAAACTCCTCAACTTCCCTTGTTTCACTCTTTTGCAGGCCGCGAATCTCAACAGCGAACTTTTCAATCGAAGTCGCGATCAATGCCAGTGAAGACATGTAAAATGCATGGCGGTCACGCTGCAGTGTCTGAGTCGAAATCGGTGCCGGCTGAAGGCTAAGCTTTTCACAAACGTAAGACTCCACAAACGGATCAATATTCGCATACGTTCCAACCGCTCCGGAAATCTTGCCAAACTCCACATCAGAAGCTGCCATTTTAAAACGCTCAAGGTTGCGCTTCATTTCCTCTAACCATAGAGCGAGCTTCAAGCCAAATGTCGTCGGTTCAGCATGAACACCGTGAGTACGCCCCATCATGACGGTGTACTTATGTTCCTTTGCCTTGTTCGTCAGGATTTCTATGAAATTCTCAAGATCCTTTTGTAAAATTTGATTAGCCTGCTTAAGTACATACGATAACGCTGTATCAACAACATCCGTAGAAGTCAATCCGTAATGAACCCATTTGCGCTCTTCACCAAGCGTTTCTGAAACAGCCCTTGTGAAGGCCACGACATCATGGCGCGTTTCTTCCTCGATCTCTTTAATCCGGTCAATATCGAATGACGCTTTTTCACGGATTTTCTGAACGTCTTCCTTAGGGATATCTCCAATCTCAGACCACGCTTCACATGCTAAGATCTCAACCTCCAGCCATGCTTTAAAACGGTTCTCCTCAGTCCAAATTGCTCCCATTTCAGGTCTTGTATAACGATCTATCATCTCTTATGTCCTCCAATCAATTCTGCCGCGCTTTCCCAGATGCCGCTCTGCTCAGCCTCATCCAGCGCCTTCTCTACTGATTCTCGCAAAAGGGTCACATGCCCCATTTTCCGTTTATGATTCGCTTCCTTCTTGCCGTATAAGTGGATTTTCCAATCCTGTAATGCCGTGATTCTGTCTAGCAATGGCTGCTGGTGCTCACCAAGGATATTCACCATCACAGCTGGTTTAAGCAAATTGGTGCTGCCTAGCGGCCAGCCGCAAACCGATCTGACATGCTGCTCAAATTGTGAGGTTTCACACGCCTCAATCGTGTAATGCCCAGAGTTATGCGGCCTCGGTGCGAGTTCATTTATGTAAATCTCATCATCCTGGGTCAAAAACATCTCCACAGCAAGTGTCCCAGTCAAATCAAGGGCCGTTGCAATCTGTTTTGCTGCCTCAACCGCCTTCTCTTCAGCCAGCTTGCTAATTCGAGCCGGCACGATTGTCTGATGTAGGATATTGTCTTTATGGATATTTTCCGCTACTGGAAAAACAGTAGTCTCACCTGCAGTGCTGCGTGTTATGATCACCGAAATCTCTTTTTCAAAAGAAATCCATTTTTCCATAACACAAGGTCCTTGACTGACAAGAGTTTCAGCGATTGCGATATCCTCTGCCGCTCTGATTACAAGCTGTCCTTTGCCGTCATAACCGCCTCTTGCTGTTTTAAGGACTGCCGGCAAACCAAGCTCACTTATGCCTGCACTAACGTCCACTGTCTTTGTAACGACCGCATATGGTGCTACTCTTACACCAGCTTCCTGGATATGTCGCTTCTCTTCTATCCTGTCCTGAGTAACCTTCAGCAATTCAGTACCCTGCGGTACATAAGCATTTTTGTTCAGCCATTCAAGCGCATCCGCATCGATGTTCTCAAATTCATAGGTGATGACATTACTGATTTCGGAAAGCTGCTTTATTTTTTCAAGATCATCATAGCCGCCGACAATCTGCTCATCTGCCACCTGACCACATGGGCAGTCCTCTGTCGGATCGAGCACAGCTACCCGAAACCCCATCGCTTTTGCTGACAGAGCCATCATTTTGCCAAGCTGGCCTCCGCCTATGATCCCGATTGTCTGGCCTGGTAAAATCAATTTAGGCAAGCTCATCACTGCTTTCCATCACCGACATCTTTGTTTCTTCCCTTAACCTCTCGAGCTTATCAGCTGCATCGCTGTCAAAAGCACCAAGGATCTGTGCCGCCAAAAGACCAGCGTTTGTGGCGCCTGCTTTACCGATTGCAACCGTTGCTACCGGAACACCGCCCGGCATCTGGACAATCGAAAGCAATGAGTCAAGGCCATTCAACGCCTTCGACTGGACAGGCACCCCGATGACCGGCAGTGTTGTCTTTGCCGCAACCATACCTGGCAAATGGGCCGCACCGCCTGCTCCAGCGATGATTACCTTAATTCCTTCCTTTCTTGCACCCTCTGCAAACTCAAACATTAAGTCTGGCGTACGATGGGCTGAAACCACTTTCTTTATATAAGAAATCTCCAATTGATCCAGAATGTCACACGCATGCTTCATTGTTTCCCAATCCGATTTGCTCCCCATAATGACTGCAACAGATGTACTCATTTATCTAACCTCCCTGTGTGGAGTATCAAAACAAAAAACCCGGATAGATTACTCCCTCTACATACAGAAGAGAAAGTAGTCTGTCCGGGTGCATGCGCAAAGAAATCGATACTCAAAAGAATATGATTCCTGTTCCCTTCACTTCGAAACTACTTTCCCTCATAGTCCGGTCATTTACGGTAACCAGGTAGAGACTCATGGGCCATATTCCCATTATTATACGAGGGAAAAACTATTCGCTATCAACAACTCCATATTAACAACTATTTCGAACCCTTGTCAATTAATAATCGAACATTTAAAGTGATTTTAATATAATTGTTCGCCTTTAACACATTAACGCACTGGGGGTCAGACCCCCGGTGCGTTAATGTGGTAAAGCAATGCATTTTTACTCTACTGGCCTTGCTTCGAAGATAATCTGCCTTCCAGCTGGCTCGTAATCGACGGAGCCATTCTTCTCAACTTCCTTAAAGATTGGCTTCTCCATCCTACGAACAGGACCATATCCATCTTTTTTCATTCTATTAAGGCATTCATCGATTGATTCATTCTCGCCGACTTCATACATTCTTTTCTTTTTGGTATCTTTGCTCATGAAAACAACTTCCCTTTCCGTACCGATTTAACCCAAAAACCGCCGTGAATTGATTTAGGTTCATAGGCAATGATAAATGCCTTCGGATCCAATTCCTTGATGGTCTGGTACAATTTCAGCTCATACTTCCTTGGCGTTAGAATTTGTAACGCCATCCGATCTCCTTCCAGCCCATTAGCAGCCCAATCTGTAACACCGTATCCTTTTTCCCGTAATACCTTCGGAAGATCCAGATCATACTCCTTAGTAATCACATTAATAGTAATATAACCAAGCGCCAGCTTCTCTTCAATCTTCATCCCAACAATAACACCTATTCCATAACCGACTGCATAGGCAATCAGGTTCTGTATCTCATTCAAATTTTCGAGCACCAGCCCAAGCCCGACAACATATATCACGACTTCAATCGTACTAAGCCCCGCAGCAAGATATCGCTGACCCTTTAGCGTCAGAATCATCCTGATCGTAAAAAATGACACATACACAATATTGATTATTAAGATGATGGCAACCATGACAAAACTATTCTCCAGCATAAAAAAACCTCCAGACATCTTCTAATAAGCATTAATGTTCCCATTAATCATTCTGGTTGTAAAGGAAGTTCATAAAAATAACGAAAAAGATCTGTTTTCTTAAAGGTTTTCCTCTATAGCGATTTTTGAAACTTTATTATTTTTCAGCAAACGAGCTGTCCACTAATTACGGATAAAAACAGAATAAACATGAATATAAAAGAATAAATTATTGACTAAACATGCATGAACATGAAATAATACAGAAAAGCACCATAATTTAACAGTCGAGGTGAAAAATATGTTTTCAGATGAGAGAAGACAAGAAATATTGAAGATGCTTGAGCAAAGTGGCCGGGTTTTGGCGAAGGATCTGGCAAGTAAATTCGAGATGTCGATTGATTCAATCAGAAGAGACTTATCGATTATGGAAGAGCAAGGTCTTTTAAAAAGAACCCATGGCGGAGCTATACCAGTCACCAACGTAAGAATGATGGCCCGGCCGCCCTCTATACGTTACGGGGAAGGAAGCGAATATCAAAACGCGATTGCTAAACTGGCGGTCTCTTACATCAAGGATAACCAGACTGTCTTCATTGGCGGGGCTGCGATACACTATGTCATGCTTAAATACCTGCCGAAGGAAATCCCATTTACCGTCCTGACAAACTCTGTAGAAATCGCTTATCATCTCAGAAATTCTGACAATATACAAACATATATCATAGGAGGCCAAGTAAAAAACTCAGGGAATATCACAGATGCTTTAGCCACCGATTTTGCCCGCCAATTTACCGTGGACCTATGCTTCGCAACTGCTGGTGCCCTTTCTGCAAAAGGGTTGAGCACAGCGACACCGGAAGTAGCAGTTTTTCATAAAACCGTTTATAACAATTCCAGAAAGGTCGTTGCTTTAGTAGAGCATTTCAAAATAGGCAATGATATGTTTTCCGGAATGTACCCAGTAAAAAAACTAAATATCATCATAACCGATGAAGAAACCACCGGCGAACAGGTTGATCTGTTAAAAGCGCAAGGTGTTGAAGTATTAATAGCAGCAATCGAGAAGAATTGATTGAAGGGAGAGCGTTAGGTTTGTTTTACAGAAGAAAGCATTACATTGTCAAAAATGAATTCGCAGCTACATTTAATAAGCTCTTTAATGAAATCAATCTGCCTAATCAACTTAAACACGGATCACGGTTAGTTGGAAGATGGATGTTGCCTCACAGTGAGTCTACTAATGAGATATTTGCTATATGGGAATATGATAGCTATGAAGAGTACCTGGAAATAGAAGCGCGACTCAGAGGCGACAAAGAACATGTCTCCCGCATTAAAAATTGGTATGAAGAAAATGGCGGCAGAGATCACGTATATAAAGAGTTTATTTTCGAAGTTAAAAATGAAAAGCTGACTTCAACTTTATAAAGTGAATAGCTATTAAATTTACAAAGGACTGAAATGGTCCTTTTTTTGTTTCGTAAAATGAAACAATGTCCACAGTAAATAACCTAAGCGAAGTAACCCATAGAGCAAAAGAACTAATCGTAACTAAGATAAGCTCAGTTATTAAAAATATTATTTTAGCTATTGTGTCAGCTGTTATACTACATTTGCTAAAAAACACAAAAAAAAGAACAGCCATTA
>NZ_JBALSS010000005.1:187741-198912 GCF_036967045.1 Bacillus sp. JJ1609 | reverse complement strand
AGTTGTTCTCGTAAGCTTCGCCATAACTCTCTTTTTCCTAAGGCACGGTTGCAAATCGAGTTTCTTTCTTCCTAAACAAATGGAAAAAGAGACCGCTGCTTACGGTCTCCCCTTATAATACTACTTTTTAAAAGCTGATACGGGGCCTAGTTCATTGGTTAAGTATTCTCGTACTTTTCCAGAAAAAAGCTTCAATAGCGGAAGCTCTGCTGCAAATGACGCTTTTAATGCGTCATGGTCAACTGCTGTGTATTGCTGTACAAGCATCTTTCTGAACAGAACAATCTTTTTCAAGCCTTCACTCATTTCTGCAGTAACGACTTTCTCATCATCCAAAATATCAATGATGTCTTCATAGCTTCCCGGATCTCGCATGATGAAACCATCGATCATGGCATTTCCAACATCAAGCACAGCTTCGATCATGGTGTGTGCCAGGCGTTCAAGTGCCGCCTTTTCCATAGGCGTTTCCCAGGAATCATGTGTTTCGAAGAAATTAATTTGCGTTTCTAAAAATTGCAATGTTGTTTCGATTTGTTCTCTGTCAACAAAGTACATTCTTATCACCTCATACAGATGCTAGACGGTTTTGAGTAATCCAGGACGGGCATAAAAGTAACCTTGTGCTAATTCAACCTTATTCCTTGATAGAACAGAGGCCTCTTCTTCACTCTCGATCCCTTCGGCTACGACAATGGAACCTGCCTCCTTAGCTACGAGCAGTAAACCTTTCAGCATTGACTCCTTAACGGAATTCTTATCAATGTTCTGAATGACAGACCGGTCGATTTTTATGACGTCCGGCATGATTTCACTGATGGTATTTAAGCTTGCGTAGCCTGCTCCTGTATCATCAACCGCAATTTTGATCCCCATACCTCTTAATACCTTTATATTATAGATAAAATTTTCGATTCCCTCAATCGAGTCTCTCTCGGTAATTTCAAATGTGATCTGGCTCGGCTTGATGTTTTTGTATGATTGCATCATTGTCTTCAAGTCACGGACAAATCGTGAATTACCAAGTGTGATCGGTGTAAAATTAATAAAAATATCATGCGTGCAGCCTGTCAAAGTAATTTGTTCTAGCGTCTTGCTGAGTACAATCATTTCCAGCTCATACAGCTTGTTTGTCTGTCTAGCTACCGAAAACAGCTGTAATGGAGTTTCCAGTGCCGTTCCCTCGGGTCCGCGCGTCAGCATTTCCCATGCCCTGATTTCCTTTGAGGCAACATCGATGATCGGCTGTGCGAGAAGCTTGATTTTTCTTTGTGATATGATTTTGTTCATTTCATAAACCATTTCATTAAATTCGGATTGAATTCTTTTCTCTGCCATCGCGAAGGCCTGCTGATGGGCCCTTAACACGGCTTCATGTATAGAACCAACCGACTTATCAATAAAAATATAGCCTGTATCAAAAACTGGCTGCACAGTAGGATACTCATGGAAAAGCCTGCTTTCTGCTTCCCTGAGTATCTTCTTCATTTTCGTATCGATTTCCGATATACAGTGCCTGTTGTGGTCGATCCTTATAAACAGACTTAGGCTGTCGCTATAGTAATCATGCAAGACTATCATGTCCTGCTTTTCAATTTCTTCTTCAATGACTGTTTTAAAGTGTCTCTTCAAAGCCTTAAAATATTTCCAGCTATCTTCACCAAGCTGGGCAGCAAGCTCACGTTGATTCTTGTTGGTATAGGCTATTACTGCTACTTCACACCCATCGCTCAATGCTTTTTTCACCCCTGAAACGACAGGGTTCCGCAATATGAACTGAGGAGGGTAATAGCATATAGATGAATGAGGCAACATTATTTTTCCCCAACCAAGCAGGTTGTCTAAAATGCTAGTAATGCGGCGGGCCATAGGTTTCAATCCTCTCAGAAGATGCCTGGAACTTTTTCTTAATTGTACCATATTTCTTAAAAATAGAGCTTTTTTCCTATATAGTATTGCGAAATATTTTTGTTTTTTCAGATAAATTCAGAAATTATCTGTTTTCTGGTAAGATGGTGAGTGAAGATTGATCCCCACTCATTATTGAAGTGGGAAAAATAAACAAATTACATATATGGGACAGCTAATTAGGAGGATCACAATGACAGAAGAACGTTTTTTTCTATATGATGATACAGAAGATACAAAAACACGTTACGTAAGCTTTTTAGGTGAAAACCAGCGCTTTGACCTTGCTATTATCCAGACAAGCCGTTATTACGGGAAAAGCATCGTCCTGGATATCCAGGGGAGCAAATTCGCGATCATCGGCCAGGATGATTTGGATGAAGAAGGCTATTTAGAGTATGCCTACAACCTATCGGAAGAAGATGCAGAGGAACTTCGCTCGTTCTTGCGCCAGCTGATATAGTTATGGCACTAACTTCTTTGTTTGTTTTGTCCTTTCAATGAAATACTAACAAGACAACAAGCAAAGAGGGTGAAATTCATGAGCAAAGAACACCGTGAACTATACTCTGATTTTTCCAATGTAGAAAAACAAAGGAATTATATAACGGCTGAGGATTTGCCAGACGGACCCTATGGGTCGCCAATTGGGAAGCATGAGCCTGTAACAGGCAAGAGTACACCATGGAAAGAAGGCCAGCGATCCTACAGCAATTTCAACTATGAATTCAAATCACTTCATCAAGGGATGCCGCGCAAGGAAGCAGGGGCACATCCAACCCATGACGATCCGAATGAAAGTGAGCAGCCGCCATACAGTTAATGATAAGAGAAGCTTCAGCGGTCATCGCTTAATAACATCACGTAAAAAGAGGACCTGATAAAAAAATCAGGTCCTCTGAGCTTGTCGACAAAGATACAGTTCACAGATCAGTTATTGACACCTGTTGATTGGAATGGAAGACGCTTAGACTCCTCCGAAAATGCTAACGCATTTCCATCGTGCGTGGGCAGGTTCGAGGTAGCAAATCAATGTCCTGCGGGCGCANNGCCAGCCCCGCGGAAAGCGAAGCGTCTGGAATGGAAATCAACAGACCTGGTTTTACTGCCCAACCATGATAAAAAAACTGTAGACATGCTCGCTTTCATCGAGTTTGTCTACAGTCTGAGAGGACCTGATAAAAAATCAGGTCCTCTTCTTTTATTGGCTTACGTTCTGCTTGGCAACCTTTTTCGCAACGAAATAGGCACACCCAAAGTTGCAATACTCATACAGATACTCACTGACAGTGCTGATTTTCGTATCAAATGTTGACTTTTGGTTTTGGTCGTCGAAAAATCCCCTGAGCCTTAATTGGCCATATCCCCAGTCGCCAACAATATAGTCGTACTTTGTTAAGATGTCGCTGTATCTTGCACGAAAGGCTTCCTCATTGAAACCGTCACGTGCTTCGTCAACAATTTCATAGCACAGATTATTGATGCAAATCATTGGTACACCTCTTTTTCATTGCTGATTTTCCGTCATTAATTTTTGATCCCAAAGTCTCTTATTTAAATTATAACTGATTCCCCATCAATTACTAAGCAAAAAAAATAAAATCAGAGCCATTCTAATCAATAGGAGGTGTTTTAAGTTGAAAAAGGCAATTATTGCTCTCGGTATTTGCGGTGCAGCTGCACTGACTGGATGTGCTAATGACAATGCATCACCTGGGGATGGCGACGGCAAAACGGGTATTTACCGGCAGAGTGGCCATACTCTTAATGTAAACGACCAGCGCCCTGATTTATATAATGAAGATGGACGCAAAGGATTAAAAGATACAAGTGAAGACTTTGGCTATGTCCGCCACCAAAAAACTGGCGTTATGGGAACAGACAATAACATGGATGTGTACCAGGCAATCGACCGGGAAAAAATGGCTGACATGATTGGACGTTACAGCACGATGGTCCAGAATGTAGATGATGTCTCAACATTGGTTACAGATGAAGAAGTACTGATTGTCTATCAAACAGACTCAAATGACCGGTTTGAAACTGCCGACCAGGTGAAGAGGATGGCAATGTCTGTTGTTCCTCGCTGGTTCCATGTTTATGTATCTGATGATCCAAGCCTTCGCAAAGATGTAGAGAACTTTGCATCTCTGGACACAGACAGTCGGGATGTAGACACGATGATAGACGGTGTCATTAAACAAATGCTCAAATCTCCACAAGGAAGGCCGATGAGCACAGGAGAAAATGCCAACGGTGAAGCTGAAGGCGAAATGAATGAAAAAATGGATAAAGACGACATTTCTACACAGATGAAAAAAGGGAAATAATATGGAAAAAGAGTTCAGCTTCAGGCTGAACTCTTTATTTTTACCATATTTAGAAGATATTATGCCTGTTGAGCCTCTTGCTCAGCAAGCTCCTGTTTATGCTTCGCTGCAGAATTTACCTGCTCGTCAGCATGATAGGAAGAACGAACCAATGGACCTGCTTCACAATGGCTGAAGCCTTTTTGCAGGGCAATTTCTTTGAGTTCGGCAAATTCATCCGGATGATAATACTTTACAACCTCAAGATGTTTTTTAGAAGGCTGCAGATATTGTCCAAGGGTAAGGATATCCACGTTGTTTGCGCGCAAATCATCCATCGCTTCAATTAGCTCTTCCTTTGTTTCACCAAGTCCAACCATGATGCTGGATTTTGTCGGGATGTCTGGCTGAAGCTGTTTTGCCCGGCGCAAGAATTCAAGTGACCGTTCATATGTAGCACGCGCACGGATTCTTGGAGTCAGACGTTTAACTGTTTCAATATTATGGTTAAGGATATCTGGTCTAGCATCCATTAATGTCTTAAGGTTTTCCAAAACACCGCCCATGTCGGAAGGCAATACTTCAATTGAAGTAAAAGGATTTTTTCTGCGAATGGCTCTTACTGTTTCAGCAAAGACAGCCGCTCCTCCATCCTTCAAATCATCTCTCGCTACAGCTGTAACAACGACATGCTTCAGGTTCATAAGTACTACTGAATCAGCTACTCGTTCTGGTTCCTGCCAGTCAAGTTCAGTTGGAAGGCCAGTTTTAACCGCACAGAAACGGCATGCACGTGTACATACATCACCCAGGATCATGAAAGTAGCAGTTCTTCTTACGGCCCAGCATTCATGGATATTTGGACATTTCGCTTCTTCACATACAGTATGTAAGCTTTTCTCACGCATCATTTTTTTCAAGCCAGTATAATTTTCGTTCGTATTCAATTTTATTTTCAGCCATTCAGGCTTTCTCTGTACCTCTTTTTTGCTCATAATTTCACTCCATTCCTGCTGCACTACATCAAGAACACCATGAAAAAATCAAGGCCGATTTACAGCTTCTGATGTCACTTTAACATAATGAAAAACACACGACAAGTACGTTAGCTTTGCGATTACCATTATTTGATATTTATGAAAAATCCCCTTCATCACAAACTATAACAAGAAAAGCGTAAGTGCGTTGGCCAGTCCATGAAAAAGGGACCCTTGGAAGCATCATGGACATAACAAACTAGCCACTGAAGCTGGACACTAATGGAGCAAAATCTGAAGGGAGGATTACGGTGAAATTCCTTTATGCAGTTATCGCTCTTTTTTTATTATGCCCTGCCCTCTCTGTTGAGAAGGTATCAGCAGCCGAGCAGGATGAGGATGTTTATAAAAAAAGAATGGAATTATATACCCGTGTAGAAGCTGTTACCCATATTCCCTGGTACTATATTGCCGCAGTAGACCAGTATGAGAGAAATGTCCGCCAGGCGCGAAAGGATTTGCCAAAAGCGGAGGGAATTGCTGGGGTTTATTTTAAACCTGAAGAATGGGCAGGATTGTTGAATCCCAACTTAGAAGATAACAATCCAGTCTCCATTCAATTTTTCAATGGAATAGGTTTTGACGGCAACGGTGACGGTAAAGCAAGCCTAAGGGACGACGAGGATGTACTGCAGGCTTTTGCTCAATACCTCCTTCATTTCGGGACTGATCAGGAAAACATTAAAATTGGTCTTTGGAATTACTATAAGCGTGATAAAACAGTGGGGATCATCATAGGAAAAGCTATGGTTTACAGACATTTTGGCAGGCTTGACCTTGATACCCATTCCTTCCCGCTGCCTTTGAGAAGCAACCATAGCTACAACAATACATGGGGCGATGCCCGGGGCTGGGGCGGAAGAAGGATTCATGAAGGCACCGATATTTTTGCGGGCTATGGTGTCCCTGTCCGCGCGACAGGATATGGAATCGTAGAGATGAAGGGCTGGAACAAATATGGCGGCTGGCGGGTAGGTATTCGCGATATCAATAACACCTACCATTATTTCGCTCATTTAAGCGGATTTGCGAAGGATCTGAAGGTCGGTCAAATCGTTGAACCTGGAACTGTCATCGGAGGTGTAGGCAGCTCTGGATATGGACCTCCTGGAACGTCCGGGAAATTCCCTCCCCACCTGCACTATGGAATGTATAAGGATAATGGCTATACAGAATGGTCCTTTGATCCATACCCTCATTTGAAAATGTGGGCAAGACAGGAACGAGCCAGATTGAAGAAAAAATAAGAGGGCTGCCGGTGGCAGCCCTCCTTGCATATTATTTTGAGTCTCTTCCTTTTTTCACGGCAATAGCAACACTTACTCCTAAGCCGCCCCAAATAATGACCATACCGATAAGCATCATTGCAATAGCGCTGCCTGACATTATTGTGAAACCCCCTTAGAGGAAACTGAAATATCCTTATCCCACTTAATTGCCGCAAAGACGAATCCTAGGACAATCGCTCCAATTGCCACTCCCCATCCGGTGTAAAGCAGGAAGCTAGTTGGATAGCCTTCATAATTCTCCTTTATGTTTGTAATGATATTTTGTACCATCATGTAGCCCAAGACGATCGGAGTAATCACACCAAGACAAATTCTCCACCATGCACCGATACTTACATCTGAAATATCGTTTGTATGCTTCTGAAGATTCTTTAATTCTTTCATTACCCATGCAACAGCGATAACTTCGATAAGTCCTGCCAATGCTACACCGAATTGATTGATAAAATAGTCTGCCGCATCAAGGAAGTATAAACCGCCTTTAGTTGCAATCAGGATTGAAATTAAAGCGGATAATCCGCCTCCAATTAGAACTGCTTTCGTTCTGCTGACCTTGAACTTTTCCTGTACACCAGCAACGTAAGTTTCCACGATTGAGATTAATGAAGTTAAGCCTGCAAGCACAAGACATGTAAAGAACGCGAAGCCAAAGAATCCATTGAAAGCCGGGAACTCACTGATAATTTGCGGGAATACAACAAAGGCCAATCCAACACCGCCAGCTACAACTTCACTTACAGGAACGTTTGCCTGGTTAGCCATGAAACCTAATGCAGCGAATACCCCGATACCTGCTAAAAGCTCAAAGCCAGAGTTTGCGAAACCAGTGATAAATGCACTGTTTGTTAAATCTGTTTTCTTAGGAAGATAGCTTGAATAAGTAATCATAATAGCAAAACCGATTGATAAGCTGAAGAAAATCTGGCCGTAGGCCGCCACCCAAACTTTTGGATCTGCAATTGTTTCCCAATTCGGCTTGAAGAAAGCGTCAAGACCCTGTGCAGCTCCTTCAAGTGTCAAGGCTCTGACAACGATGATCATGAAAAGAACAACAAGAGTCGGTATCATGATTTTATTTGCTACTTCGATACCTTTCTTAACACCTTTCAAAAGAACAAGGAACGTAATTCCCCAAACAAGAACCATTGGCCAGAATACTCCTGGTACAATCCCGCCAATATCTCCTGGAGTTTCAGCAAGCTTCAAATAGCTTCCGAAAAGAAAGCCCTCCGGATCCTTCCCCCATTTCTCACCGAATGAGAAAAATGCATATGAACCAGACCATGCAATGATAGCCGCATAATAGGTAGAAATTACGAATGAAACGGCAACTTGCCACCAGCCTAGCCATTCCCATTTTTTGTTCATGCGCGCTAATGATAATGGTGATGAACCTCTATACTTGTGCCCGATTGTAAATTCCATAATAAGCAGCGGTATACCTGCTGTCAGCAATGCGAATAAATAAGGGATGAAGAACGCTCCTCCTCCATTTTCATACGCTACTGCTGGAAAGCGCCAGATATTTCCCAATCCGACTGCAGATCCGATTGCTGCAAGAATAAATCCCGCCCGTGTTCCCCATTGTGGACGATTTTCCATGTTGCATCCCCCTTTCTTTCTAACCACCATAAATTATTGATGAATTAGAAAGTTTTATATTTTCAGATATTTCGACATAAAATTAGTATAGCCAGTTATTTTTCAATTGTCAAAATATTATTTCAATAATAGTGATTTTTCAGTTTTTTATTAGATTCCATGATAAAGTGCTTTTACAAACTCAATAGCACTACAGTTAAATAAAAAAAAGCTGTCTGCAGCCAGACAGCAAATTGTTATTCTGCAAGATGGATTTCTTTCCGTAATCCTGCTTTCTTAGTTTAATGAAGTATATATGCAATGAAAAAACCACTTTATTCTCCTGGCAATTCAATTGCCGGAGAAGAGCCACCACCGCCATTGTAAAATTGCGGAACCTTTCCAGGGTAATAGAAACTGCCAATTGGAATATCTTCCTGAACTGTAGCAATTTCAGTTGCAAACGGGATAATAATTTGAACATTGACCTTTACCCTTACGGAAACATTCACCAGTGAGTTGTTGATTCCATGTTCTTCTGTTTCCCATACAATATCAGCTGTTACATCACCAATGGCATTGAATTTTACGGGAATCATCGGACCCATATTCCCTAAAAGCGCATTATTGGTGGCTTGCCCTAAAGGAACATAATAGATGATTCCTTCTTCCTTATCTTCTTCATCAGTGACAATCTCTATGTCTGAGAGCATTTCAAGCGATGCGAGATTCCCTCGTTCAGCTTCCTTCAAATTCATTTGCACAAGGTTAGTCGTTTCTGCTTTTACACGATTAATGATCTCAGTATTGAATTTCACTACTGTAGAAGATCCTCCATCTACCGGCACAAATTCTATCACCTTATCAATATCCATACCATTGGCGATTTTTTTATTGATCGCCTTATTAATCACGAGCGTGGCGATTTTTCTTGTTTGAGATTCCGCATAGCTCATAAGAGTAGGCTCGATCCCCTTATCTATAATCCACAGTCCCGCTGCTGTTGAAAAGGAAAAAAAGACGAATGTCAGCAGGAACACATACCTGAAAGGCAAAGGTCCTTTCCGAGGCAGCCGCCGGCCGAATTTTGCCAAAACAAATCCCCCCTCTAAAGCTATATGTATGCTTTGAAGGGGGGAACTAGCCTAAAAAACTAATAATTGTTGGCGTACTCATACTTTAGAATTGTGTCACAGCTTACAATCATCAACGATAAATTAGTCTTAAGATCTATTTCGTAAGGGGCGACCCGCAGGCCATTTTCCTCAAGGATCCTGACAACCGGCCGTTCGCTCAGTCCTGGATTCTGTGCAGCGACTACCCCTTTCCGTCCATCGCTTAAAATGGCAGTCAAGCCAATAGGATAGATGGCTACAGCTCTGCGAAAAGCATCGACCACCCTGGGGTCAAAAAGAGTTCCTGAACCCGAATATAGGATTTCCAGACCTTCATGCGGCAGCATAGCTGGTCTGTAAACTCGGTTTGACGTAACAGCATCAAATACATCCGCAACCCCAAGAATCCGTCCAAACAGGTGAATCTCATCGCCTTTCAATCCGCGGGGATAACCCGAACCATTCAGGCGCTCGTGATGCTGGTAGGCACAATGGGCAACAATTAATGGAACCGTTGGGATATTGCGAAGCAGCTGGAAACCGTCCTCCGCATGTGCCTTTATGACCTGGAATTCTTCCCCTGTCAGCCGTCCAGGTTTTGTCAGAACTTCTTCTGGAACCTTCATTTTGCCTACATCATGCAAAATCGCTCCAAGTCCGAGCTGCTCCAGTTCCTTTGGAGTCAGTTTCATCTCAATTCCGATTGCCAGAGCATATAGAGTTACATTAAGAGAGTGCGAAAAAATATAGTGATCGTGCATGAAAACATCCGAAAGCATATTGAGCAGTTCCCTGCTCGTTTGAAGTTCATCTAGTAAAATACTAATCAATTTTTTGAACTTCCTTGCCGATTTTTCAAGCACAAAGGAATGCGAAATATTTGTATCAGTTTGGATTTGCTTAAATGTCTCTCCAATCGATTTGATGGCATTCACACGCAATCCATCAGATATCGAATTTGAAAGGAGAAGGTCGTCAGTATCAGGATCCTTTATATAAAGATAATCAATACCAAATTCTAATAACCGGTTGAGGATTTTCCTCTCAAGCCGCGCTCCCACGTTTAAAAGAATCTGCCCCTGGTCATTATAAATGGCTTTTCCAAGTAAAGCTCCTTCATTCACTGAAGTGGTGGCTACCAGTCTCATGTCAATTCCCACTTTATCTGTTTGTTATAGGCTGTTTTCGAATGGGTGTTTTTCGCATTAGAATCCGAACGAAGCCTTATTGTCCAGCAAGAAAATTTTACATAATACGACAATTATTTCTTACATTTTAACACATCCATTTATCGAATGGTTATGGTATTATGAATATTTTTACATTGGGAAAATAATAATAGGATCATTTAATGTAAAGATCGAGATACTCTTCAATTCATAGCAAAAAGACAGCCTAACCCGGCTGTCTTTAATTCATGAGCAGCAAAGCTTCCTTGCCGACCATGCCCTTAATTGCCCCCATTTTCTCTGCTTCAAAAGTAACTGACTCCAGTGGGGCTTCAAGCAATTCTTCAATAGTTTTAACGCCAACGGCTCTGCCGGCAATGACTTTCCTGCTCTTAAGCTTTTCATTCAGAAGCGCGACATCCAGAGCGCCGCACATAATATAGCCTCTATCTCCTGTAACTACAAGCAAATTTGTTTTAGGCAATCTGACGGTAATGCATAAAAAAGTTCTGCCTTCTATCTCAATCGGTGACATTTCGATCATGAACACACTCTCCTTCCATCCATCCAATAACACTCTATGAAGGGAAGGGAAAAAGCGTGATATTTTGATTAAAGATTGATGTCTACAAAGGGGCTTTTCGTAAAATTCGTTGTTGTCTATGGGACTCTCTTTCTGAAAATATTCATCAAGTTGAAATGATTTTACAATTGGAACAATTCATAATAGAAATTCGTCTCCGAGTTGTTCCAATAAGCCGCA
>NZ_JBALSS010000005.1:116935-187593 GCF_036967045.1 Bacillus sp. JJ1609 | reverse complement strand
TTGTTCCAATAAGCCGCATAGGAACATTGAAGAGCAAAAAATCGTCATCTCGTTGTTCCAATAAGCAGCATTGGAACATTGAAGTGCGAAAAATCGTCAATTAATTGTTCCAATAAGCTGCAAAGTCCTTATTTATAGATAGATGAAAGTTTCCATTCGAGTAAATTCCGCAAGAACTCCGGCAGCCAGTACCTCTTATTTTCAGCTCGATAAATTTCCGGAAAAAACCTTCCAAACGTAAACATATCCGGTATCGCTAAAACATAGTGCTTTTTTGTTTCGAGTGGTACGCCATTTATCAAAATCTGCTGTACGTTACGTTCTTTACGGAACTCTATACCATCGTACTCCATCACGCCCATAACCGTACCGCGGAACCCGAGACCTTTTATTTGCAAATGCGGCCACTTTTCATCACGGGTCTGCAGAAGCACTTCCTTTAGCTCTGCTCCTGAAAGCCTAATGGTGCATGGATTGATCGGATGAGGGCAAATTTCAAGCAAGTCGAATTGCGAGATTGCCCCGCTTTTTAAGCCACCAAGCAGCATTCCCGCATTTATGAATGCACAATCTGCATCACACCATTCACGCAATGCTTGAGTCAGCATTTTGGAAAGTGCTGAGTGTTCCAGCGGGTCTGTCTTTAATTCCTCTGGAAGCATTGCCACCGTTTTAGCCATTAGCCTTTTTCCTGCGGCGTAATACCCATCAGACAGCTGCAGCTCATTTCCAACTTTTTCTGTCTCATTCATATCATAAAGGATCGCTCTTTTATTAATGATTTGCTTGGAGTGTTCGTCGACCTTCACTGTTACATGGCCGGTATAAAAGCCATGCTTGCCTGCTCCTGCAAGCAAGGTGAATCCTACTTCTTTTCCCTCGTGTAAAATGTGGTGCGTATGCCCTCCAAGAATCACATCGATTTCCGGAAACATACCGGCAATGAGTTCATCATCATGTATGCCAAGGTGGGATAAAAGGATGATGATATCCGTCTTCCCCTTAAGCTCCGCCAGACATTTCTTAAGTTCATCAATCGGATCAGCCAGCTTCCAGCCAAGCTGCTCGTAAAAGCGCGCAAAGTTCACCGTCACGCCGATAACACCAATTTTTGTACCGTTTTTACTTATGTATACATGATACGGCTTTGCCCATGAAGGCCTGCTTCCATCCGGCTTATAAAGATTTGCCACGAGCATCTCGAATGATTTTTCAAGATACATGGAATCCAAGTCCTCAAAAGGAAGAGTGATTCCTTCATTATTCCCGATTGTTGCAGCGTCGTATCCCGCTTCATTCAGCAACCGGCAATTCGCCTTTCCCCTGGTCGCGTCGGAGAGGGGATGCCAGCGGTCCATGTGATCGCCGATATCGAATATCAGCACCTCATCACCGGCCTCTTCATGCCAGGTCCTCCGCTCAGCTAAGAGTTTATGGATACTTGGCCAATGCTCAAGATGACTGTGCAAATCATTCGTATGGTAAATGTGAATTACTTCTTCCATCAAACCATCAATCCTCTTTTAAAATGAAGTGCCCCTGCCTATTTTCGGAAGGGGTCTAGTTATATTTTATGGAGTTTAAAATTGGTCTAAAATAAATCAAGCTGCCTTGGGTTCAGTCCGGCGTATTCAATATTTAATATGTCTAGCATCTGCTTGGCATTATCAGCAGCATCTCCGCCTGAATTGTTGTTGAATAGAGCATAGACCTGCTTTGTGCCTGAGTCAAGCTTCCTTAAATTTTCGGCCCATTCCTTCAATTCACTCTCATTATAGCGATACAGATACCTGACTTCACGCCAGTCCTGGCCTCTCCCCTTCTTGTTCCAGCCATGAACATTCCTGCCATGGAACCTGACAAGGACTTTTTCCGAATCCGTTGACTCAAGTACAGTCGGTATCGATCCTTCTCCAGCCTGTGGTTCGTCGCAAATGCTGTGGATCCAATTTTCTGTTTTCATGAAATCCAGCGTCTTCTCACGCCTATCGCCTTCGAACCAGGATTGATTGCGGAATTCAAGCGCACAATCAATTTCGCCCATCTGCTCTCGGCACCAGCGCAGGTACTCGACATTTTCACGGCGGCAATCAAACCATGGCGGAAACTGAAATAACGTCATACCATGCTTGTTTGCTTCCAAATATGGCTGCAGCGAATCTTTATAAGCGTTGAACATCTCGTTTTTATCTTTAAAAGGAATCTCACCGCGCTGATGTCCGGTCATTCCCTGATAAGCTTTTACAATGAATTGAAAATTGTCAGGCGTATCCTCTACCCATCTAACCGCATTCTTTACAGGCTGCACAGCGTAAAAAGAGGCATCGACCTCGACTGCGGGAAAGTTGCTGGAGTATTCCTTGAGTTTATCGCGTGGGGCAACCTTGCCTTCATATAAACTGTCATGGTCTCCCCATCCTGTTAAGCCAACAATAATCATCTGTGCACCTCCATTTATTTTCATGATAGCATAATTGTCCACCTGAGCAAGAAGTGGAGACCTTTTCTATTTTTGATTCCCTTTTCAATCCCATAAGAAACACACATAGTAAGGCCTGAGACTTAAAGCTACGGTAATTCAGAATTAATTTCTATGGTTTCGGCAATAATTTCTACAGTTTAATTGCTATTCTCTACAATTTCAGGATTAATCTCAACACTTTAATAGCCTATCTCTACGAACTACACCAGAATTTATATTTTTTACAAAAAAATCCACCTGCCGAGGCAGGTGGATTCCCGTATCTATCATTAACCGATTGAACCTTCCATCTCGAACTTGATCAGGCGGTTCATTTCAACTGCATATTCCATTGGCAATTCTTTTGTGAATGGCTCGATGAAGCCCATTACGATCATTTCTGTTGCTTCTTCTTGCGAGATTCCGCGGCTCATCAGGTAGAATAGCTGCTCTTCAGATACCTTGGAAACCTTCGCTTCGTGCTCTAGAGAAATGTTATCGTTCAGAATTTCATTGTATGGAATTGTGTCTGAAGTAGACTTGTTATCCATGATTAACGTATCGCACTCAATGTTAGAGCGGGCGCCGTCGGCTTTGCGTCCGAAGTGGACGATTCCGCGGTATGTTACTTTTCCGCCGTGCTTAGAAATTGATTTTGATACGATTGTTGAAGACGTATTTGGTGCAAGGTGGATCATTTTCGCACCTGCATCCTGATGCTGGCCTTTACCGGCAATCGCGATGGACAATGTCATACCGCGAGCGCCTTCACCCTTAAGGATGACAGCTGGATATTTCATTGTAAGTTTGGAGCCGATGTTGCCATCGATCCATTCCATAGTTGCGTTTGCTTCACAAACCGCACGCTTTGTAACAAGGTTGAAGACGTTGTTTGCCCAGTTCTGGATTGTTGTGTAACGGCAATATGCGTCTTTCTTGATGATGATTTCAACAACTGCACTGTGAAGTGAGT
This sequence comes from Bacillus sp. JJ1609, assembly GCF_036967045.1. Classification (NCBI taxonomy): domain Bacteria; kingdom Bacillati; phylum Bacillota; class Bacilli; order Caryophanales; family Bacillaceae; genus Bacillus; species Bacillus sp. JJ1609. The sequence goes on along the minus strand of NZ_JBALSS010000005.1, from coordinate 184,159 downwards.
TTGTTGTGTACACAGGAGCTGTACAGCCTTCAACATAGTGAACGTGCGCGCCTTCATCAACAATGATCAATGTACGCTCGAACTGACCCATGTTTTCAGAGTTAATACGGAAGTAAGCTTGTAGTGGTGTATCTACTTTTATTCCCTTTGGAACGTAGATGAAAGATCCACCAGACCAAACAGCAGAGTTCAATGCTGAGAACTTATTGTCTGTCGGAGGAATTACTTTTCCAAAATGCTCACGGAAGATATCTTCGTTCTCTTTAAGAGCAGAATCAGTATCTTTAAAGACAATTCCGAGATCCTCAAGCTCTTGCTTCATGTTGTGGTATACAACCTCTGATTCATACTGCGCAGAAACACCTGCAAGGTATTTTTGCTCAGCTTCAGGGATACCAAGCTTATCAAATGTCGCCTTGATTTCTTCAGGAACTTCATCCCAAGATTTTTCAGAGCGCTCAGAAGGTTTTACATAATATGTGATTTCATCAAAGTTCAATGAAGCCATGTCTCCGCCCCATTGAGGCATTGGCATATTGTAGAAGTGCTCAAGAGACTTTAAGCGGAAGTCCAGCATCCATTGCGGCTCTTCCTTAAGTTTCGAAATTTCTTCAACGATTTCACGCGTCAGACCGCGTTTAGACCGGAAGATGGAAACGTCTTTGTCGGCAAAACCGTATTTATAATCACCGATCTCTGGCATTTTTTTAGCCATCGTCGAATTCCTCCATTCTTAAAGCAGGAAACTTGGTCCCCGCTTTGTTGTTGTGCTGCTGCAGGCCAATCCCCTGCAAACTATTCTGTTAAAAATCCATATGTGTATAATATGAATTTTCTATTGGTTGTCTTCTTCCTTCAGGCCCTTCTCCATCGCCTTCCAGGCAAGCGTCGCGCATTTAATCCTTGCAGGAAATTTTGCAACGCCCTGAAGAGCTTCAATATCACCGAGGTCAAGGTCATCCTCATCATATTCATTACCCTGCATGATGTCAGAAAAAATCTTCGAAAGCTTAAGAGCTTCTTCCACACTTCTTCCCTTGATTGCCTGCGTCATCATGGAAGCAGAGGACATTGAAATCGAGCAGCCTTCCCCTTCAAACTTTGAATCCGTAACCTTGCCGTCTTCGACTTTCATCGTAAGCTGGATGCGGTCTCCGCATGTAGGGTTATTCATGTTGACCGTCAGGCTGCCTTCATCCAAAACACCTTTATTGCGAGGGTTCTTATAGTGATCCATAATAACTTGACGATAAAGGTTATCTAAATTATTAAAAGACATCGCTGAAATACTCCTTTGTTTTGACAAGGCCAGCTACCAGCTTGTCAATATCTTCTTCCGTGTTATACAGGTAGAAGCTTGCACGTGCTGTCGCCGATGCCTTAAGCCATTTCATCAACGGCTGTGCACAATGGTGGCCCGCTCGAACGGCGATTCCTTCAGCATCAAGTACAGTCGCTACATCGTGAGGATGCACATCTTCAAGATTGAAGGTTACAAGTCCTGCACGCTTTCCAGCTTCCTTCGGTCCATAGATTGTCATGCCTTCAATCGCTGACATTTTATCCATTGCATAAGCCGCTAAAGCATGCTCGTGCTTTTCGATATTATCAAGACCAATATCCTGAAGGAAATCAATCGCTGCACCAAGACCGATTGCACCTGCGATGATCGGCGTACCGCCTTCGAACTTCCAAGGCAGCTCTTTCCATGTTGACTCGTAAAGTCCAACGAAATCGATCATTTCACCGCCAAATTCAACCGGCTCCATTTTTTCTAGAAGTGCCTTCTTGCCGTATAGTACACCGATACCAGTCGGGCCGCACATTTTATGTCCAGAAAATGCGAGGAAATCGCAATTGAGATCCTGAACATCAATCTTCAAATGCGGTGCACTTTGTGCTCCATCCACGACCATGATTGCTCCATGCTGGTGAGAAATTTCCGCAATCTCCTTGATTGGGTTCATGACACCCAATACATTTGATACCTGCATGATCGATACAATTTTCGTATTTTCTGTAACTGTTTCTCTTACAGTATCTAAAGAAATCGTGCCATCTGCCTGCAGATCTAGATATTTTAATGTAGCACCCGTTTGTTTTGCAACCTGCTGCCATGGAATGATGTTGCTGTGATGCTCCATATATGAGATGACAATTTCATCGCCCTCTTTGAGGTTATCACGCCCATAGCTTGCAGCTACCATGTTAAGTGCAGTGGTTGTACCACGGGTGAAGATAATTTCTTCGATTGATTTAGCATTAATGAACTTACGAACCTTTTCCCTTGCCCCTTCGTAACCATCTGTAGCTTTCGTTCCAAGAGTATGGACTCCGCGGTGTACGTTAGAGTTGTATTCGCGATAATATTTGTCCAGTGCTTCAATTACCTGCACAGGCTTTTGTGATGTTGCCGCGCTGTCCAGATAGACTAGCGGGCTGCCATTGACTTCCTGATTTAAAATCGGAAATAATTCACGAATCTCGCGGGCGTTCATTATTTTACTTTCCTTTCGATGACTTCCACCAATTGCTTCTTAACTCCCTCGATTGGAAGCTCGTTTACGACTGGTGCAAGAAAGCCGTGAATGACAAGGCGCTCTGCCTCAGTCTTCGGAATACCGCGGCTCATCAAGTAGTAAAGCTGCAAAGGATCAACGCGTCCAACAGATGCCGCATGGCCTGCAGTTACATCATCTTCATCAATCAGAAGAATTGGGTTTGCGTCTCCACGTGCTTTTTCACTAAGCATAAGAACACGGGATTCTTGTTCTGCGTTAGATTTAGAAGCACCATGCTCAATCTTCCCGATCCCGTTGAAGATCGAAGTAGCACTATCTTTTACAACGCCGTGCTTAAGGATATAGCCTTCTGAGTTCTTGCCAAAATGGATGATGCTTGTCGTGAAGTTCTGAGTTTGCTCTCCTCGTCCAACCATAACCATCTTAGTATCGCCGTAAGAACCGTCACCAACAAGGTTCGTCACGTTTTCAGAAATCGTGTTGCCATCGTTCATCAATCCAAGAGCCCACTCGATGCGAGCATCTCTTCCTGCTTTTCCGCGGCGGTTAACGTATGTTGTAAGACCTGCAGCTAGTGTGTCAACTGCGCCATATTGGATTTTAGCATTTTGGCCAGCAATTGCTTCAGTCACAATGTTGACTAAGCCGTTCACTTTTCCAGTAGTTGAGATATAGTTTTCAACGTATGTTACTGAGCTGTTGTCTTCAGCAACAACAAGAACGTGGTTGAACAGGTTTGCTTCTGCATCATCATGCAGGAAAATCGCCTGAATCGGGTTCTGAATCTGAACATTTTTAGGAACATATAGGAATGCTCCACCGTTAACAAATGCTGCATGAAGAGCTGTTAAACGATTTTCATCAGACTTCACAGCAGTCATGAAATATTTCTTCAGCAAATCGCTGTACTCACGAGCCGCTGTAAAAATGTCAGTGAATACAACGCCTTGCTCCTGCATTTCTTTTGATAATTGAAGGAAAGCAGGTTTGTTGTTGCGCTGTACATAAAGGCTATTATCCTTTGCTTCCTGATCAACTAGTGCTTTTACCTCTTCAGGAAGTTCGTTGATAGAAGAAAAAACATCACTTTTCACAAGGAGTTTTTCAAATTGTGTGAAATTCCATTTATCAATCTTTGTTTTATCCGGTCTTGGCATTGGAAGATCTCCAGCTTTTTCAAGAGACTGAACGCGAAGTTCTGTCAGCCATACCGGTTCGCTCATTTCTTTTGAGAAGGAAGTGATGTACTCCTGGTCAAAAGGCCATTTCGTTTCCGTCGTCATTATAAATCCCCCCAACGCTTACGCTTCTTGCCCAACTGTTTCGTCTTCGATGCCTAGTTCTTTTTTAATCCAGTCGTATCCTTCTGCTTCTAAGCGCTGTGCAAGCTCAGGTCCGCCAGACTTAACGATGCGACCCTGCATCATAACGTGCACATAGTCAGGAGTGATATAGTCAAGAAGACGCTGGTAGTGTGTGATGATCAAGCAGCCGAAATCTTCGCCGCGCATTTCGTTGATTCCTTTAGAAACAACCTTCAATGCATCAATATCAAGACCTGAGTCGATTTCATCTAGAATCGCAATTTTTGGCTCAAGCATCATTAACTGAAGAATTTCGTTACGCTTCTTCTCTCCGCCTGAGAAACCTTCGTTAAGGTAGCGTTGTGCCATATCTAAATCCATTTCAAGGAATTCCATTTGCTTATCCATTTTGCGGATGAATTTCATCAATGAAATTTCATTTCCTTCGCCAAGGCGGCTGTTTAATGCAGAACGCAAGAAGTCAGCATTTGTAACACCGCTGATTTCGCTTGGGTATTGCATAGCAAGAAACAATCCCGCGCGTGCTCTTTCATCTACTGCCATATCAAGTACGTTCTCGTTATCAAGCGTAACTGAACCGCTTGTTACTTCATATTTAGGGTGTCCCATGATTGAAGAAGATAATGTAGATTTACCTGTACCATTCGGTCCCATGATCGCGTGAATTTCTCCACCCTTAACTTCAAGGTTAACACCTTTTAATATCTCTTTACCTTCAATCTCAACGTGAAGGTCCTTAATTGATAATACAGATCCTGCCATAATAATACCTCCGTCAATATAGAAAAGATTTTAAGCCGACTATTGCGGTCTTTAACTCTATTCTCATTTTATTCTCATTACAATCTTATAACAAATGAAAAGTGTTAGCAACTCTTTAAGAGCAGAAAGAAATTCATCGAACGATGGCGAACCCACTTGATTTTTGGCTCATTTGCTGAGTGAAGAGGAAACGAAAAGAGCAAATGTATTTGCTCAAAGCGTTTCCTTTTCACTCAGCAACCTTTCAGCAAAGCTGAAAGGCTTGTGAAGCGGTAGCTTCACAAGGAATGAGCCAAAAATCCACGCTAACTTTATTTCTTTACACTCCCCCCGTCGCCTGTCAGCAAAGCTGACAGGCGACAAAATTACAGTAAATAATTGAAATCATAATCTAACAGAACAATCCCTCATTTACCGTTCTTTCGCTCAGCCACCCACATCATTATATTTTTTACCGTACAAAAGAAAAAAATGTACAAGCAAGCAGGGCTGCACTTCGCAAATAATAAAGAAACCAGTGCGATAATCACACTGGTCCCATTCGTTTCTTTCTATTTATATATACCATCTTACGAGTGGACTCTTCGCTCAAGGTCTGCGACCATCCGTTGGCTCTGGATATAGTCTCTTTCACGCTTCTTCTCAACTTCCATCCTTGCATCATGGTTCGTGCTGTAAACCTCATAACTAATTCCATGGGCTCCATGCATCGCTTTTTCCATTTCACTTGTGTAGTTCAGCTTTAGCGTACTAATTGTGAATCATCCCTTCGGTTTTTCGCTTTGATCAGCGATTTTTTTGTTAAATCAATGTTATCACCTTTTGTTTACCACTATCAAAGCGATATAAACCGTCAATATATGGATGTGATGGAATATGAAGGCTTAAGAGGTCCTGAGCTCTTTCATTCTTACAATCCTTCTATAATCCTCCCGCTAAGAGCCTATCTTGGAATTTGCAGTCTTTTTTTCGTTTATATCCCAGTGATTTATTGTTTTAAAGTATTAAGCTCAGCCATTGCTTCCTGGACAAGAGTGACCGCCTGACTCATTGCCGCACCTCCGCCAAATGCTGCGGTTACGCCAACTGCCTCTAATATTTGCTCCTCAGTCGCTCCCTGGTCAAGGCAGCCTTTTAGATGATAAATAATGCAGTACTCATCCTGAGAATAAAGAGATATCCCTAAAGCGATCAGCTGCTTCTCTTTTTGCGAAAGAGTTCCCTCTTGAAAGCATACTTCTGTAAAAGCATTATAGTGTTTCGCAAGCTCAGGCATTTTTTGCGTAAAAACGCCAAGACCTTGTTTATATTCATGCAATGCAGCTTCTGTTGAGTTGCGGGGTTCATAATGATGTTCCATCGTCTCCACTCCTATCTTATTTTTTCTCGGTTAGTATGTTAGATTTCGGAGTGGGTTATTCAACAGAATAAACAGAAACTAGAATGATAATCAACTAAAGACAAAAGAAAAAGCAGGCTGTCCGCCTGCTTTTTTCATTATTATTCTTTAACCGGTACGACAGCACCTTCATATTTTTCAAGAATGAAATCCTGAATTTCTTTTGAGTGAAGGACTTCGACAAGAGCTTTGATCGCTGGCTTGTCTTTGTCGCCTTCACGAACCGCAATCACGTTAACATATGGTGAATCACTTTCTTCAATTGCGATAGAATCTTTTAATGGATTCAAACCAGCATCGATTGCGTAGTTAGAGTTGATCAGAACTGCATCGCCTTCGTCATTGTTAAAAATTTGCGGAAGCAAGGCTGCTTCGTACTCAGTGTCAAACTTCAGCTTTTTAGGGTTCTCTGCAATATCATCTGTTGTCGCTTTTACCTTTTCAACGCCTTCTTTAAGAGTAATTAAGCCTTCTTTTTCAAGCATTGTCAAAATACGTCCATGGTCAGCAACTGAGCTGCTCATAATAATGTGAGCTCCCTCTGGAAGGTCATCAAGGCTCTTGTACTTCTTAGAGTATACGCCGATAGGCTCAATATGAATTCCGCCTGCTACTTCGAACTTATAGTTATTTTCAGCCATTTGAGCCTCAAGGTAAGGAATGTGCTGGAAGTAGTTTGCGTCAAGTTCTTTTGAATCTAAAGCTTGGTTTGGAACGATATAATCGTTAAATGTTTTGATTTCGAGTTCATAGCCTTTTTCTTTAAGAAGCGGCTTTGCTTCTTCAAGGATTTCTGCGTGAGGTACATTTGATGCGCCAACAACAATCTTTTTGCTTTCTTCCTTGCCGCCTTCTGTTTTGTCTTCAGATGTACCGCAAGCTGCAAGTACTGCGGATAGTGTTAGAGTTACTAATACAATAAGCCATTTTTTCATGTGTTTTTCTCCCCTTATCTTTTGTCTAATTTTCTTGTGACGATATCGCCAATGAATTGAATCAAAAATACGATGACTAAAATAATAATGGTTGCCATCAGAGTGACATCATTCCTGCTTCGCTGGAAACCTTCCATGTAAGCCAGGTTTCCTAATCCTCCTGCTCCAATTACCCCTGCCATCGCTGTGTAGCTGACGAGCGCTATGGCAGTTACTGTAATACCGGAAACAAGAGCTGGCATTGATTCAGGGAGGAGAACTTTCCAAATGATTGTAGTCGTCTTTGCTCCCATCGATTTTGCTGCCTCGATTACCCCTTTATCGATCTCGCGCAATCCGATTTCAACCATCCTTGCATAGAATGGAGCAGATCCAATGATCAATGCCGGCAATGCGGCATTTTCTCCAATCATGGTATTCAGGATAAATTTTGTAAAAGGGATAAGCAATACGATTAAAATAATAAACGGAATGGACCGGAAAATATTAACGAAAGCGCTTAAGACTATATTGACTGGTTTATTCTCCCAGATATTCCCTTTCGATGTCAGAAACAATAATAAACCCAGGATTGCTCCAAGAATGAATGTTGCAACAACAGAAATGGCGCTCATATATAGTGTTTCTCCAGTTGCCTCCCACATTCGGTCCCAGTTCACGTTAGGAAAGAAATTTTCAGCCATTCGAAACCACCTCCACGCCAACTTCCTGCTTCCCGATAAATTCGATGGCCCGCTGCAAAACACTTTCTTCGCCATCTAAATGGATAAACAGGGTTCCGTATGAACCATTTTGCGTCTGCGATATTTTCCCTTGCAAAATATTGACCATGATCGGGAACTCACGGACCAGGTTGGTGATAAGCGGCTGTTCAGCTCCCTCACCGACAAACGTCAATTGGACAACACGGCCATGTGGATAGAGTGATAGTAAATGGTCAACTGTTTCCTTTGTCTCTTCAGGTTCCGTTACCTGCTGGACGAATCTTTTCGTGATTGGCTGCTGCGGATTTTTAAACACTTCAAGCACTGGGCCTGTTTCGACTATTTTTCCGCCTTCCATTACAGCTACTCTGTGACATATTTTCCGGATCACATGCATTTCGTGTGTGATTAGGACAATCGTAAGTCCAAGCCTTTTATTGATATCAACAAGCAAATCCAGGATTTGGTCTGTTGTTTCCGGGTCCAGTGCTGATGTTGCTTCGTCTCCTAGCAGAACCTTTGGATTATTCGCTAGAGCCCTTGCAATTCCGACCCGCTGTTTTTGTCCGCCGCTCAGCTGGGATGGATAAGCATCTCCCCTGCCGTCAAGGCCAACCAGTGAAATGAGCTCTTTTACCCTTTTGTCCCTTTCCGATTTTGAAACACCGGCAATTTCGAGCGGGAAAGCAATATTTTCCGCCACTGTCCTTGACCAGAGCAAATTGAAATGCTGGAAAATCATGCTTATTTCCTGGCGCGCTTTTCTGAGTTCTGCTCCTTTTATTCGAGATACTTCCCTGCCGGCCACGACCACTGAACCTGATGTAGGGATTTCAAGACCATTCAACATGCGGATCAATGTACTTTTACCGGCACCGCTATATCCGATGACCCCATAAATCTCACCTTCTTTGACTTCAAGATTTACATCATCGACGGCTTTTACTTCTCCCTTTTTGGAAGCATAAATCTTTTTCGCCTTTTTTATTGTGATCAATCGACTCACCCTCTTTACAACCGAATAATCTTTTTTAAAACCGTTAAATTGTCCAACTTTATCAGTCTAGTTTCCCATTCCCTGAGTAAATTAATTCAAACAACTCACAGGGTCCACAGACCAATTATGCTCTTAAAATAATAAAAGCCTTTCTGCATATGAGCAGAAAGGCATAATTGTAGGCTGTATCCTTTCTCTCATCTACCAAAGCTAAAAGCTTTGAGTGAATTGGCACCATTTCAATAAGCAAGCTTATTGACGGTTGCCGGGTTTCATAGGGCACTTCCCTCCACCTCTCTTGATAAGAGCACGCTATTCAGTTTTTAATCGGTTTTAAGTTACGAGTGTGATTTTATCATGGAATAAAAAAGGGTGTCAATAAAATTATTCTCAAATATCAAATGGAATGTACTGGAAAATGCGTTTTATACTTTTGCTGCAGCAGATGGAACACCAGTCGCTTTTTCGATCGCCTGCTCCAAATCTTCTAAAATGTCTTCTATATTTTCAATTCCGACCGAGAGTCTGATCAGGTCCTCGGGAACGCCGGCTGCCTTAAGTCCTTCGGCATCAAGCTGTTGATGTGTCGTGCTTGCCGGATGGATAATCAAGCTTTTCGCATCTCCAACATTGGCAACGTGCGACCATAATTTGACTGAATTGATCAGCTTTGCTCCAGCATCCCTTCCTCCTTCGATGCCGAAAACAACAATGGCTCCTGCACCTTTAGGTAAATATTGATCTGAAAGCCTTTTGTCAGGATGGGCATCGTGTCCCGGGTATGCAACCCACGTAACTGCCGGATGTGATTCAAGGAATTCAACCACCTTCAATGTATTCGCGACATGCTCTTTCATCCTGACATGTAAAGTCTCAATTCCCAGATTGAATTGGAACGCGCTTTGCGGGCTGATTGATGGCCCCAGGTCACGCAGCAGCTGTACCCGTGCTTTTACAATAAAAGCTGCAGCCCCGATTGCCTCGCTGTATACAAGGTCATGATAGCTGGAATCCGGTTCATTAAAACCAGGGAACTTAGGAGACTTCCAGTCAAAATTGCCTCCGTCAACGATGATACCCCCGAGAACTGTTCCATTTCCAAGAAGCCATTTTGTTGCTGAGTGGACTACAATGTCTGCTCCATGCTCGATTGGCCGGCATAAATATGGAGTGGCGAACGTATTGTCGATGATCAGTGGAACTCCTGTCTCGTGGGCAATGTCAGCTACTTTAGCAATATCTAAAACTCGCAGGCTTGGGTTTCCAATCGTTTCTGCAAAAATGGCCTTCGTTTTCGGTGTGATTGCTTTTCTGAAATTCTCAGTGTTTTCAGGGTCGACAAAGTGAACTTTTATCCCATACTTGGGCAAAGTAACGGCAAAAAGATTATAAGTACCTCCATAGAGATTGGAAGCAGCCACTATTTCATCACCTGCATGAGCAATATTCAAGATAGCCATTGTGATTGCTGCCATCCCACTGGATACTGCCAGCGCGCCAATGCCACCCTCAAGCAATGCAACTTTTTCCTCTAGAGCTGTTACTGTCGGGTTATGTATCCTGGAATAGATATAGCCCGACTCTTTAAGTGCAAATAAATCAGCCGCATGGCCCGTATTTTCAAATTGAAAAGCATTGCTAGAATAGATTGGCAACGCTCTAGCCCCTGTAACCGAATCTGGTGATTGCCCTCCATGTACACCTAAAGTTTCAATTTTGTAGTTCCGCTGTTTTTCCGCCATTTCCATCTCTCCATTCGATTAATTTTAGGAAAGAAGAAACGAAAAAACCCTCTTCCTAAGAAGAGGGTCGTTTATCGTCTCTCCTTATCTTTTCAGAGCAATTACTCTGATGGAATTAGCACCGTGTTTATTAACCGGTTGCCGGGCTTCATTGGGCCAGTCCCTCCGCCTCTCTTGATAAGAATATTTAGTTTTAAAATTTTTGCCTCGAAATGGTTTTGTAAGTTAACGTGATAATATCATGCATTAGAGCAGCCGGTCAAATATTTTTTTGATTTTTCAGATAAAAACTTTTGCAGGCATCGGCCTGGCAAGATAAAAGATTGAATCAAGCACCAATAAAGTCCTAAATGGGCATACAAGATTGAAATAGCCTATGTTAATGCCCTCACGAAGCTTTATGTGTCCATCAAGCAAATGAATTAAATGATCTTCCCTTCCAGAAAGCTTCGCATATTGAACAGCTGGAAATGTACCCTCTCTGCTGAATTCAACCTTATTCTTTTTTAACGATAAATAATAAGTTTGCTCTTCTGCTTCAATCGAGAGACATAAATCCAGATTATTAACTAATAGCATAATATGATTCTTGTTCTGAATTTCATTCATAAAGCTTTCGATTCTTTCTTCCATCCCGTTCAGCCCCCTGTTATTACATATTCCTTGTGTAATGGAAAAAACCTGTAATAATCCTTCGACAAATAGTACGGGACACCTAAATAAATAGGTTCACCAGGGTAAGAAAGTCGATTGATGCTGCATTCCAGCAAATACTTGATACCTTATTCTTGCTTTCGTGCGAAATCAGCTAAAAAAAGACAATGCCTAGGTTGAATTTCGGCATTGTCTATCATTTCCCGAGAAATATGTCTAAAGATCATGCAATGTAGCTAAGCCCTTCATGATTCTCTCAGGGGCAAATGATATTTCACACGCCTCAGATAAGTTTTAAGACTGCTGATCAAAAAAACAAACGGCTTAGCCGTTTGTTTGTACATTCTCTAGTGTTTTCAATTTTTCATATAAATAAGGGACGGATTGAAAGGCATATATTTTCTCCTGAATCTCTCCCTCGTTTAAGACAATCAGGCATGGAACGCTTTCGATTTCGAATCGCTCGGCCATTGCCGGCAAGTAATTCAAATCTGCTTTGCCGCCAGAAATATCAGGCAGCAATTGTTCTATTACTGTAAGCATCTTTCCTGCTACCTGGCATGTTCCGCACATAGGCGTATAAAAATACAGGAATCCTGTCTGCTTTTCTCCCAAAAAAGCTTCTATTTCTTCCTTTGTCCACTCTTTCATCTACAGTCATCCTTTTTCTAAATACTCTGCATGAACGTCGATATTTGCTGCGATTAAAACAGTAGCCAGATGATATTCCGGTGTAGTGGCCACTTCCCTGTACATTTTATCAATATACAGATGATTCGCTTCGGGAAACTCCCGTTTAAATTGCTTTCGAAGCTTTTCCCCGGATGCATCCGCATCCACGAGAATATATACATCTTTATCAAAAAGTGAATCAATCAGCTCATCAAGCTTAGACACACCAATCGTTCCATTTGTGCAAATAATTTCTACCGGTTCTTTTAGTACGGTCTGTACCTTTCTTTTGTCTGACGAGCCTTCCACTATGATCACCTTGTGATTTTCGTCCATCGCCATAACCACCTAGCACCAGAAAATAATTACTTTACAACATTATAAACATTATTAATTGAATTGTGCGGGTTAGTACATATTTCTATTGTCACTGTTTTTGTTTTATATTGCAAAAATTTGAACTAGCCCCTAAGTATGTTTTTATGAAAAAAACAGCGGCTCAATTGGCCGCTGTTTAATCCTTAACACCAGCCGCCTTCATCACAATCAGTATACCGAGGTTCTGATTGGTCCGGAACTGATACATGCTGGTAAATTCTATTCTGTTCGGATTTATAATGATGACCAAGCTCAAGCTGAACACCTTCCGGGAGTTTGATCTTTCCGATTGGGTCATTTTCTAAATAAAGCTGGATTGCTCCATTTTCTAATTTGCCTGTCACACGGTCAGTAATATCTAATTTTTGCTGATTTAACGTCATCTCTTTACTCCCTTTCCCATGTTCTTCGCTGCTCTTATTTTGTCCGAAATTAACAAGATGCAGTGATGGAAAAATGCAGGAGATTATCAGTAGATATCGATTTAATGAATGCGAAAACGCCTTGATTAAATCAAGGCGTCAGGAGAATATTACTCTTTTGTCATTTCTTCGTATTGTTCAGCTGTCATAAGCTTGTCTACTTCACTGTTGTCAGAAGGTTCAACAACAATCATCCATGCTTTTTCATATGGAGATTCGTTAACAAATTCAGGGCTGTCATTTAAGTCTTCGTTAACTGCTACTACTTTACCGCTTACTGGTGCGTAAAGTTCCGAAACCGTTTTAACAGATTCAACACTTCCGAATGGCTCATCAGCAGAGATTTCGTCTCCTACTTCAGGTAGTTCGACGAATACGATGTCTCCCAGTTCAGATTGAGCGAAATCAGTAATACCTACGCGAACCTTTTCTCCTTCAACCTTTACCCACTCATGTTCTTCAGAATAACGCAACTCTTTTGGTGTGTTCATTTACTATCCCTCCATTTGTATATCTCTATCGATAAATATCGATGGGACCAAAATTAAAGCCATGCTTTTTGATAATCTTCTTCTTTAAAACCTACGGTTACTCTTTCCCCGTCTGTCATCAGCGGACGCTTGATCAGCATTCCATCTGAAGCGAGCACTTCCAATAACTCGTCCTGGGACGCCGTCTTAACCTTGTCTTTGAGCCCTAGCTCGCGATACTTCTGACCGCTCGTATTAAAGAACTTTTTTATATCGAGGCCGCTTTTATTTAGCATGGCCTCTAGCTCAGAGCGTGAAGGAGGGTTTTCGACAATATGTACTTCATTATAAGCTACTTCATGCTGGTCTAACCATTTTTTAGCATTTCTGCAGGTGCCGCATTTAGGGTACCAATAAAACGTCTTTGCCATTTTTTCACCCCTTTGCTAGTATCCCATTAAATAATCCCTCTAAACGGATAGTAACATATAAGGGTGACAAAATTCTAACATTCAGTGTTTAATTTTCTCCATTTTTTCGGCATCACTTATCTATTTCTACAAAAACTGCAAAATACCTTCTTTGCCTTAAATTTTATCAATTGAGAATTCTGCCTTGTATTAAACCTTCGAATAGCCAATAGTCTTCATCTTATAGACATTCAACCTGGATCTGGGCTCTAGAATGACCTTTAGACTGCCTCTTATGGACTTTCAGCCTGGTTTTATGCTCCCGAATGGCCTTTAGACATAAGATAGCAGCGCCTGATCTCCTTCAATATAAAATAGCTCCTCCCCAAAATGGAGAGGAGCATATCTTCACTGTAGTATTAAACCAGGAAGCGTTCAGCCTCAATCAGCTTTTCAGAAGCTTCTCGCTTCTTAGCGATCACGTTAATTGGAGTGTGTCTTGTGAACTTTCGCAGTGCAGAAGTCAGCATGCGAAGCGCATCGCCTTCTTCAGTTGCAACAAGAGTTTCTTTTGCATCGCGTTCGATTTCATTGAAAGCTTCCTGACAGAAAATTTGAGTGTAAAGAAGCTTCTGTTTGCTCTTTTCAAGGCCATCCTTAGCGATTGCTTTTTCCGTACGCAGAACAGCTGATTCCATTGAATAAGCATTTGAGATGATATCTGCTATGTTAACAAGGATTTCTTGTTCTCTTTCTAAGGCCTTGCCAAACTTTTGAGCAGCCAATCCAGCTGCAAGTAAGCCGATTTTCTTTGCGTTCTTAACAAGGTATTTTTCCTGTGCAAGCGGCTCATCACCTGGCTCTTCAGGCATCAGCATCATTAGCTCTTCCTGAAGCTGCTGCGCTTTTTGCAACAATGGAAGTTCACCTTTCATAGCCTTGCGGAGGAATGTTCCTGGAACAAGAAGACGGTTTATCTCGTTTGTACCTTCAAAAATACGGTTGATCCTTGAGTCACGGTATGCTCTTTCAATTTCATATTCTTGCATGAATCCATATCCGCCGTGAATCTGTACGCCTTCATCAACAACATAATCAAGTGTTTCTGTAGCGAAAACTTTGTTCATGGAGCACTCGATTGCATACTCAGCGATAGAATCAGCTACTGCTTTACCGTTATTGATTTCTTCGTCTGATAGCTTGCTCATGCAGTCTTCAAATAGACCTACTGTACGATACACAGAGCTTTCAGATGCGTATATCTTGGAAGCCATTGTAGCAAGCTTTTCTTTTGTCAGGTTGAACTGGGAAATAGGAGTCTTGAACTGCTGGCGCTGGTTAGCATACTTCACTGTAATGCCGAATGCATGCTTTGCTCCGCCTGTAGCACCTACACCCAATTTATAACGTCCGATATTCAGGATATTGAAGGCAATGATATGTCCTTTTCCAGCTTCCCCCAGCAGATTTTCAACCGGTACCATAGCATCTTCAAGAATCAATGTACGTGTAGAGGAGCTCTTGATTCCCATCTTCTTTTCTTCAGCACCTACAGAAACGCCTGGGTATTCTCTTTCAACGATGAAGGCAGAGAATTGTTCGCCGTCGATTTTAGCGTAAACAACGAATACATCTGCAAAGCCTGCGTTTGTAATCCATTGCTTTTCACCATTCAGGACGTAGTGAGTTCCTTCAGCATTCAGCTTAGCTGTCGTTCTTGCGCCTAAAGCATCTGAACCTGAACCTGGCTCTGTAAGTGCATACGCTGCAAGCTTTTCACCAGTTGCCAACACTGGCAGGTACTTTTGCTTCTGCTCTTCGTTACCGAAAAGGACAATTGGCAGGGAACCGATTCCTACATGCGCTCCGTGGGAGATCGAGAAACCGCCTGCGATTGACATTTTTTCAGCTATTAAAGCTGAGCTTACTTTATCAAGGCTTAAACCGCCATATTCTTCCGGTACGTCTGCACCAAGAAGGCCAAGCTCCCCTGCTTCCTTCAAAAGCTTAACCGTACGGTCGAATTCGTGCTGTTCAATATATTCAACCTGAGGCAATACTTCATTCACGACGAAGTCCTCAGCCGTTTTTGCGATCATTTTTTGCTCATCTGTATAATCCTCAGGAGTAAAAACCTGATCATATGTTACATCATCAATTAAAAAGCCTCCGCCTTTTACGAGCTTTTCTGTTTGGTTTTCCATTTATTCTTCCTCCTATCTATTTTTGGGAGGAGCAAATGCCCCTCCGATTTATTTCAAAGGTTGGTTTATGGCTTTATAAAAGTTCAAATACTCCAGCAGCACCCATACCGCCGCCGATACACATTGTCACGACACCGAATTGTTCATTGCGGCGCTTCATCTCATGGATAATGGATAAAGTCAGCTTTGCACCTGTCGTTCCGAGTGGATGCCCAAGGGCGATCGCTCCGCCGTTCACATTGACCTTATCCTCATCAAGTCCAAGCTCTCTGATGACCTGGATGGATTGCGATGCGAATGCCTCATTCAGTTCGAACACCCCGATATCAGAAACTTGCAATCCAGCTAGTTTTAATGCTTTAGGGATCGCAACGACTGGACCGATTCCCATGATTTCAGGAGGTACTCCACCTAAAGCGAACGACCTGAATTTTGCCAGAGGCTTCAGTCCAAGTGATTCCGCCTTTTCACGATCCATCACCATGACAGCTGCTGCACCATCACTTGTCTGTGATGAGTTCCCTGCTGTTACTGTTCCATTGATTGAAAAAGCAGGGCGCAGCTTGGCAAGTGTTTCAATGCTTGTGTCTGGACGGACTCCTTCATCCTGTTTAAATTGAATTGTCTTTTCTACAAGTTTGTTATCTTTTCCTACGGTACGGAGAGTCACATCAACTGGTACGATTTCTTCCTCAAACTTCCCTTCAGCGATTGCTTTTGCAGCACGCTGATGGCTTCTGACAGCAAATGCGTCCTGGTCCTCACGGGAAATTCCGTACTTTTTCGCCACTTCCTCCGCTGTATGTCCCATACCCATATAATATTGGGGAGCAGTTTCAGCCAGTTTCGCATTGGGACGGACAACATGCCCCATCATCGGTACAAGGCTCATAGATTCTGCGCCTCCGGCGATGATAGTGTCTGCATGGCCGATCATGATTCTTTCAGATGCATTGGCAATTGCCTGCAGGCCTGAAGAACAGTAGCGATTGATTGTAATGCCAGGCACTTCATGTGAAAGCCCTGCAAGCGCACCGATATTCCGGGCCATATTCAGCCCCTGTTCTGCTTCCGGCATGGCACAGCCAATGATTAGATCATCGATATTCCCTTCATAATTGCCTGCACGCTTCAGCGTCTCCCTAACTACGAGAGCACCTAGATCATCTGGACGTACATTTGCAAGAGTTCCCTTTTTTGCTTTCCCAATTGGTGTTCGGGCTCCAGCGACGATTACCGCTTCTCTCATCTCATTCCCTCTCTTTCCTTGGATGTTCACTTCTATTTTCCAGCGTTATTAGCTTGATGGATATTAAGCTAGATGATTATCAATCTATTAATTACGCAATGGCTTTCCTTTTACGAGCATATGCTGCATGCGCTGCTGTGATTTCGGTTCAGCCACTAGGCTTAGGAACGCTTCCCTTTCAAGGTCAAGCAAGTATTGCTCATCTACTTCAGTTCCGTATGGAACCTTTCCGCCTGCGATGACATAGGCAAGCTTCTTCGCAATCTTCAAGTCGTGTTCAGAAATATAGCCTGAAAGATGCATAGTCTGTGCACCAAGCAGCAATGTCGCATATCCTGGTTCGCCTGTTACAGGCACTTTCTTTCTGACTGGAGCCTTATAACCGCTTTCAAAAAGGTTTAAAGCAGCTTGTTTTGCATCATATAGAAGATGGTCGCTGTTTACGCTGATTCCATCAGCTTCGTTCAGGAAGTTATTTTCGCGTGCTTCCTCGCCTGAAGTTGAAACCTTCGCCATGGCAATTGTTTCGAATACTTTGTTGGCAACCTTTTGAAGGTCGAATTCAACTCCTTTTGGCAGGCCTTCAAGATGCTTGATATAAAGCTCTTTGTTTCCGCCTCCGCCAGGAATCAAGCCAACTCCCGCTTCAACAAGCCCCATGTAAGTTTCCATTGAAGCCTGGATATGTGCAGCAGGTAAGCACATCTCTGCTCCTCCGCCCAGTGTCATTCCAAATGGAGCCACGACTACAGGTTTAGAGCAATATTTGATTTTCATTGTTGTCTGCTGGAACTGTCGTACAACCATATCAAGATCCCAAATGTTGTCATCCTGTGCTTCCATCAGGATCATCGCCAGGTTAGCCCCTACCGAGAAGTTCTTGCCCTGGTTTCCGATGACGAGGCCTTTATAATTCTTCTCGACTTCATCAATAGCAAAGTTGATCATCTGGAGGATATCCGGACCGATCGAGTTGCTGTGTGAATGGAATTCAAGGAGTGCAATGCCATCACCAAGGTCGATCAGGCTAGCGCCGCCATTCTTTTTGATGACACCTTTTTTCTTTTTCAAAAGCTTAAGGTTGATAACCTTTGGATTCTCATCCACTGCAACGTATTCGCCATTGTGGTAATAGCTAATTTTGCCGTCTTCTTCTTTATAGAAGGAAGTGAAGCCCTTCTCGACCATTTCTTTAACCCATGCAGGAACAGCTTTGCCTTCAGCTTCCATTTTGCTGATTGCTTTTTCAACGCCTAATGCATCCCATGCTTCGAATGGTCCCATTTCCCAGCCGAATCCCCACTTCATTGCGCGGTCAATGGCAACGATATCGTCGGCAATTGATCCAAGCAAATCAGCAGAGTAAATCAGGACTGGGCTGAAGATATTCCAAAGCAGCTCACCTGCGCTGTCCTTTGCATACACAAGCGCTTTCATTTTATTGGAGAGGCCTTTTTCCTGTTTGCTCATTTCCGTGGAAGCCGTTTTCAGCTTTTTGCGTGGTCCGTATTCAAGAGTTTGCGGATCCAGCTCCAGGATTTCCTTGCCCTGCTTCAGGAAGAATCCCTGGCCTGATTTGCTTCCGAGCCATCCGTTCTCTAGCATTTTCTTCATGAATTCAGGTACTTCGAAGACTTCTTTTTCTTCTCCTTCTACCTGGTCATATACGTTTTTTGCAACATGTGCGAAGGTATCCAGTCCAACTACATCAAGTGTGCGGAATGTTGCACTTTTCGGCCGTCCAATCATTGGACCAGTGACTGAGTCAACCTCTCCAACACTGTATCCGCCCTTCAGCATTTCACTGACAGTTACAAGCAAGCCGTACGTTCCGATTCTGTTGGCGATGAAGTTCGGTGTATCCTTCGCTTCGACTACTCCTTTGCCCAGCTTATCTTCACCAAAGTTTTTCATGAAGGCTAGGACTCCAGGATCCGTATCCTTTGTAGGAATTACTTCAAGCAGCTTCAGGTAGCGTGGCGGGTTGAAGAAGTGAGTTCCAAGGAAGTGCTTCCTGAAGTCCTCTGAACGTCCTTCAGCCATTGCCTCAACAGAAATCCCGGAAGTATTCGAGCTGATGATGCTGCCATGCTTGCGGTATTTATCTACATCAGTAAAAACTTTCTTCTTTATATCAAGGTTTTCGACGACTACTTCGATTACCCAGTCAACGTCCTTCAGTCTTTCCATATCATCTTCAAAGTTACCCGCTTCAATTAAAGCAAGATTCTTTTTGGAGGCCAAAGGTGCTGGTTTTTGCTTTAACAGCTTTTGCACTGCGCCTGCACTGATCCGGTTGCGCACCTGTTTGTCATCTAGCGACAGGCCCTTCGCTTTTTCTTCTTCCGTTAGTTCCCGAGGTACTATGTCCAGCAGCAATGTTGGGATGCCGATGTTTGCCAGATGAGCCGCAATCCCCGATCCCATGACACCTGATCCAAGAACCGCTGCCTTTTGAATTTGTCGCATCAAATTTGTCTCCCCCTTTGACTCTTTTTGAATGAATACTCATTCATTTTTGCACCAAAAAAAATATGCATATAAATGAGCTCTGTTAATTACTACTATAAAATATTTAAAAAATTTCCGCAATAATAAGGTGCGGAAAAAAGAAAATTTTTTGAATTTTTTAACCAAAATTTTATTTCTCCCATTTGGACAACCTAAAAAAGCGATCACCTGCTGATCGCAATACATTAACGCTTTAATCTATTGGGGGTCTAACCCCCAGTGCATTAACGCTTTATTCTGGTGGGGGGCTGACCCCCGGTACGTTAACGCTTTAATATATGGAGGTATGATGATGGCTAGGATGAAGAAGCATCCGTCGAAGGCGGGAATTAGTGCTGCGAGTGTTAAAGGGAATGCTGGTCCTTCTATGGGGCAGGGCGGCGAAGGCAAGGTTAATAGCCAGAACAGCCAGTATAAGAAATAATATCGAAAAGACAACAGGCTGACATATAGCTATGTCAGCCTGCAGATTATTCTCGTTTATTTCTTGAACATTCCCTTTAAGACAAATGCTACGTTTGCAGGACGTTCAGCAAGACGGCGCATGAAGTATCCGTACCAGTCTGTTCCGTATGGTACATAAACGCGCATTGTGTAGCCTTCGTTTGCAAGCTGAAGCTGCCTTTCCGGCATGATACCGTAGAGCATCTGGAATTCGAATTGGCTGTTAGGGATATTATTTGCTTTTGTGAATTCTTTTGTAAAATTGATGATCGCATCATCATGAGAGGCAATTGCAGTATAGTTGCCGTTCAACAAATGCATTTTTATGATTTTCTTGAAGTTTTCATCAACATCTTTTTTCTCTGGGAATGCTACTTCAGGAGACTCTTTATACGCCCCTTTTACCAAACGCAGATTCGGTGAAAATTGATTTAGATCTTCAATGTCTTTTTCAGTACGGTAAAGATAAGCCTGGATTACCGTTCCGATATTGTCATACTCCGACTTTAACTGTTTGTAGATATCCAGAGTTTTTTGGCAGCGAGCATAATCTTCCATATCAATAGTGACAAAAACATTATTCTCCTTTGCTGCTTCCATGATCCTGCGCATGTTATTCATGACGACCTGTTCAGAAATATCAAATCCTAAGGATGTCATTTTCACACTCAGTTGAGCATTCAATTTTTCACGGCCAATAGCTTTAATGGCTTGAATAGAATTGTCTGCCCTTTCATTGGCTTCCCTCTCGTTATCAACGAATTCGCCTAAGAAATCGACTGTGACAGCTAATTTTTTCTGATTCAAACCTTTTATGACCTGTACAGCCTGATCGATTTGTTCACCCGCTACAAAGCGTGATGCACCGAAACGAAGACCATACTTCTTAGCCATTTCAGTGAAAAATTTATTTTTTGATAAAAAAAGAAAAAAGTCCCTCATTAATTGTTCCATCGTTTTTCCTCCCCTTAGTGAAACCGATTACATTACCCCTTAAAAAAAGTTGCTTCATCTATATATATTTTGCAAAATCATTTTATCATTTTTTTTGATTTTTGAATATTACTTTTGTAATAAAATGTTCTTATTTGCCGAATCATGTCCCGCATACTTTATTTTACCGTGGGAAGGATAATATTCGATGATAAAAACATTATTCAGGAGGTTCAGTTATGCAGCAGCAGAATATGAATTTTCAAGGCCAGCAACAAGGAATCATGCAACAGCCGCCATCAGTCGTTTCCTCAAAGGATTCTTTATATTTGACCGATATGCTTTCATGGAATCTTCTTGCTACGAAAAAGGCACATTTCTTTGCCCAGCAGTGCCAGGATCCAGAATTGAAAGCCGAAATTGAAAAGTGCTGCCTTATGCACGAAAAGCATTATCAAACAATCCTTTCACACCTTAACAGCCCGCAAAACCAGGCATATACAGGAATGCAATAATTATAAAAGCAACACTTGGCTCCAGGATTTTAGATAAATGAATGGTAATAGAAACCAACAGGAGGAAAAGCGGATGAACCAAAACCAGAATCAGCAAAAGATCCAGAATCCAGAAACACAGATTCAAAAGACACCGCAAATGAACGACCGTGATTTTATCAACGATATTTTAACAACTGAAAAGTATATGACAACTTCATATACTCAGGCACTGCATGAAGCCAGTCATGACCAGCTGTATCAAGACTTATTAGGCATCTACACCGAAACTTCTAATGCACAGCGCAACCTATACAACCTGATGTTCAAGAAGGGCTGGTATGCTGTCGAGGCGGCAGATTCACAAAAGCTGCAGCAGTCCCATCAGCAGTTCCAAGGGTATATGAACCAGTTCCCTCACGGCGGCCAGCTTCAATAATTAGGGACCGTTGCAGGATTTCCACTGGCGGGTGACGGTCTTGAGGACAGTTTTTCGAAGCGCAGCTCATTTTGTCCTTTTGAGTCTCTCTATTGGACACTTTTACGGCAGGTGGCCTGCAAATTGTCTTTTAGAAGCTCTCTATTGGACAGTTTTACGCCAGATGGCCTGCACTTTGTCCTTTAGAACCTCTCTATTGGACACTTTTGCTGCAGATGGCCTGCATTTTGTCTTTTAGAAGTTCTTTTACACCAGATGGCCTGCACTTTGTCTTTAGAACCTCTCTATTGGAAATCTCCTGTCAGAGAGGTAATAAATCTTAACATGAATAAATAATGCCAGAGAAAGAACCATCCCGATTCCCGGAATGGTTCTTCCTTTATTTTTGCCTGTTCTTTTCATTGAGTTCCTTTACTTCTGCAATGACATTCTTCATTTGTTCTTTTGCCTCAGGATATTCCGCATTCCAATGCTTGGCAAGCGGCGGCATTGACTTGGCGATGTGGCTATACAGAATCCACGCTTTCACCTTTTCTTTATTTTCAGCAGAACCTTCTCCTACTAACAGTTCTGTGTATTTCTCCAGTAATCCGTCGATTTGGTCTGTAAACGTCTGGTTCATTTCCAACACTCCTTATTTCTTGGGCCCGCAAATTTTCGGGCAAGTTTTGCAAAAACCTTTAGCATTTAGCTTATAGGTAAAACAGCAAGTTTTTCTGACTCTGACGAAAGAGTTTGTATCTTCCTGGTATACCGGCTCAGTGTAATACCTCGCCAGTGGGTTTTGGTGATAGTTCCCGAACAATGAGCCTGGTGCGAGCCGAATAACATAGTTGAAGTCCTCTGCTGCCCGTGCTTTGATGACCTCATCCGCATGCTCAGCTAATACTTTTTCATACAGCCAATAAATATAGACTGCCACATTTTCCCACAAAATCAATTTCGAGATTTTAGCAGCTTTTCCGAGTGTCTCCATTATAGGAAAGATATTGTCCTCAAATAGGTGTCGAACCGCTTCCCTTCTCCATTCATCACGACTTTCGTCAGGACAAAGAAGCGCTGACTTACTGTTAAAATAAAAATCCGGCAGCCATAGCCCATCCTTTTTCATCTCTACTAAAAGCAAAGAATCTGGCGCTGCGTTAAGCTGTTTATTAAAGACACTCATCGCATATAAGTAAATGACTGCCAAAAAGGCATGTCTCTTCATCCATACCGATGCGGTCGTCTTTAGGTCAGGGGAGACCATTTCTACTTCTAGCTTCCGAAGCAGGCTGTTCATGCTGGATTCTTCAAGCAACCTGGTAAACTCAATTGGAGTGACGCCATCTGGAAGGTCCGAGGCAAAGCGGAATTTACTTAACTCCTTTATTTCGGCAGCAGATAACTCAGCTTTCATCTGCTTTTACCGGACGATTCTTCAGGATACAGCGTCCCTTACCATAAGGAATGCATAAAGGTGTCCCGAATAGAGGGTCAACAGTTACTTCACACTCCATGCCGAACACATTTTTTACAAGGCCGCAGTTAATGACCACCTCTGGTTTTCCCTGGGCAAATATTTTCTGGTCTTTGATTGCCACAATATTATGGGCATATCTGCAGGCAAGATTCAAATCATGCAGAACCATCAAAATGGTCCGCCCTTCTTTTTCATTCAATTCATAAAGCAGATCAAGGATTTCGATCTGATGCGTCATATCCAAATAGGTTGTCGGTTCGTCAAGCAGGATGATATCCGTATCCTGGGCCAGAGTCATGGCAATCCAGGCACGCTGTCTTTGTCCGCCTGATAAAGAGTCGACTGTCCGGTCCTTCAAATGGTCTATTCCTGTTGCCGCAAGGGCATTCGTTACTTTTGCTTCATCTTCTTCTGACCATTGCTTCAGCCATGATTGATAAGGATATCTGCCTTGTTTTACTAGCTGCAATACAGTCAATCCCTCTGGCGCTGTAGGCGATTGTGGAAGGATCGCCATCTTCCTGGCAATCTCTTTCGTCGATAGCTTAGAAATCGCTTCACCTTCAAGCAAGATGGAGCCTGCCTGCGGTTTAAGAAGCCTGGCAATGGAACGAAGCAATGTCGATTTCCCGCAGCCATTGCCTCCGATGAAGACGGTAATCTCACCCTTCGGTATCTCGATATCCAATTCTTTTATAATGATAGAGTCACCATATGATAATGTCAGTTTTTCTGCCGCAATTGCCTGGGCCATATCCATTCCCCTTTCCACATCTATGCTTATGAATTTCGTGTCTTAAAAAGCAGGTAAATAAAATAAGGTGCTCCAATACTCGCTGTAAAAACTCCTGCAGGAACTTCTAGAGGAGAGAACATCGTCCGCCCGATCAGATCCGCCAGCATGACAAGAATTCCGCCGATTAATGCGGATACCGGCAGCAGAGCCCCAAAAGCAGAGCCAACAAGCCTCCTTGCCATATGCGGAGCCATCAATCCAACAAATCCGATTCCTCCGGCAAAAGCAACAGAGCTTGCTACTAAACCAGTACTGACAAGCAATAGGACAAATCGCTGCCGCTGGACATGCCCGCCTACACCAGTCGCAATTTCCTCGCCAAGCTCCTGGACATTCACATTTCTTGAAAGGATAAAGGCAATTGAAACCAAAATCAACGTCCACGGAACCAGCACCCAAACATTACCCCATGTAGAACCGTGTACAGTACCTGTAATCCAAATATTCGCCTGGCTGGCCCGATAAATAGGCCCCATGAGCATCATAAGTGTTGTCAGTGCCTGCATCATCGCAGATATACCTATACCGATCAAAACCAGCCGGACAGGTGATACCCCATTTTTCCAGGAAAGAAAGTAGACTAGAAAAGCAATGAGTGTCGCACCGATAAACGCCGATACAGGCATCCATTTTATACTTACTGTCAAAGCATTGTTCTCATCACTGAAATACGCTAAAAATCCGACGACAGCTACCGATGCTCCGCCAGTTATTCCGATAATATCAGGTGAAGCGAGAGGGTTCCTGATCATCCCCTGCAACAGTCCACCAGCCACAGCAAGGCCCACTCCCACCATTAAAGCGACTATTATTCTTGGAAGACGGAATGATTGAACCACCAACCTTTCCATATCACTTCCCCCGCCAAAGAATACTTGAATAACATTAAAAGGGCTTATTGCCATATCACCCAAGCCGGTACTGATGATGAATACTCCAAATGACAAGGTCAGTAATCCCAGGAATATCGCCGCAGCTTTTTTATCGATTAAAAAAGATATTTTACCTTTTAACAGTCTCAAACTTTTATATTGACTCATTTACCATTGAACCCCTTTCTCGCAATGTAAATGAAAAATGGAGTTCCAATCATTGCAGTCATGACTCCTACGGGAATTTCCTGAGGCATCAAAATATAACGTGCTGCTATATCAGCTGCCAGAAGGAGCATTCCACCGAAAATCCCTGCAAACGGAATGACCCAGCGGTGGTCAATACCAACGACGGCTCTTGTCAAATGTGGAATGACAATCCCGATAAAACCGATTGGACCAGCAACAGCAACGGCACCGCCAGATAAAAGAACGATGATGATCCCGGCAGCTATTTTAACAACACCTGTATTCAGTCCAAGGCCTTTAGCCACATCATCTCCCATGGACAATACGTTCATTTTAGAAGAAATCAAAATCGAAGCCGCCCAGCCAATCCCTAAATAAGGCATAACACCAGCAAGGGTCTCAAGCTTCCGGCCCTGTACTGAGCCTGCCAGCCAATAAAGCACTTGCTCAAGAGCAGCCTCGTTAAGAACCAACAACCCTTGTGTAAAAGAAGAAAACATTGCTGTCATCGCCGCTCCGGCCAGTGTCAATTTCATAGGCGTCAGACCTTCGCGACCAGCTGAGCCGATTACATAAACACTAACAGCAGCAACCGCAGCTCCCAGGAATGAAATCCAGGCAAAAGCCTGCAGGCTGCCAACTGAAAAAATCGTAACGGCAACGACCACCGCAAAACCTGCCCCCGCATTCACACCAAAGATTCCAGGGGAAGCAAGCGGGTTTTTAGTCAGGGTTTGCATCAACACTCCTGCAATCGCCAGGCTTACCCCAACAGCAGCGGCAATTAAGGCGCGTGGCAGCCTAACCGACTGGATAATAATATGTTCATTTGATCCATTGTAGCTTGTAAAGGCTTTAATGGCTGTTCCCCATGATGTTTCGGTATACCCATACACAATGCTCGCGCATATTAGAAATAGAATAATTAGGATTGCAATTAATAGGCCAGCCCATCTATGGCCAGTGGTTTTAAGCAGCATAGTTCTATTACCTTTCTAAAAAAAAGTTTCTAATTATGTTTGACTTTATATGATACGAGAATCCATTTCATTAAAATGTCAGTGAGTTTCATAAAATCGTGACTGATTATGAAAATCATTATCAATTAAGTATTGACACATACGATATAGTCATTTTATCATAAAGGAGTGCTAATTGAAAACGATTATCATTAACATTTAGGAGGAAATACATATGAAGTTGTCTAAGTTCATGCTATCCCTTATTACGATCTTCACTGTACTGCTTTTGGCAGCCTGCGGCGGTACTGAGGATAAAGAAAAGGATACAGCTGAAAAACCAAATGAAAAAGAAGAAAGTTACACAGTCGAACATGCAATGGGCACCACCACTTTAAAGAAAACGCCAGAAAAAGTCGTTATCCTTACAAATGAAGGAACGGAAGCACTTCTTGCACTTGGCGTAACTCCAGTTGGTGCAGTCCAATCTTGGACTGGCGACCCTTGGTATGACCACATCGCAGAAGAAATGAAGGATGTAAAAGTTGTTGGAGTTGAAAGCCAGGTAAACGTCGAAGCAATTGCTGCTTTAAAACCAGACCTAATCATCGGTAATAAAAT
Source organism: Bacillus sp. JJ1609 (assembly GCF_036967045.1). NCBI lineage: Bacteria > Bacillati > Bacillota > Bacilli > Caryophanales > Bacillaceae > Bacillus > Bacillus sp. JJ1609. Next base: position 157,594 of record NZ_JBALSS010000005.1, on the reverse strand, counting down.
GCGTCAGGAAGATATTTACGAGCAATTAAGTGCGATCGCTCCAACTGTTTTTGCTGAAGACCTGCGCGGTAACTGGAAGAATAACTTTGAACTTTATGCAAAAGCAGTGAACAAGGAAGAAAAGGGCAAGGAAATTATTGCAGCCTATGATCAGAGAATTGAAGACCTGAAAGCTAAGTTAGGAGACAAAGTGAATATGGAGGTTTCCATGGTCCGTTTCATGGCTGGGGATGTCCGTATTTATCATAAAGACTCATTCTCTGGAGTCATCCTTGAACAAATTGGATTTGCCCGTCCTGAAAGCCAGAACATGGATGATTTTGCCGAAAAAGGGGTAACACAAGAACGAATTCCAGCAATGGACGGAGATATCCTCTTCTACTTCACGTATGACGAAGGAGACGGCAAAGCAACAGAGGTTGAAAAAGAGTGGATCGAAAACCCATTATTCAAAAACCTTGAGGTAGCCAAAAAGGGTGAAGTCCATAAGGTAGATGACGCAGTCTGGAATACAGCTGGAGGCGTTAAAGCAGCCAACCTGATGCTTGATGATATTGAGAAGTATTTCTTAAAGTAACGGCGGTTCTTCTTATCACTAAATAGAACGATTCCTCATTACAAGATTAATTGAGTCACATCTAAGACTATAGACAAACTCGGTGAAAATCGAGCTTGTCTATAGTTTTTTGTATTTTGGTTGGAATGTAAAACGGGGCTGTTGATTTCCATTCCAGGCGCTTCGCTTTTCGCGGGGCTGGCGGTGAGCCCGCAGGAGTCTGCGCGCCTTCCCACTCCAATCAACAGGTTTTCCTAACTTAATATGGAACGATATCAAAGCATATTCAAAATAGACTAATGTATAGCACATACCCGCAATCTTTTGCGGGTTTTTTCTTTTTTTTCATAAACATGCCATTTTCGGAAAGAATAAATTTAAATCCAGAATGGCGGAGATTTCAATGAGACAGTTATTTCGAAAAAATCGCATGAAAGAACTTGAGAAAGAAGCAATTAAACAAGATACCCATGGCGATAATGGTCAAGAACAAGACAATTACCTGAACGATCATGGATGGGAGCTCTTGTTTAAAAAGTCTCATGACTTCAAGAAAACGTTTTACGTGAACCAAAAGAGTGGGAAAAAGTTTTGTTTTTCCTTTATGACTACTTTAATAGATGAAAGTCTTCTGCAAAACAACGCCCTTCCCTATCTATTACAAGGAGATTTTAGAGATATTGAGGATGTTAAAAAGCTGATTCCGATTGCCGATGTACAGGTTTCCGAGAAAAACGAGGATATTGAGAAAAAGCTTTTTAATGGGTATGTCATGCTCACATTAGAAGATGAAGAAAAGCGATTTGCCTTCATCGCTGCACAAAAAGAAGTGGTAAGAGCTGTTGCCCAGCCAGAGGTCGAGTTCAGCGTTATTGGTCCAAAGGAATCCTTTGTTGAATCCATTGACCAAAACCTTAACCTTATTCGCAAGAGGGTACCGGTAAAAGAGCTGATTATTGAAAACTATACAGTTGGGACTCTCTCTCATAGCGGTGTAGCCATTCTTTATATCGATGGCATAACCAATACCGACAATGTAGACACAGTAAGGCAAAGGATCAAAGAGATAGAATTTGATGAAATCACCGATAGTTCGTATATCGTGCAATTAATATCAGATAATGAAAATTCTCCGTTTCCACAATTGCTGGATACGGAAAGGCCAGACCGTGTCGCCGCAATTCTCGCTGAAGGTAAAGTAGCCATACTTGTTGATGGCTCACCTCATGCCTTGATTGGTCCGACTACACTTGTGGAATTCTTCGGTTCATTCGAAGATTATTTTTTAAACTATCTACTTTCTTCCTTTTTCCGGTTGGTCCGTTTATTCGCGGTAGCCTTCTCAATTTTGATTACACCTATTTATGTAGCAACGCTTTCCTATCACTATGAGCTGATTCCAAAGGATCTGCTCAGTACTTTGATTACATCGAGGAGAGAAATTCCTCTTCCTCCTATTCTGGAAGCACTGTTTCTTGAGTTAACGATTGAGCTTTTGCGCGAGGCTGGGGCCAGACTTCCTACCAAGGTCGGCCAGACGATCGGTATCGTAGGCGGTATCGTTATTGGAACAGCCTCAGTAGAAGCAGGCTTGACCAGTAATGTACTGCTGATCATTGTTGCATTGGCTGCGCTTGCATCCTTTACAACGCCGGTATATCGAATGGGCAATACGATCAGGCTCTTACGTTTTCCTTTTCTATTCTTTGCGGAACTATGGGGCTTGTTAGGAATCGTTACTTCATTCGCGTTTTTATTGACACACTTATTGCGGCTTACTTCACTAGGCCGGCCATTCCTGGAACCTTTATATCCGCCACGGGTTACAGATTTCAAGGATGCGATTATTCGATTGCCTTTTAAGAAACAGTCAAAGCGGCCACAATTTCTAAGAACAGAAAACCCTGTACGCTTCAGTGAGAAAAAAGCAAAAGAAAAGAAGGACATCGATGAATGAGGATTGGAGGTTTTGTGAATTATGATGCAGCAGCCTGTTCCTGAAAGATTGCAAATATCGCCGTTTCTCGTTCTGTATTTAATCATGTCCATGCAAATCGGAATTGGAGTCCTTGGATATCAGCGGATTATAGCCGAGTCTGCTGGCTATGATGCCTGGATCTCGGTTCTTGGAGCTGGATTAAGCATTCACATCATTATTTGGATGATCTATAAAATCTGCGGAACGGTCGAGGGCGATATCGTTACCGCCAATGCCTATGTGTTCGGAAAAAAAATCGGCAATCTGGTGAGCACCCTCTTCATTTTCTATTTGATTATTTTTGCTTTAGCCGTCCTCAGGACCTTTATAGAAGTCATACAGGTGTGGATGTTCCCTGAATTGAAGATCTTTTGGTTTAGTTTAGTATTTTTACTTCTATCCGTTTACATTGTATTTGGCGGTTTCAGGACAGTTACCGGAATAGCCTTTTTCTGTATTGTCCTTCCAAGCTATTTATTGCTGACTTTTAGTTTTGCATTAAAATTTGCCGATTTCAGGAACCTATTTCCAGTTTTTGACCACTCTGTGAAGGATTTGGTTACTAGTGCATATAAAATGTCGCTTACTTACATCGGGTTTGAAATACCCATCTTTTTCTATCCATTTATAAAGGATGCACCAAAATCCCAGAAATGGGCACACCTGGGCGTCTTTCTGACAACGATAATTTATACAATCCTAGCAATCATTACCTTTTCCTATTTTTCCGAGGCACAGCTCGCAAAATCCATCTGGGCCACACTGGAAATGTGGAAAATCGTGAGCATGCCTTTTGTTGAAAGATTTGAATACATCGGCATTGCCAACTGGAACTTAATTATCCTCCCGAATATCTGTATCTCTCTTTGGGCATCAAGCATGATTTTAAAAAGAGCTTTTAAGCTTCGTCAGCGAAAAGGGGTTGTGATCGTGGCGATCCTTTGCTTAATCGCTATTAACTTTTTCGATACACGGGCAAAAATAAATCTTTTAAATGATTGGACTGGAAGAATAGGCTTTGGAGTTACGTACCTTTATATTCCTTTTTTGTTTATAGCCACCAAGATCGCCAAGAAGGTGAAAAGTAAAAATGAAAGCTAAGAATTTTATCCCTTTCTTTGCTCTTTCCATACTCTTGACAGGATGTGTGGAAAAAGAAATTATCGATGACGTCAATATTGAAATGGGCATTGGTTACGATATGAACGGACAAAAAGAGATTGAAGGTACCGTAATGATCCCAGTTTTCAAGCCTGATAAAAACATTGGTAATTTTACATTTTCAGCTAAAGCCACTAGCAACAGAGATTTGATGCAAGAAATCCAGCGTAAATCTGCCCAGCCGGTAGTGACAGGATCACTTGAAATCGCTGTCTTTGGCGATGAAATGGCCAAGAGTGGAATCATTGAATTAATTGATTCATTTGAGCGCGACCCAAGTATCGGCGCCAGGATTTATCTTGCTGTCGGGGAGTCGAATGCCAAAGACATACTATCTGGCACATATGGTAATAGGGGCAACGCTATTCATTTATCTGATTTGATTAAACATAATATAAAGGACCGCAATTTGCCTGAGACGAACCTCCATTTATTTTTATTCAATTTTTATCAGGAAGGAAAAGACCCATACTTGCCTATACTGAAAAAGGTTGAGCCTGATATAGTTGAGATCGTCGGGATGGCTCTCTTTAAACAAGGGCGAATGGTTCATACCATTCCTGCCGATGAAATGTTCTTTTTCAAATTATTGACGGATAAATTCAGCCAGGGAACCTTCAAAGTGACAATCGATAATGAACAGGCCGCTATTAGAGACCTTGGTTCCAAACATAAATTTAAAATTGAAAAGAGAAACCCTTATACCGTTACAATTGAAATTAAAATTGAAGGAATCATCCGAGAATATACAGGAAAAATATTATCGCCGGCAATTATTAAAAAAATCGAGAAAGAACTTGAAGAAGAAGTAAATGAACAATGTTCAGCAATGATTGCCGACTTTCAGGAGCATGGCATCGACCCTGTTGGTTTTGGCCATTTTATTAAGAGCAAAACAAGACGCTTTGATTTCAAAAAATGGGAAGATGACTACAAGAATATGACGGTGCACATTGATACCGATGTTGTCATAACTGAGGTAGGCATTGTTGAATAATCAAAGAGCAGGAATTAGATTCCTGCTCTTTTCTATGTGTTTGTTGAAAACATATATTTTTTATAGTGATAGCGGATTGAAAAGATCAGACTTACTGCCAGCATATTTCCCATTAACGAGCTGCCCCCGTAGCTGATGAAAGGCAGCGGGATACCCGTAATCGGAAGCAGGCCGATGGTCATGCCAATATTCTGGAATACATGGAAGGTGATCATGCTGATCACGCCTACACAGATGTAAGTGTAAAAATCATTTTTCGTCTCCATGCCGATTTTTGTGATCTGGTAGATTAGCAAGAAGAAAAGGCTGACTAAAATGCTTGCACCTACAAAGCCAAACTCTTCACCAATAATACTGAAGATAAAGTCAGTATGGCTTTCTGGTAGGTAAACTTCCCTTGTCCCATACCCCTTGCCTACTGTTTCACCAGAGCCGATTGCCAAAAGTGATCTCGTTAGCTGGAATCCGGTTGAGCTCTGGTAATTATAAGGATCGATCCAGGAATATATCCGTCCGAACTGGTATTCCTTTACTCCAAGGTATTTTTCTAGAATATCTGGCTTCCAGATAACAAAGTAAAAAATGATTGATATAAGCGTCATGCCTGTACCAAAAATCGGCACAAGCAGCTTCCATGTAATGCCGGAGATAAAAATCATGCCAAGCATGATGGCAATGTATACGAGTGACGTCCCAAGATCGGGCTGCTGCATGACGAGCATGAGCGGAATCATCGTCACAAAACCAATCTTAAGCAACAAGAAAAAGTCTGTTTGAATCGTTTTCAGGCGATATTTTTGATGATGGTCGACAATTACCCTGGCAAGCGCAAGGACAATGAACACCTTCACTAATTCAGAAGGCTGGAGCGTCCCCATAGCCGGAACCTTATACCAGCTCTTTGCTCCATTGATCACAGGAGCGATGCTTGCTGGTGCAACAATCAAGCCAGCCAGCAGCACAAGCCCAAAGCCATAGGCGTACCAGCTCAGCTTCTGCAGCTGATCAGAATCCAGTGTGATGACCGCCGCAATGATGCCAGCCCCAATCGTATACCAGATGATTTGCTTGAATAAGAAGTTTTCAGAACCATACTGCCCTGTCGTCTGGGCACTATATATGGCAATACAACTCGACAGAAATAACAATATTAATATCGTGACCAGCCCGTAATCGAGCCGGGAATTATTTTTTTGATTAGAAGTCATGGTTATTCCCCTTTAATGAAGGACTGTACAATACTTCATTATATTTTTTTCGACAATAAATCACAACTTCTTCGCATTAATTGGTTATTATTACACATACCATTTAAAAGCTGAAATAACTTTGCAGGCTATACTATTCCTTGTTCCTGCCATGCCTGATGGCTATTTCTTCCTGCCAGAAGGCAAAAATCTATACTGGGTCCATTTTCACAAAGAATTTGATTATGCTTCCTTTTCCATCCCCCCATTGAAATACCGGCTTTGGATATCGTTTATCATCCATTCCAAATTATTTGGAACCTGTGGCAGCTGGTAGCCAATGAAAAGGGGCGTAGTTACAAATCTTGGGACAACCTTGCAGATCATTTTCCCATTCAAGCTGTAAAAAAACAGATTGTAGCTGCTGCATTTATATGGGTAGGAATTCATGATGTAATGCACCACAGTTTGGATAAAGGATGCGAATGTTGCGGAAGGTCTGCCGTGATCCATACTGATGTTAAATTCATAAAAACCAACTTTGGGGCGGTCAGATAGATTCAGCTGCACTCCCTCGTCTTCTTGGATTACAGGACCACTAAAATCTGCTTCGCCAATTTTATCATGGTAATCCAAGTCATAGAGACCAACGATTTGCATATGAGAATGCGCAATCGTACCTCCTGAAAGCGGTCCATGGTTTTTAAAAAGAATGACCGAACGAAAATCCCCCGATGCTTCCATCCTCATCCAATGTCGAATCGCAAAGTCCAGGAGCCTATTTAAATGATCTGCTGAATACTGCGAGAACTCTTCGTCACAAACATCGGTTTCGACCAATACCGTCTGGAAAGCATTTTCCAGGACAGGAAACTTATTTTTCAACAACAGAATCGGCCCTTCTTCATCGATGATCCCCGTCAGTTCATCTCTGGCACAAAATGGACAGCTCTGGTTTTTATTGCGGATATTCTCTGGCTTCTGCACACCGATCGATGTATTGAAAAACAAATGCGTATTATTGTTCATTTCCCCCACCTGCTTATCATATCGTTTTCTACTATTGTATTAGAAATTACAGGAAATATCGATTTTTTATCACTGCATCAAAATTTGAGGGCATAGCCAAGGAAGGTGACTCATAGCCTTGTAGTGGACAAAGTCTTTGTGTATTACTTTTTTGGAGCATTGTTGATGTTTAATCAGATGAAGGATTTTACGATTTTCTATCTGATCACTTATAAGTTGATATATGGAAATGGTATGAATAAGGAATATGTGATCTTTGGCAAACCTAAATTTTTTGAAAAGTGAGGATTTCTGTATGCTATCAAAACTTGAAGCGTTTATATTAGGGCTGATTCAGGGGCTGACTGAGTTTTTGCCAATTAGCAGCACTGGACATCTTTATCTTGGCAGGAACCTGTTTGGGCTGGAAGAAGCCGGCCTCCTTCTCGACACGATGCTCCATGTAGGAACGCTGCTGGCTGTATTTGTTTTTTACAAAAGTGAATTCATCAAGATCTTGAAGAATCCATTTGGCAAACTGACCTTCCTTCTTGTGGTTGGGACGCTACCTGCAGTCGTGGTGGGGCTATTGTTTGAGGATTACTTTGATGAAATATCGAAAACTGGCGTGACGATTGGCTGGGAATTCCTTATTACCGGAGCTTTCTTATGGTTCGCTGATTCGATTAAAAATGGCCGCAAGAAAATGGTAGACATCACTTACAAGGATGCTCTGATTATCGGAACCTTCCAGGCTGCTGCAATCTTTCCAGCGATTTCTCGTTCAGGCTTAACGATTGTGGCTGCGTTATGGAGAAAGCTTGACCGTGAAACAGCTGCCTATTTCTCCTTCCTGCTTTCCACCCCAGCGATTTTAGGAGGCATTGTTCTCCAATCAAAGGATCTATTCAGCGGTGGCAGTGAGACCATTTCCCTCCAGGCTTTGCTCATCGGAATTCTCTCCTCCGCTATTTTCGGATATATAGCAGTGAAATGGATGATTGGCTATTTGAAAAGTCATTCATTGAAGCCTTTTGCCGTTTATGTCTCGCTAATAGGGATTGTCGTTTTGTATTTTCAATTCACAGGACAATTTTAGTTAAGCTGAACAAGATTTTGTTGAGGAGCAATTCTTTTTTGTTGTGATATGAGAAATAAGATTTAGTGAGAATTTGATTTTATTGGCGAAATTACATGATATATTGGCGAAAACACTCACTTATTGATGAATTGGAAATTCTAATAGTATTTTTCCAGTTTGAAAATCAGCAAAATAAATATTATATAAAAAAATGCACACCGCAAATGGTGTGCATTTTTTCTGTTAAATTTCTAGCAGCCGCCTTCGTTCCCCATCAGGACTAATCCTTCTCGGTACTCATCGTATTCCAGCGATAAACCCTCTGTATAGTCGACGATATGGGATTCAATCGCAACCTGAATGTCATTAATAACTGCTACATGATCATTTTCTTCCGGCTCTTCCAGAGCCAGACCAATCTGCGGGCCTCCTCAGCCATAGCCGCCGAAGTAGACGCGAATACCATTAGCTTTACGCTCTGCGAGAATATCTTTAAGAATGTCGCGCGCTTTATCTGAAATTTGCATTCTCCCGTTTCCTTTCTTCATTAAATCTGTCTATTGCCTAGTTTACCACGGTATGCATCAGAAATACACAATACTGCCCGGAGTATTTTAAGAAGGTTGAATTTGGAAAAAATGCATCATTCGCTAAAAATTTTCAATATTCTACCTAAATTGTGAACAGATTATGATAAACTGATGATAAAACTAAACAAAACTTAACAAAACCAAACAATTGTTACATCTATCTACTAAATATTCTATTATATTTAGATTATGAAGGAAAGGAGGGAAACTTTTGCAAATATACACTCCAGATGAAATCGCTTCCATGTTAAAAATCTCTAAACATACGGTTTACGAAATGATTAAGCGCGGCGATCTTGCTGCTTTTAAAGTCGGCAATAAAATGCGCATCGAAGAAAGCGAGTTTACCAGATTTAAAGAAAGCATGACAGCTCCAAATAAGCGGCAGACAGAGCCACAAAATACTGTCCAGCAGACAATCCAGCTTGCCGGGAGCCATGATTTCCTTGTCGAGCACCTTGTAAAATATACAGCTTCCGAAGGAACAGGACTGTCGATTACACCCTCATACATAGGCAGCCTTGAAGGATTGATGATGCTATACAGGGGCAGCGCTGACATCGCGGCGATCCACTTGCTCGACCCTGTATCACAGCAATACAACCTTCCCTTTATCCGGCAGTTGTTTGTCCATGAGCCGATTACAGTCATGAGATTAGCTTCGAGGGAACAGGGCTTGATTGTAGCAAAAGGAAATCCAAAGAAAATCAGCGGGATTAAAGATTTGACCCGGAAAGACGTCACCATTGTCAATCGGCAAAAAGGTGCTGGTACTCGCTTCCTGCTCGACTCCTTTTTAGCAGAAGAAAACCTGCAGCCCTCTGATGTGAAGGGTTATGATGATGAGGAATGGAACCATCTCGGAGCGGCTGCCCATGTAAGCAGGGGCACAGCTGATGCGGCTTTTGGCATCAAGTGTGCGGCAAGCCAGCTGGGATTGGATTTTATTCCATTAACAAAGGAACAATTTGACCTCGTTTTTCGATGGACACCGGATAACAAAAAAGCTCTGCAGCATTTGATCGACCTGATCCAATTTACTAATTTCAAAGAGAGCATCCTGGAGCTTGATGGCTATGATGCCGAAGATTTCGGAAAAATCATTATGGAAACCATTTAACGGAGGCATGAAAATGAAGTTCAAACATTTAATCTCACTTTTACTTGTACTTATGTTCGCTTTTATTACTGGCTGTTCTTCTACAAAAGAAACAGAACAAAAGTCAGCTGCTGTACCGGAAAAAACGGAAGAAGCTACTGACTTGATTCTTGCAACAACAACAAGCACGCAAGACAGCGGATTGCTTGATGTCTTGATTCCAGAATTCGAAAAGAATAACAAATACAATGTTAAAACCATTGCTGTAGGAACAGGACAGGCTTTGGAAATGGGAACACGCGGAGAAGCTGATGTCCTTCTTGTCCACGCTCCTGAAGCAGAACAAAAAATCGTTGACAGCGGCGATGCAATCAACCGCCAAAAAGTCATGTATAACGATTTTATCCTTGTTGGTCCTGCTGAGGATCCAGCTAAAGTAAAAGGACTGACTGTTCCGGAAGCTCTAAAGAAAATGATTGAATCGAAAGCAACATTCGTATCACGCGGTGACGATTCCGGAACACATAAAAAAGAGCTGGAGCTTTGGAAGAAGTCCTCACTTGATCCTAAAACCCTAGAAGCTGCCTATGTTGAAGCTGGACAAGGGATGGGTGCAACACTTCAGATTGCATCTGAGAAAAAGGGATACACTTTGACAGATCGTGCCACCTTCCTGGCTCAGCAAAAAAACATGCCTGATACAGCGATTTTAGTAGAAGATGACGAAAGCCTTCTAAATATTTATCACGTAATGCAGGTTAACAACGAAAAACATGATAAAGTGAATGCAGAAGGTGCAAAAGCATTTGTCGATTTTATGATCAATGATGACACTAAAAATCTAATTAAGGAATTCGGCGTGGACAAGTACGGAGAGCCACTCTTCTTCCTCTTTGAAGATTAATAACTAGAAAGAAAGCTGATTGCAGATGGAACTTTTATTAGAAGGATTACAAAAAGCGATAGAGATGATCCTGTCGGGTGACCGTGAGATCCTTGAAATCACGCTGCTTACTCTCAGGGTTTCGATAACGGCAGTCCTTATTAGCACACTGATCGGCCTGCCAGCTGGCATGTTGCTTGGACTTGCCAGTTTTCCAGGCAGGAGGTTTGTCCTTGCCTTGATCAATATAGGCATGGGCCTCCCTCCTGTCGTTGCAGGGCTTTGGATTACGCTTTTCCTGTGGCGGTCAGGCCCGCTTGGAGATCTTGCCTGGCTTTACACTCCAACTGCAATCATCATGGCCCAAATATTAGTTTCCCTGCCGATTGTCACCGCGTTAACTAGTACGGCTTTCCAGCAGATCAATCCAAAAATGATTTTGCAGGTAAAAGCATTAGGGGCGACAAAGCTTCAGCTCTATTGGATTTTAATGAAGGAGGTTAAGCTTGCCATCCTTGCGGCAATCATCGCCGGCTTCGGCAGAGTAATTGCCGAGGTGGGGGCAGCAATGATGGTCGGCGGCAACATTAGTGGCGAAACAAGGATATTGACAACCTCTATTGTTATGGAGGTATCGAAAGGCAATTTTGATATCGCAATTGCCTTATCATTCATCCTGATGACATTGGCATTCATCATTACTTTTTGCTTAACCTATTTACAGCAAAGGAAGCGGAGCCTATGACCCCTCTTATCACTGTTAAAAATATGGAGGCGAGAGCCGGAAAAAAAGTACTTCTTTCCATCCCTCATTTTGAGATTCAAGAGGGTGAAGTTCTAGGGATCATGGGCCCTAACGGAGCCGGGAAAAGTACATTCATAAAAGCTCTGTCACTTTTGGAGCAGCCTGCGCAGGGTGCGATCATTTTAAAAGACAAAGATATTACGAATGACCTGACAATTGAGATCAGGAGAAAGTTCGCTGTTGCTATGCAGCAGCCGCTCCTCCTTGATACAAATGTCTTTCAAAATGTGGCAATTGGACTGAAGCTGCGGAAGCTTCCCCGCCAGGAAATCAAAAATAAGGTTTCGCACTGGCTTGAAAAATTCCAGATTAGCCACCTTGCAAAAAAGCAGGCATTGCATCTTTCCGGAGGCGAAGCACAGCGCGTCAACCTTGCCAGGGCAATGGTGCTGGAGCCTGAGGTACTATTTCTGGATGAACCCTTCTCTGCCCTTGATTTTCCCACCAAGGTGCAATTATTGAAGGATATTAAATCCATCATCCAGCAGACAAAAACGACAACTGTCTTTGTCAGCCATGATCTTATGGAGCTAAAATATTTAGCCGATAAGCTGGCGATCTTGATGGATGGTGAACTAAAACAAAGCGGTCCGACAGAAGAAGTGCTGTCATCACCAAATCCTTCTGCGGCACCGTTTATAAATGAATGGAAAAGCCTTCTCAGTTAGTTTTTTTTGCAGCATGGTTACGGGAACCATGCTGTTTTTATATGTTTTAAAAAAGGAGATTCCATTGTTTTGTCAAATTGTTACTTTATAAAACTATTTAAAGGAGTCATCAACGATGGAACTGGATATGGATTTTACAACACATAAAAAAATGGCGATCGACTTATTTAACCTTACATGGGATCTAATTGAAAAAAAGGACCGGACGGAAGCTGAGAATGACACGATGATTTATGCAGCGAACGCTTCTCGTTATCATTGGGGAATTGTTGGGTCACCACTGAATTTTGCCAGAGGAGAATGGCAGCTTTCCAGAGTTTATGCGATTCTAGATAGAGCGGAACCAGCACTGCATCATGCAAATAAATCATTGATGCTTTGCCTTGAAAACGATTTGGGCGATTTTGACCTTGGTTTTGCTTATGAAGCATTGGCAAGGGCGAACGCTGTGAATGGCGATCTGGCTGAACAGGAACGAAATATTGAATTGGCACTTGAAACAGCTGAAAAAGTTGAAAAAGAAGAAAATAAAAACTGGCTATTGAAGAATATCGAAGCTGTCAGCACCGGTGTAATACCAGTTTAGATATTGAGGGGTGTTAAGATGAAATACGCTGTCATAACCGGAGCTTCTAGAGGCCTTGGCGCAGCTGTGGCCCAAAAATTATTGACTGAAGGCATACATGTCATTTCAGTTGCCAGACATGAGAACACTGAATTAAAGCAGGCTGCTGCAGAGGCTGGAACTGGGTACATGCATTTCGTATGTAACCTTGGTTTTGAAGAGCAAGTCCAGAATGTTTTTTCTGAGATTGCTGAGACCGTCTTCAAGGATGCAGAGCAGGTTTTTGTGATCAACAATGCAGGTGTGATTGAGCCGATTGAGGTAGCTGGAGAACTTGATTCATCACTGGTGATGACCAATGTTCAAGTCAATTTAAATGCACCGATCATGATTTGCAATCTTTTTTTACAAAAAGCTAAGAAGACTGCGGTCGAAACAGTCATTGCCAATGTAACTTCAGGTGCTGCAGAGCGGCCGATCCATGGCTGGAGCATCTATTGCAGCACGAAAGCAGCGATTAATATGTTCACGATGACAGCTGGGCTGGAACTCGAAAAGGCTGAAAGCAGCAGCAAAATCATCGCCTTTAGCCCGGGAATCATGGACACAGATATGCAGGCAACGATACGTTCTTCCTCGGAGGAAGCATTCGCCGAACTGGAGACATTCAAGAATTACAAAGAAAAAGGAAGTCTCCGCAGTCCCGAAATCGTGGCAGGAGCACTGGTAGAGCTGTTGCTTGGCAGTCATCTCGAAAACGGAAAAGTATATAAGGTAAATGACCTTCTATAATAAAAAGGAAAAGCGAAGGATCAAGAGTCCTTCGCTTTTCCCATGAACACAACACTTTATCGCTTCACCGCACCGGGGGTCAGACCCCCAACAGTTTAACGCGTCACTGTACCGGGGGTCTGACCCCCAGTGGTTTAATGCGTTAACTTGATAAATCCTTGTCTTTTGGCGGGTTGGATTGTTGTTGGGTTTCTTTATTGTTGGTCGGGATGTAAAATGGGATTTTCATTTCAACTAAAAGGTTGACTAGCTCTTTTTTTTCTTTTAAATTACTGAGCCCAATATTAAAGGCTGGGAATCCTGTTTTCAGATTTATTTTTGCCAGTCGCCTTTTGTTTTTAGGCAATGATTCTATATAGTCTGCTTCATTTTTTAAAATGATTCCAAGTAATTCATTATTATGGACTTCATATGGCAGCATGCCTTCTATGTCCTCCCATGGTATAAAGCCAGGTCCTGCTGTGCCCCTCACTGTCAGACCATCTTCACTGACCGTTACATTTGCCTCTTTTTGCAGAAAATTTTTTCCAAGTAAAAACAAGGACCAGATCAGCAATAAAATTACAGCACTGAAAAATACGATGACAGCACCATGTTCACCAGGGTCTGACAGCATATAAATTTCCGCCACAATAAAACCAATAATCAGCAAGACCAGTAAGGCTGTAAGCCCAAAACCCCTCGCCTTGGAAAAATAGAAATCTCTTTTCATTGTGCCCTCCTTCATATCACCCAATTTATTGTTAAATAAAATTCCATTATCCATTACATTAAATGAATTTGTTAAAATATTCAATTTCCTTAAATCTGCTCTGTTTCTGGATACTTTTTTGATATGCTCTTTTCGCAAGCTACTTGTATGAAGAATTACGCAGGAAATTCGCGAACTTCCCCAGCAAGCATAATGCTGAATGCAAAAAGAAATTTATGCGAAAACAGTTTTTTAGTATGATATTCTTAAGATTATTTGAGGAGTGGCTGGAATGGATCGTATTTCGATGAAAATTGGCGCAGTTTTCTTCATAACGATTTTGTTAGTGGAAGGGATATTATTTTATTTTCTTCATTCATCCATCATCCACTCCCGGATCGATGAGGAGCTTGCATCTTTGCAAACTCGCGGGAATAACCACCGCGACATCCTTGAAACCTCTTATCTTGAAGAAACAATCCACCATATCACTTCGATGGAATCGCGCACAGAAACGCATGTAGTGATTACGGATAGAAACGGTGAGATCGTTTCATCTTCGATTCCAGTTGACCGCACCATAACTGAAATCATCGAAAAATCACCCATGGACATTGCGCGAGACGGGCTGATCCTTGAAGATGATTGGCAGGACAAGAAATATATCGCCTCTGTTAGCCCACTTCATGATAATGGCGCTGTTTATATGTTTAAGAACACCCAGCGGGTCCAGGGACTGATTGCCAGGCTGAACAAGCATTTCTGGCTTGCCGGAATTTTGCTGCTTAGTTCGATGGCCATTATCACACTCTTCCTCTCCCGGTTCATCACAAAGCCGGTGATTAAAATGAATGAAGCGACTCTTAAAATCCGCAAGGGTGACTACTCTGTAGCTCTCCCCCGGCTTGGAAATGATGAATTGGGCGAGCTTGGAGAATCGATTCAGGTTCTAGCTGATGACCTGAACCATATCAAAAAGCAGCGGAACGAATTTTTGGCGAGTATTTCACATGAGCTTAGAACTCCGCTCACCTATATTAAGGGATATGCCGACATCGCCGGAAAAGACGGGACAGCTCCTGAAGACAGAAGCAAGTACTTGCAGATCATTCACGAAGAGGCTACAAAGCTGTCTGGGTTAATAAAAGGCTTATTCGACCTTGCCAAAATGGACGAAAACACTTTTACAATCAATAAAGAAAAACTGGAGCTTTGCACTTTTTTAAGAGGCATCCATACGAAGATTGAGCCCTCCTTTATCGATAAAAAAATTACGCTTAATTTCATATGCTATGGGGAAGTATATATCGAGGCTGATCCCATCCGCTTTGAACAAATCATCATAAACCTGCTTGATAATGCCCGAAAATATTCAGAAGCAGGGTCCACCACGACAATTGAGGTTTTTGAAAAAGACGAAAACATTCACCTACTCGTAAAAGATGTGGGAAAAGGAATCCCTGAAGAAGACGTTCCCTGGATTTTTGATCGTTTTTACCGTGTTGATAAATCGAGGTCAAAAGCACTTGGTGGATCAGGCCTGGGTCTGGCTATCGTAAAGGAACTTGTGGAAGCGCATGGAGGAAAAATCACATGCACAAGCCAACTGCATGCAGGGTCAACTTTCGAAATCATTCTTTAAGGCAATTTCCGCAAAACTTTGCAGCTATATCACGAAAACTTTACACGATTGTCCTTCCACTGGTTTTAAAACCTGGAAACATGGAATACATAATTAAAGGGGTGATGTAATTGAGACAAGTTGATTCTTTACAGGAAATAGTTGAAGCTGTAAAAAAAGAAAACGAAGGAAATAAAATCCTGGTCAGCCAGCACGAAACCAATCGATCCGCCGTTACATTAGGTGACGAGGATACCGAATCTGGAACAAGGCTTCGCGTCAAAGTTATGTTAAACAGTACCCTTTACTACTCCGAGGAATTCCAGGACGATACGCTATACGAAGAAGCCAGTGAGATGATCAAAGAAATGAAGAATTACGCTCAGGTCGAACTTGTCGGAGAAGACGAGATTAATAAAAAAGCCCAGGTGAAATAAGAGCGGAAAAAAATTTAATATCGAGTGTAGACAAGGCGGCTGGATTACAGCCGTCTTTTTTTATGGAGAGGATTCTGGAATTGAAGACAGCCTTGTAAAAAACGGTTTGGATTACATTTTGGTACATAAGTACCTGCCTATTTCGGGAAAACTATCCTGTACAATAAAAAGGAGGGCTAACCATGACTAAAAAGTTCAATAAAGGCAGTAATAATCAAAATTCACCTAGAAACGGGAACCAGATGGCTGAGTTTTCTGGAGAATTGACTAGCGGGGACAACAGCAAGGGCAATAAACGGAACAAGGACCAAAGCGATAAGACGGATCGTCATCAATAAGGTAAGAGTACAAATAGAAAAGCCGGCGTTGATGTGCCGGCTTTTAATCCATATCAGTAAGAATGGCAGACTGGTTATTCAGGTTTGCCGGGTCAACTCCGTTGCTTTCGTTCTCATCATAAAAGGCATCCTGGAGTTTCATATTTGCTTCGGACGTTTTGATTTGTTCTTCTTCAGATCCAGATGACACTGGTTTGGCGTTTGGATCTATATTTACATACTTATCCTTTTTCATGAGCAATCCCTCCTGAAGTTAGTATCAGCATTCTCCTCTACTTTTACCCTAATATTCGCTGTTACCAACCTCCAGAAGCGCATTACCTTAAAATGGAAGAAGCCATTCTTACATAGGTATGCCTCTTACCGCGTACAACGATCGAATACGCCATAATATTTTCCGGAGAAGCTATTCCAGCTGCTCCTGCATCACCGATATGATATAAATCAGCCCCTGCCATTTTACTGTTCAAGGCGATTTGCTTGATTGTAGCCTCATCGGCTCCTTCCTGGCTTGTACCGGTTGTCAGGATGGCGAGGGCTCCCTTTTGATGCACCAAATCCACAAGCTTAGCGGTCTTTTCAACCGTAAAGCCCGGTACTGTGCCTGGCGAAGGAATCAAGATAATATCTGCGCCTGCTTCGACAAATGCATGCAAGGTTTCTTCCGTCATCATCGAACTGCCTGTTTCTCCTGCAACCCCTGCCCCATGCATTTTTCCGGCAATGATCAATCCCTCTGGGCCAAATGCCGCACGCGCTTTTTCAATCGCCTTTGTAATTTCCGTATTGGTAACGCCTGTTTTAGGATTTCCAGTCAAACAGACAAAGTCAAAATCAAGCTCCTTCGCCTTCTGAAGTGATGCGTCAGTCGCAATCCTCCCTTGTGGCAGCTGCTGAAGCGCCTCAAGCTTATCCGCCTGAAGATCAACCGGCTCAAGGTTCAAACCTACCGGGCGGCCAACCAGCTCCTTCAATTTACGGACTACATTCTCTGGCTCCGTTTCACTTAGACTCTCAATTCGTGGGTTCATGACATCAAAAAAGTTTAAAAGAATAAGGTCTGCCCCAAAGGAAGCAGCCAACTCAGCATTCGTTACCGCAGGGTAAAGCGGCGAAAACGCACCAATCACTTCTGATAAAATGGTTCTTCCTTCCGAGGCGATAATCGCTTTTTTCAAATCCTGTCCTGTCATTTTTTCGAAATCTGTTGCTGTGCAATCCAATAAACGTTTCATTTTTGTATCCCTCCCTATCTTATGTAAAAAATACTACATGGCCGATATAGCAATGAGACTTGAATTCTCAACTGGTGAAATATTTACTTCAACTGGTGAAAAAACTTTTCCAACTGGTGAATTCTTTCGTCAAACTGGTGAAAAAGTTTGTTCAACTGGTTAAAAAAGAAATTTGATGAATGAATTAAGTCTTTAAAGTACTACCGTCATAGAATATTTATAATAGCTCAAGCGTACTGGCAGGAATTTGAACTTCTTTTAAGAAATTTTTTAAAAAAATCGTTAAGGAGGTATATTTTGATAATACGTGTATGCCTCTGATCTACCCTAAAAAATAAAGACCTGGCGGTAAAAACCGCCAAGTCACTTGAGCTCATTACTTATTTCCGCTTCATTTCATTGGCGACAAACTCAACATCGGTACCAACAATAACTTGAAGGTCTGTTTTATTAAGTTTCAAAACACCTTTTGCGCCAAGCCTTTTTAGCTCTGCTTCATTTACTTTATCCATATCAGCCACTTTTAATCGAAGGCGGGTAACGCAGTTGTCGAGCTCCTTCAGGTTGCTTTTTCCTCCAAGCGCTGCAAGGTACTGGTCAGCAAGCTCAGAGTAATTTCCTTTTGAAGACCCGCTTTCAGTGAACTCTCCCTCAATCTCGTCTTCACGTCCAGGCGTTTTAAGATCAAGCTTGATGATCAAGAAGTAGAATATCACGAAATAAAGTACTGCATATACCAAACCGACTCCCAATAATAACAATGGTTTTTGGGCAATACCGTAGTTTAAGACATAGTCAATCGCACCTGCAGAGAACCCGAAACCATGGTGGATATCCAACAAGTATGTGATAGACATCGCCAAACCAGTCAACACGGCATGAATTCCATATAAGAATGGAGATAAGAACATGAACAAGAATTCGATCGGTTCAGTGATCCCTGTAAGGAAAGATGTGAAGGCTACCCCTACAAGGGCACCTGTAACAGCTTTTTTACGTTCTTTTTTCGCTGCAGCAATCATCGCGAAAGCTGCTGCCGGAAGACCGAACATCATGACTGGGAAGAAACCATTCATGAAAATACCAGCATTAGGATCGCCAGCAAAGAAGCGTTTCAGGTCACCTTTTACAACCTCGCCTGCTGCATTTGTAAATTCACCAAATTCAAACCATACTAGCGTGTTAAGAACATGGTGAAGGCCCATTGGAATTAATAAGCGGTTCAAGAAGCCGAATACGCCTACTCCTAGAGCACCTGCTCCGACTATCCATTCTCCAATATTGTTGATGCCAGCCTGAATTGGCGGCCATACATAACCAAAAATTCCTGCCAGGACAATCATGACCAAAGAAGTGATGATTGGCACAAATCGCCTGCCTCCAAAGAAACCTAGCCAGTCAGGCAATTTAATATCATGGTAGCGATTGTAAAGCAAACCGGCAATTACACCGGAAAGGATACCGCCAAGTACCGCCATATTGATGCTTTCGTCAATAGCTCCCGCTCCTTTAGTCAAAACGAAGTAGCCAATCGCACCAGCTAGTCCGGCCGCTCCGTTCCCATCCTTTGCAATTCCGACTGCAACTCCAATCGCAAACAATAGAGCCAGGTTAGCGAAGATTGCGTCACCTGCTGCAGAGATAAAAGAAATATCCAATAAGTCCGGCTGCCCAAGGCGCAGCAATAGCGCAGCTGCAGGTAGAACAGCGATCGGCAGCATCAATGCTTTCCCGATCCTTTGTAAAAATCCTAGCATACTCAACACCTCTTTCTGTAAAATTGTAAATGCTTACATTTTTCGATAAAGAAACAGAACCCCACTGTAGAAATTTGTAAACACAAGCATAGTTTAACACTTCGATCTCCTAAAGAACACCCTATAAAAAGACTATTTTTAATATTTTGACTTCAGAAGATTCAGCGCTCCCTTCATGAGTTCATCACCCATATTTTTCGGGAAATGGGCTTATACCTATAGCTTATTCGATTATTATTAGAAAATTCCTTTGCAGGTGCAGGAATAAGGCCTAAAAGAGCTGCAACTATTACCTTTTTACAAGCAGAATCTCTTCTCAAGGCATTTTCCCACTTTGTGAATATTGCCAATTCGGCTTTAAATACTTACCAGGGCTTTGCTATTTTCCTTTCATTCGTTAAAGTGATAGATGGGTAGATAGATTTAAAGGACGTGCACATATGAAGATAAATGATTTTCTGCCCCGATTCACCGTTCCGGTGATGAAAGGGATATTATTAACATTAGCTTTGGCTCTGGCCGCTAGATTAATAGCAGGACTGCCATTCTTTTCAATCATGGGCCAGCTGGTTATCGCCATTATGTTCGGAATGCTCTGGCGCGCTTTTGTCGGAGTGAACAGCGGTCTTATGGAGGGTGCTTCTTTTTCAAGCAAAAAATTACTCCGTCTCGGCATTATTCTGCTTGGATTCAGGCTGAACCTCTCTGACATTTACAATGCCGGAGCGACGGTATTTATGATTGCATTCGCTAATCTCGTGTTTGCACTGTTGACTGTTTATGGATTGAGCAGGCTTTTTAAGGTTGAAAAAAGGCTTGGCATTCTGACAGCGTGCGGTACAGCAATTTGCGGAGCTGCCGCCGTTGTCGCCATCGCACCGGTTATTAAAGCAAATGAGAAGGAAACTGCTGTCGGGGCCGCAAATGTCGCGGTGCTGGGGACGATTTTCACCATCGTCTATACGCTATTATTCTCCTATCTCGGTTTGAATGCCCTCGATTATGGAGTATTCACGGGTGGCACATTACATGAAATCGCACATGTGGTAGCCGCTGCTGATCCGGCTGGGCAACAGGCCTCGGACCTTGCCATCATTGTAAAATTGACCCGAGTGGCTCTGCTTGTTCCGGTAGCGATTCTGATCGGTTTTATCATCCGGCGAAAAGAAACCCAGAGTGCAGGGCAAAAAATG
This sequence comes from Bacillus sp. JJ1609, assembly GCF_036967045.1. Lineage (NCBI taxonomy): Bacteria > Bacillati > Bacillota > Bacilli > Caryophanales > Bacillaceae > Bacillus > Bacillus sp. JJ1609. The sequence continues at coordinate 136,952 of NZ_JBALSS010000005.1, read as the reverse complement.
ACGTTAGCGGCTCTGCCGATTCCCTGGTTCATCCTTGGCTTCCTTGCTGTCAGTGCGCTTAATACAACTGGGGTGATCAGTGAAGATGCCGCCGCTGTAATCGTCAGCTTCGCCTACTTGCTGATTGGGATGGCGATGGCCGGACTCGGTCTCAGTGTGGACTTCAAGTCCTTCCGGCAGATGGGCGGCAAGGCGCTATCCGCAGGCCTGGCCGGCTCTGTGCTTTTATCATTATTTGGTTATTTTCTTGTTAAAGTTTTTCTATAGACATATTAAAAGCAGCCAATTTCGAATTTCCGAACTTGGCTGCTTTTCTATTTTAATGCTGCGTATAAAACATTCCATTTACGATATCCATCAGGTCATTGGTCAGGCGTTCTTCCCGCTCAATCGAATATAAATACTGCACTAGCTCGCATAATTTTTTCGTTTGAACTAGGTCCATTTTGTCAGCATGCCTTTTTAGCAAACCGAGCAATAGAATAAAATCTTGATCTGTATAGGTATCATTCATGATTTTATTTTGAACGGATCGGAATTGCCTTTGTTCAGCTTGATCGTGCAAAATCAATTCGTCATTCATTTCCCATGCTCCTCGCTAAATTTTCAGTCTAATAACTATAGCATTAAGAGCATTACAGAATCATTACATAAAAGACGAATCACTTTTATTTCTGAAATATCTTGCTTCTTTTTGTCTATTTGTTTTTTGCAGCAACACTACAAGCTGTTCCTGATATAGTTCTTCCCCAGGGTTGAACTTAATTAGAATTTTCAACAGCTCAATTGCCACTTCTTTTTCAGGGGATGCATTAAGCAAATCCTCACATATCCTGATGATCCTGCTTTCCAACCCCGTCCTGATTTTAAGGAACCAATCATCATAAAAAAGCGAGAACAGAGTGTCAGGAAGCTCTGAAAACCTTCTGATTGCAAGATTCTCCTTAACCTCACAATCACTGGTATGCTCTATTTCATCGATGCAATTAGATAACTCGTTCAGATCCAATTTGCACTGTATCTTCATTTGGATTGAATCTCGATCAATAGCTACATAGTTTTCAATCGGTTCTCCCGTGTGCTCCTCAATGATCGACTTAATATGGTTTAACGATACGCGTAGTAAATTCCTTGCCTTATCAAGCTCGAGCTCTGGCCAGAATAGATCGTAAATTTGCTCTCTCGTGACAGATCCATGATAAGCGATATAGGTAATAAGCTCTTTCGCTTTACGCTGATTCCATTTCCCTTGAACTTCGCTGCCATTCAACCAGATCGAAAACTGGCTGATGAAGTTAATTTCCAGGAGATTTTGCGAATCGAGCCTCTCTACTCCCGATCGGACAATGGAGTTCACTTCTTTTTTCAGCGCTTGTGTATAAGTAAAGCCGGCACTTTCTGACCCTGCCTGTTTTGTGATGAACATTCTGGAAAACTGGGTGAAAATCATAGGCTGATCCATCATCGGAACATAACCGCTGTCAGGAATGATGAAAAATCGCATTTTCTTTAAATAAGGAATATTCATCACCTGAAGTTCCAGCGGCATCAAGGGGTCATACTCACCTTGAAGCATCATCATTGGCACGTCTAATCTCTGGATTTCATCCACTAAATACTCAAGTGCTGTTTCAATCACAAGACGGAAGAAACCTATATAATCAGACGGTGTAGCTCTCCGATAAATCGAAGTCAGTTTTGCGAGCCTGCATTCTGGTGCTTTATAGCTTATAGTATTTACCAGAGTTGTAATCATCTCCTCAAAACGGAGACAATCATTCACTGTTTCAATCCTGTTATTCAATTCCTGCTTGCTGAATTCTTTCGGGATAAAAATTGGAGTATTCGCAAGTGTTAATGTATTTATAAGCTGCTTCTCACTCCTGGCAAGTTCAATCCCCAGTACACCACCGCCTCCGTGGCCAATATAGTGCAACGATGAAATCGCAAGCATATCAAGGAGAGCTTTAATGCTATTAATAAGAAGCTCCCATGTAAATGCAGCTTCAGTGGCAGAATCACTGTAGCCATGTCCAGGCAAGTCACAGCGAATGACATTGAAATCCTTATGGAACAAAGGAATGACATCGTCCCAGATCGACATATCCATGCCGACCCCATGCACAAACAACACCGTTTCTGCCCCCGGCTTCGCGCATTTTAAATATTCATAATGAAGGCTGATTTGCTTGGATTGCTTTGACACCAGTCTTTCCCTCTCTTTTTCCGAATGAAATAATGAATTCATTATACCCTTTTGGTTAAAAAATGAATAAAGATATCCTATTATGCTAGAGGGTCTCGAGTTACAACCAGCATATCCAGTTGCTGGAAAAAGTAGTGATTATTGAGATTTTCGTAGCGATTATGAATAAAAACGTAGTGATTGTTGTGGTTTTCATAGTGATTATGAATAAAAACGTAGTGATTATGGGTAATTCCTAGTGAATATTTATAAAAACGTTGTAAGTGTTGTTTATTTATAGCGGTTTGAAAATAAATCGTAGTAAATTGAAGGATGAGACGTGGCAAAAACGCAAAAAGCGGCTTTATTGGCCGCTTTTACCGTCTATTATTCTGAAAAAATCTTTTCGGTATTAAGGAACCGTCGGGGCGAGTGTGTTATTAATCCACATTCGCAGCGCCGACAATTCTTTTAAGAGCTTCATTATAGCCAGCCTGTCAAAAGAGATGTTTTCTCATGCTTCGATGGATCAGGAACCGAGATACCGGGCGTAATACGATTTTGCTTTTACCATATCATTCGTTCCATGGACTAGGACCCTTCCATCCTGGAAGACGACCATAGTGATTTCATCATCTGGCATGAAACGGAGCAAGAACGGATTTCCCTTCACAGTACCATTGTTTTTCAAACGAGCTGCGAGTTTTTCCAAATCGGTCTTTGCTTTTTGCCGCGGATTGATTTGAACTGTATTCCGGCCGCATAAGGAGGCATAGTTAATTTGCTGTTCTGAGGAACGGTCAAGAAACTCAAATTGGTGATGGACGCAGGCAGGACAATCATGATTACGCCCCTGGCTTACATCCATTTGCAAAAAGGAGTTAAACCAGATATCCATTTGCTCGAGATTTGGATTTGACTCAGCCCCTACCAGCAGCTTGAGCGCTTCGACAGCTTCAAATGATCCGATTATATCCGTAATCGGTGAAAGGACCCCTATGCTGTCACACGTTTCTCCCAGACCCGCAGGCACTGATGGAAAAAGGCAGCGGTAGCATGGTGTTTCACCCGGCTTGATCACTGCGAACATTCCCCTTGAACTGACCGCACCGCCATAGACCCAGGGTATTCCGTGTTTGACTGCGACATCATTGATCAAATAGCGGGCCATGAAATTATCGGTCCCGTCGACGATCACATCGAAGCCTGCAAGCAAGTCTTCTGCATTATCTAAGGTCAGGTCCGCGATGATTGGCTCTACTTTTACCCCGGAATTGATTTTCTTCAGTTTCTTTTCAGCCGCTATGACCTTCGGAAGACTTTCCTGCGCATCGTCCTCATCGTAAAGGGTTTGGCGCTGAAGATTCGACAGTTCCACGAGGTCCCTGTCTATAAACCGGACATGACCTACTCCCGAACGGACAAGGTGATTTGAAATAACCGTTCCGAGCGCGCCCATGCCAACGATGACAGCAGAACTATTTAACAGCTTTTCCTGGCCTTCGCTGCCAATTTGCTTGAATAAAATTTGCCGTGAATAACGCTCCATTTCTGTCATGAAAAAATCCCCTCACTTCTAAGTTAAATTATAAGGTAAATAATGCTTTTTTTTGTAGATAAATTTAACTATACTAAATGTTAAGAGATACTAAATTCTCTTAATAATCAAAAAGAAAGAGGTGGATTAGTTAAGATGAATCTTGGAGGATTTAAAAACAAGGAAGTTTTAGTTGATTTGACGAATGGTTCGATTGATTACAGAGGCATCAATGAAGAGGATGTTCGAAAGTATATTGGTGGACGCGGTCTAGGTGTTAAGTATGTTTTGGACAATGGCCCAGAGGTTGAGCCTTTGTCTGAAGAAAACATCCTTTGTATCATGACTGGACCTGTTACAGGCTCACGTTCTTCGATGAGCGGACGCCTTGCAGTCGTAACGAAGTCTCCATTGACTGGAACGGTAACTGACTCTCATATGGGAGGCTGGACTGCAGCTCGTTTAAAATGGTCTGGCATCGATAACGTTATTTTTAAAGGTAAGAGCGACAAGCCTGTTTACCTTTACATCGAAAATGGCCAGGCAGAGCTTCGTGATGCTTCTGAATTCTGGGGCTTGAGCACACGTGCAACTGTCCAGGCTATGAAGGACCGCTATGGCGCGGATGACCTTAGTGTTATGACGATTGGCCAGGCTGGTGAAAATGGTGTTCGCTTTGCAGCCTTCATGAACGAGCATGACCGTTCTGCTGGACGTGGCGGCACTGGTGCGGTTGCTGGCTTCAAGAAATTGAAGGCTATCGTTATCAAGGCAGCTCAAAAAGGCAATATGCCTGAGCCGGCACAGAAAGATGACTACAATCAAGCTAACAGAAAAGCTGTAAAAGCGATTCTTGAAGGCGGATTGACTGCTCCGAACAAGGGTGGATTATCTGTATATGGTACTAACGTCCTTACTAACTTGATCAATGAAGTGGGAGCGCTTCCAACAAGGAACTCTCAGTTAACACATTGGGATGAAGCTGAAAAGCACTCCGGCGAGTATGTAAATGAGCACTTGCTTGTTGCAAACAATACATGCCATGCTTGCCCTGTTGCTTGTAAGATTGAGGTAGAAGTAAAAGAAGGAAAATACAAGACTCGCGTTGAGAGCTTTGAGTTCGAATCTGCATGGGCGCTTGGAGCGAACAGCGGACTAAGCGACTCTGAAGCAATCGCATACTTAATCGATATTTGTAATGAATACGGAATGGACACAATCGAACTTGGCCACGCAATTTCTGTCACAATGGAAGCGTATGAAAAAGGCCTTGTTGGCGAAAAGCTTGATTGGGGCGATGCAGACGGCATGATCGAAATCGCACGCAAGATCGCTTTCCGTGAAGGCTTCGGCGGCATCCTTGCTGAAGGTCCTGCTCGCGCAACAGCTCTATGGGGCGCTCCTGAGCTTTCCATGTCTGTTAAAGGCCAGTCCATCCCAGCTTACGATCCACGCGGAATCCAGGGTATTGGCCTTGGCTATGCAACTAGTAACCGTGGTGCATGTCACCTTCGCGGCTACACTATTGCGAGTGAAATCGCCGGTATTCCTGAGCCAACTGACCGTACTGTGGCAGAAGGAAAAGCTGAGCTTCTGAATGTATTCCAAAACTTGCTTTCATTCTCTGACTCTATGAATATTTGTAAGTTCTCTTCATTCTCAGAAAATGCAGAGCACTATGCTGAGCAGTATAGCACTATGACTGGTATTCCAATGACTGCTGATGAAGTAATGCTTGCAGGTGAAAGAATCTATAACCTAGAGCGCTACTACAATAACCTGGCTGGCTTCAACAAGCGTGAGGACGACTTCCTTCCTAAACGCTTCACTGAAGAAGCAGCATCTGGTAACAGTGCGGGTCTTGTCAGCCGCATGGATATAATGCTTGAAGATTACTATAATGTGCGCGGCTGGGTAGACGGTGTTGTACCTGAACAAAAGCTTCGCGAACTAGGAATCATTGACGAAGCAACGACTCCTGCTACTGAAGAAGTTTAATATTTTTGTAGAAAACCAGGCGATTTTTGCCTGGTTTTTTGTTTTAGGCTGGTGATAAGTGAAGATTTGATAGGTTTCCTCTTAAAATGGGAGCCCGCTTAGTGTTAATTTGGACTTCTAGGATAGCGGTGAGCCTGGATCTGGCGAAAATGGGAGGGAATCTGGCGAAATTAATGATAATCTGGCGAAAAAGATAGTTAATCTGGCGAAGTGGAAAATAGACGCTATTTTTTCCATTTTAAGTGGTGCACCAAAAGCTTATTGTTTTAACAAAAAAAGACTCCAGCAAAATCTTGCTGAAGCCCTCCTATATCTACCCGCCAACCCGTGTCGTTTTATAACGATACTTTTTAATGAGTTGTTCCAACTCTTCTAAACTATCAGCGGCAAATCGAATATGTACGGCATTGACAATGAATGTTTTTGTGAATGAGATTTCTTCCTCGCTTAAAATCTCCGCTCGCCATCCTTCTCCCTCATAAACAAACGGGAAGGTATCAGAAGTAAGGACTCCGTCCAATTCCTCGAAATAAGTGCCGAGATGCTCCCTGTTGATACCACGAAACTCCAGGATTCGCTCAACCATATTATCCACCGGCTACCGGAGGGAATAAAGCAAATTGGTCGCTATCCTTAACGAATGTCTCAAGTTCATTGTCATGGACGATGTTTCTGCCATTTATATAGACATGGACGAATGGCTTAAGCTGCTTTTCATCCGTAAAAATTTCCTCATCCAAGTCAGGGAACATTTCTATCATTTTATCCAGCACATCAACCACGCGATCTCCATCCGGCTTGACTTCGACCGTCACGCCCCCGCAAATTTGCCTGAGATTCGCAAACACCTTAACCTGCATCCAAACCGCCCCTTTCTACTTAACCTAATAATAAAATGAAAATTGCAAAATGTCATTATCTCTTTCTATCATTTTGGAAAGCTAGCACCCCACCACATTAAAGCATTCCCTCACTGGGGGTCAGACCCCCGCCGCTTCACCGCATTACCGTACTGGGGGTCTGACCCCCAGCCCTTTAATGCGTTACATTGTTAGGGTTTCGGCAAATTGCTTGATGATTGGACGGGTTTCTGCATCGGCTTGGGTGACGATATAGAAGGCTCTTTGATATGGCTCAAAGTGATCGATAATCTTGATGCGGTCGGCTTTGGCTGCTGGGAATGCGGCTAGACGTGAAATAAAACTGATGCCCAGCCCTGCTTCTACTGCTGCAATGACGGATTCAGTGCTTCCAGTGGAAATTGAAGTTTTTAAATCGGCAACGGAAAATCCTTTTACAGCTAGATATTCCTCCATCATTTTTCTTGTGCCAGACCCCTCTTCCCTCATTACAAAGTCATACTGCTTAATCTGGGCAAAGTCGGGCTGCGGCGATTGGACTAATGGGTGGTCAACGGGTGTGATCAGTACAAGTGAATCAGTGGCAATCGGCTTACTCTTAATATGAGCGGAATCGTAATGCAGACCGATTATGCCCACGTCCACTTGATGGTCATGAATTTTGTTCAGAACTTTCCTTGAATCACCAATTTCAACTCGAACCTCTACCTTAGGATAAAGGCTCCGGAATTTCCTGATCCATCCTGGCAGTAGATAGGTACCGGGAATCGTGCTGGCACCGATTGTCAGAGTGCCGGTCAGGGTTCCTTGGAATTCACCCAACTCATCTTCAAGCGTTCTCCACCTTCTAAATATGTCCTTAGCAGCGCTATACACCAGCATTCCTGCAGGGGTCGGACGAATTCCTGCTGAGCCTCTATCGAGCAGTTCAAATCCTAAATCTTCTTCGAGACTCTTAATTTTAAGGCTGACTGTTGGCTGGGAGCTTTTCAAGGCTGCAGCAGCTTCTGAGAAACTATTTTTTTCAACAACCATTATGTAAGCTTCAAGTTTTTTAAGATTCATGGTTAGTACTCCATCTTTTTCCGACTTATATATTTTAATTTTAATACGGAAAGTATATATTGGTACAAGATATTTTTAAGGGACTAAATAATCAAAGTAAAAATTTACATCCTCAATAGTGTTGACATATTATTGTCTGAATATTATTATAGTTCTTGTAAATGATTTCAGAATAATAAAATCAATGAAGAGAACACATCCTTTATGGAACTGATCCACAGAGAGCCGGTGATTTGCTGCAAGCCGGTGTTCAGCAAATAACAGGATATCATCTCCGAGATGCAAAGCTGAATTACAGTAAGCTTTCGCCGGTCTGTCCGCCGTTAAATGGAACACGTATGATGGTACGTTGATGAGGGCCGCATGTTTTTGCGGAATCAGGGTGGTAACGCGAGCATAACTCGCCCCTATTTTTAGGGGCGAGTTTTATTTTTCTCCATATAACATTCCGTTCCAAATTTCCTATACTCTCAGTGCCAAAAACATAATTTCAGGAGGAGAAAAAGGATGGGAAGCTTAAGAAGAAAAGAAACACTGACAATTGGTCTAATGTTATTTGCATTATTTTTTGGGGCAGGCAATTTGATTTTCCCTCCCTTTTTAGGACAGGAAGCCGGAGCTAACTTTTGGCCGGCAATGCTTGGTTTCGTTGTAACTGGTGTTGGACTGCCGCTTCTGACGGTAGTCGTTATTTCAATGGCAAAGGACGGCATCCAGGAAATCGGCTCACGAGTCCATCCATTATTCGCTGTCGTTTTCAGCTCTGCTGTTTATTTATCGATCGGGCCTTTCTTTGGAATACCGAGAAGTGCCAATGTTGCATTTGAAATGTCGGTTAAACCATTCCTGGCTGAATCAGGATCACACTCAATGGTTCTAATGCTTTTCACGGTTGTATTCTTCGCGCTTGTTTATTGGGTTTGTTTAAACCCATCCAAAATGGTTGAACGAATCGGCAGCATTTTGACACCTGTTATGCTTGCTGCGATTGTCTTGCTGGTAATGGGAAGTTTCTTTCAGCTCGATGGTTCTTTAGGAGAAGTATCTGAAAAGTATACAGCCGCTCCATTTGTTACCGGGTTCCTTGAAGGTTACCTGACAATGGATACAATTGCGGCACTGGCGTTTGGAATCATTGTCATCAGCGCAGTCCAGCAGAAAAAACAACTTGAACGTTCTCAGGTTGTCAGGGAAACATTAAAGGCTGGAGTGATTGCTGGTATTGGATTGGCTTTCGTCTATGTTACAGTGGGGCTGCTTGGAGCTAAAATGGCTTCAGTTGGGACTTATGATAATGGCGGTACGATTTTAACAGAAGCTGCAAAGTTGATGTTCGGAACTCCAGGGATGCTGCTGCTCGGCCTGATTGTAACACTCGCCTGCTTTACAACAGCAGTTGGACTTGTTGCGGCTACGAGCCAGTTTTTTGCCAAGATGATGCCAAAGGTTTCTTATAAGACGTTTACTCTCGGTATCACAGTTATCAGCTTATTGATTGCCAACCTTGGTCTTAACCAAATCATTTCGATTTCAGTACCTGTGTTGATCGTCCTTTATCCGATCACGATCGTGCTTGTGGTACTATCCTTCCTTGACCGTCTCTTAAATGGTTCAAGAGGTGTTTATGTAGGAGCTGTTTTTGCAGCGGGAATGGTTAGTGTGATTGACGGTCTTAAATCATTCGGAATCGAATCTGAAGCACTTGCCTCCACGCTAAAATCGCTGCCGCTCTATGCGGAAGGACTCGGCTGGCTCTTGCCCGCTCTGATTGGCGGACTTGCTGGATGGGCATTTGAAAGATTCTTTTTATCCCGTTTTGGTAAAAAGAGTTTAAAACCAGCATCAGAATAATAAATGAAGCTGTGGGGAGAGGCTCTCTCTGCACAGCTTTTAAAAAAAGAAGCCTGACTGCACTTTCAACTATGCAGTCAGGCTTCTTTTAATTATTATTCAATTCTTCCCACTCCGAACGCAGGATGCCCATTGCAATCCGGTCATGGATCTTGCCGTCACGGTGAACGGCTTGCCTCATCTTGCCTTCTATCTGGAAGCCAGCTTTCTGGTAAGCACGAATTCCTCCGTGGTTGTATTCAATTACATCCAGGCCGACACGATTTAGATTCAGTTCATGGAAGGCATAGCGAAGAATCAGCTTCAAGGCATCTGAACCATATCCTTTGTTCCGGTCCTTGGCATCACCAATTCCGATGGCCAGCATCCCCGCCCGATTGTTCCACTCGATGCTGTGGATAACGACAAAGCCTACAAGTCTGTCATCTTCAACTGTTCTTAACCGAAAGTAAAAGCTGTTTGGACTCGGATCTCCCTCATCTTCAAAACTCTGCTGCGGCCTCGGACGGGCGATGTCCGTATCCACATTCCGAAGGTAGTCGGGATCCTCATCCCATCTAGCGATAATCTCGGTATCTCCGTCCCTTTTTGCTGTAAGCTTTAACAATTGTCCGCGAAATAGATTGGTTGTCATTTATAATCTCCTATTCTACTTTTAATGTCACCTCTTCATATGAAAAAACCATGTTATATGTACGCAATATTCTATCCCCTTTATGTTTGATAATTTTATCTTAAGGTGTTGTTGTAATTTTTGCAATATTGCATTCATTATATCTAAAAGAACTCAAGTGGGAGAACACCAAAAATAGGTAAGAAAAAGGGACTAATCAAACGTTTGATTAATCCCTTCTATTTCTTATATAGTAACGATTATTCAAAAAAGGGTGGTGAACCAATTATGATGCCAAAGGGTCTATGGCCTGTTATCGGGGTTTACAAGTAAAAGAATCGAATGTTTGCAATGCTTCAAAAGGGGGCATTCCTTTGTCATTTAATGTTATTACGAGCACATTTAAAATGGTTTTTTATTTTATCATATAGGACATAGGGGTAAACCTAATGCCATTCACAAGTTGCTCATTGTCTGTTTCGATAAAACCAAGCCGGTTATATACAGCAACTGCAAATGGAGATGAATGAACGGTAATCTCACTGATCCCATCCATGCTTTTACATGCTTCCTCAACTGCTTTAAACAACCTTCTAGCTATACCCTGCCGATGATATTCTTTTTTCACAAAAAGCATACTAATATGGTTCTTTCCCTTCGTTGCAATGACTCCTGCCAGTTGATCATCGTCTTCCCAGCCCCAAAAGGATACTTTCCCATCTTTATATTGTTCAATGTTAGAATGATAAAAGATAAATTTTTGGAATTCCTCGATGCCTTGTTCAGAATAATCCGGTGCATCGAACTCCTGGAAAACGGCCCATACTAAATCTAGAGCTTCTTTGATTTCTTCTTTTTGAAGCTGTATAATCCCCATCCTGATTCTCCTCCTTACTTTTTTATTCTATTCCTTCTCGGCATGTGGTTATCCTTGATCACTCAAAATCAAGTTCAATTCTTGTACATCAAAATTCTTATTGATAAAAATACTGTAAAATCGCTCCAAACTATATGAAAAAGGCTGCCCACTCGGACAGCCTTTTTCATTTTAATCCTATGCTCTTTTAAACGGCCACCAGTTTGCCTGCCCGAAGTTTTTTACGAGAACTGGAATAAACAACGGCAGCATGACAAACGCATATAAGAATAGGCCAACGAGAATAATGGATGCAATCTGAAGCAGTGACATCATTCCTGATGGCATCATTGCCGCGAATGTTCCGCCGAGGATGACGGCTGCGGAAATGATGACCGTGCCCATTTTTTTCATCGAAAGAAGCATGGCATCAGATACCGAAAGCTCCTTGTATTCGTTGAATCGATCCATCAAGAAAATACTGTAATCGACGCCTAGGGCAACGAGAATGACAAAGGCGAAGAACGGAACTGCCCAGCTAATTCCTGAGTATCCAAGGATATTCACGAAAATAGCCTCATTGATCGCCATTGAAGTGTAATACGTTAAAATCAATGATCCAATAATGTAAATCGGCATGATCAGTGAACGGAACAGGAATACAAGGATGATGCCAATACCTAACAGCATCAGCACGACTGTGCGCGAATAATCCTGATCTGACAATGCATCAAGGTCAGCATTTGTGCTCGTGATCCCACCTACTGCAACATCTGCATTCTCAAGCTTCGTGCCCATTGTTGCCCGGTCGACAGCAGCTTTAATTTCATCCACTTGGGCAATCGCTTCATTAGAATAAGGGTTTGTTTCAAATATTACGTCCATCGTCATGACTTTGCGGTCCTTAGACATATAGACATCAAACACCTGTGCAAAATCTTCATTTTCTAAAACATCTTCCGGTAAGTAGAAGCTGTTTGAGTCTGAGTTAGAAAGGCCTGCGAGATATTCCTGCGCTGAACCAAGACCTTCAGATACTTGATTCAACCCGTCAGCACTTTGAGAGAGCCCGTCTGTCAGCTGGCTCAATTGGCCGCCAAGCCCGCCAAAACCAGCAAGAAGCTGCTGCTGGCCAGCATTGATTCCTGTCAATCCATTCGTCAATTTAGGGAAGTTGTCAACAATCTGGCCCTGGCCTTTCGCAAGCTGGTCCAAGCCCTGCTGCTGTTGTTCGATTCCATCGATTAGCTGCTGGAGTCCTGGGCCGAAGTTTTCTTGCTGGGCGAGAGCTTTACCAAAATTGTCATTCGCAACTGACAACCCGCTAGTAACTTTGCTAAGTCCTCCATTTAATACGTTCAAGCCCGCTGAAGCTTCACCCAAATTCTTTTGGAGTTCGCCAAGCGTACCTTTCATTGTTTGGTACTCTTGTTCTGCGGCCAGGCTTGGATCTCTATTTTCGAGGTAAGCAAAAAGCTGATTATTCGTTGCAGTGATTCCACCTGAAATTTTCTCCAAGCCCTTGCCTGTCTCTGTGTAGCCAGCTCCAAGCTTTGCAAGGTTTTCCTGTGCATCTTTATATCCTGTCTGCAATTGTTTATAACCCGCAAGCAATTCCTCTGCTCCGGCCTTCGCCTCAGCCAACCCGGTTTTCAGCTGGTCTGATCCGGCTGAACCCTGGCGAATGCCGTTTTCGATTTTCGCAAGGTTCGTCTGGATTTCACCAAGCCCTGATTTGATTTCACTTGTTCCATTAATCAGCTCATTGATGCCATCTGCAGCACCGCTTAGTTCAGGCTCTGATTTCGATAGCTCACTTTCAGCATCCTGCAGACCTTCGCTGATTTTATTCAGACCTTCTTTTCCTTCTCCAAGACCGGACTCGAGTGTTTCAGCCTGCTTAGAAACGAAGAAGTCTTCAATTGGTTCACCCGTCGGCCTTGTCACAGAGCGCACGGTATCGACTAGATCAACCTTTTCTAACTCCTCGCTGATGTTTTCTGCCAGTTCAATGTATTCAGCAGAATCCATTCTTTCATCATTTTTCAAAATGACCTGTGTTGGCATTGATTCCCCTGGTCCAAAGCTATCGGCAATGGCATTGAACGCCTGGATGGAATTCACATCGCCGCTGATTTCGTCCAACGAGTTGTAGCTAAGCTTTCCATCATAGGCAACCAGGAACGGTACACACACTGCAGCCACAATCAGTAATGCAAGGAACGGGCGTGCAAGAGAAAAGCGTCCGACCGTGCCCCACAGCTTGCTTTCACCATGTTCAGCACTGCTTTTCGAAGGCCAGAAAATCTTTTGGCCTAATACTGCCATGAAAAACGGCACGATGGTGAACAATCCAATTAGCAGGAACGCGACACCAATTGCTACAGCTGCGGCGGATTTATATAGAATGAACTGTGAGAAGCCAATCGCAGCGAAACCGATCATAACTGCCAAACCGCTGAAAAAGACCGTTCGGCCTGCGTTTTTATAGGTTTCAACAATGGCTGCCCCCACGTTTTCATGGTGTGCCAGCTCTTCTTTAAAACGGCTTAACAGCAAGATACAGTAGTCTGTACCGATTCCGAACAGCACCGCAACAAGGAAGATTTGAGTGTAGTTGGATAACGGGAAGTCCACTTTATCGACTAGCTCAGCTACTACTGATTGAGAAACCAGGTAGGCAAAACCCACTGTTACAAGCGGAATAATTGGCGCAATGACCGACCTGAACACGAGCAGAAGTACAACGAGGATAAATACAACCGTGATTCCTTCTGTTTTCTTTACCCCTTCTTCTGAGCTGGTCATCAAGTCTTCATTGATCAGCCACTGGCTTGTATAGTAATGGTCTACTTTCACATCTTCAATTGTGTCATATAGAAGCTTGCTTACTTCTTTTGGTTCGCGGTCATTCCAGCTGACTGTTACCTGAATTAAAATCGACTTACCGTCCTCAGAGACTAGCTGATCCTTCAGGCTTTTTTCATTAAAATGAGTCAGGATGCTGGTAATTCCAATTTCCTCACTATTTTTTTCGAGCTGGCGGATCGCTTTTTCCGCTTCGTTTATGTCTTCCTGGGTCAATTTTTTCTCATTATGGAAAACCAGGGCGACACTCGTTTCATCACCGCCGCCTTCCTGTTTCCGTACGTCATCCATAATTTTACCGGCCATCGTTGATGAGTACTCATCCGGCACGGTAATCTGCCCTTTTTCACGAACTAATTCTGCCATGTTCGGGGCTGCCATAAAGAGGCCTGCCGCAACCAATATCCAAGCGATGATCACAAACCATTTTTGTTTTATTATGAAGTTCACGTTTATTCCACCTTACTCTTTCTTTCTAGTAAAATTTCATTTACTTTGTCATACGTCTTCAAGAACTGGACAATTTCGCTTTGGTCAAATCTTGAAATAAAGGATTCCACCAGGGCATGGATGCGCTCCTCTGTTTTCAGAAACAATTCATTTCCTTTGTCAGTCAGCGTCAAATAAACGACACGACGGTCATTTTCATCTCGGGTACGCTGGATCAGTCCCTTTTCCCACATACGAGTAATGATGGCTGTAATCGCACTTTTCTTTACATCAAATACTTCAGCAAGCTCAGATGATGTACATGTGCCAACCTTGTTGATATACCTTAATGTGTAGTGCTGGTCATTCGTTAAATCCGATCCAATCTGCTCTTTTACAAGTCCTTCGGCAATTTTGTTAACGGAAAAGGAAACATTGATATAATGATCCACCAATTCCTTGATCGACTTTTCACACATATTTATATATTCACCTCGCAAAAAACTTATTCATTTGTTTAACTGTTCAACTATTTAACTATTAACCTTTTTAACTTTAATACTCTTGGTTTTTAGTGTCAATATTTTTTTCCAAAAGAAAAGACTGCCCTTTTTGGACAGTCTCTCGGCTTTAAAACGTATTATAAATGTTTTCGCACTCGGCACCTGTTGGTTCGTAAAAACAATGAAGCTTGAAGCGACCTGAAAAAGGCTGATTGTACCATGTTGGCGGACAGTCCCCGGGCGGCCGGAAATACCATAAACTGAACTTCGCCGGCCACAGACGTTCACCCTTGATCGCCCGTCTTGCGAGCCTTCTATCAACTTCCCTCGCCCGCTGATAAAAATATCCTTTTTGGACCGCTTCAAAAGCGTGTTCCTGGTAAACCATCTGCGGGATCGTCCTCAGATTTTTAAAATCAGAACAATTGGCTCTTATACGGTTAATTCCTACATTTCCAACCATCAGCATTCCCTGCTGGCCTTCACCCTCAGCTTCCGCTCTCAACAGACGTGCCAATAAATTCAGGTCCGCTTCTGTATGTTTTACTACTGCCATGGCATAACCTCCACCAGTTTATTACTACATCATATTTTCGTTTGGCTTGGGCTATACGGATTTATTTTAGAGCAATTCTCATTTATCCTTTTTCAGCGGAGATGCTTATTTGCGAATTAAAACCGGGCTCATTTCCCATTTTACCTCTACAGCAAATTATTTGGGTTATTAGCTTTTTCAAAATTGATGTTTGATGTCTATTGTTCCAGTTTTAACTAATATCGCCCCTATTGTATAAGATGTAAAAGGGAGTAAAGGGCGGGGCTGTCTTTATGGATAATGAACAGAAAGAATTATTTGGTGCTTGGGTTCAGGCTTTCGGCACGACTCTTGCGGCTGTTGGGAGTACGCCATTAAAGCAATTCAGTGAGAGTGAGCTTACTAGCTTTAATCTCTGGGGCAATGTCCTGCAGGGAACCGGAAATGCCCTGATGGCTGACAGTGAAGAGGAATACACGTTGAACAAAATCGGCAATCAAATCCAGGCGCTTGGGAATGTGACCGTTGTCAGCGGGATTGTGCTTAATTTGGATGACAATACGGCCCAAACGCTTGATATTAGAGGAAATCTGATGCAGGCACTTGGAGGGAGTGCTGCACTCTATGAAACGATTGGGGAAGAGCCTTCTGCCGAGATTTTCTATGCCTTCTATGGAAATATCCTTCAAATCATCGGTAATTCCATGCAGGCGATTGGAGGAATCATTGATTTGAGAGGCGGGGATGGAGATAACATCAATATTGCTGGAAGCTGGATTCAAGCAGCAGGTTCGGTTATTCAGGCACTCGGGATCAGTAAACAACAGCTGAATGAAACTGAAACAAAAAAAGAACCTTGCAGACATTAAACTGCAAGGCTTTTGTTTTTGCTTATGCTTTTAAGACGTCATGGTCCACGTAGCGCTCGCCATTCAGCTCACTGATAACATTGATGGCAACCTTGGCGCCATCTCCGGCAGTGATGATGGTGTGCATGCTGACGCCTGCGCACGTTCCTGCTGCCCAAACGCCTTCAACATTTGTTTTACCAGCTGCATCGACTTCAAAAATTGTCTTGATTCTTGGCTCAGTGCCATCCTTTGTTAAAAGGCCTGATGCTTCAGCAACATCCGTCATCATGCCCGTTGCCAGGATGACATGCTTCGCTTCAAATTCGCCGTTTTCAGTTGCAATTTTAACACCATTTTCTGTCTTGCTTAATGATGTAACAGTTGTTTCCACAATCTCTGCCCCGAATTTTTTCGACTGGCTTATTCCCTTTTCAACTAAGTCTGGACCAGTTACTTCAGGTGCGCCGTAGTGATTTTCAATCCATGCACGCTTCGTTACGCTTTTATTGCTGTCAAGAACGACTGTTTTCTTGCCTGCCTTTGCCGTAAAAATGGCTGCACTGCCTCCCGCAGGACCTGCTCCGATAATTGCTACATCATACATAGGAAAATTCCTCCTTTATTTCAATTCATTTCAATCATATCAAACTTTAATTCTATATACTAAATATTTTAAACTAGGGCTTTAGCAGTAAAAAAACTCATCACGTTGGATGAGTTCAGCCTGCTATTCTACTTTTATCCGCGGATCAACGACCCCATATATAATATCCGCAATCAGGTTGCCGATGATCATGATCGTTGAAAAGAGCATCGTTAAATTCATAACCATTGCGAAATCTCTCATATTTATAGACTTAATGAAGAGCTGGCCAAGTCCAGGATACGTAAAAACCGTTTCCACAATGATGGCGCCATTCACGATATTTACCATATCAAAGCCGAGGAAGGTGACAATCGGGATCAGTGAATTTTTCAGGATATGAACATTGTAGATTCTTTTTTCAGGAACGCCGATTGAACGCGCTGTGCGGACAAATTCCTTCCGGCTGTTTTCGACAATATCATCTCTTAAAAATTGCGTATAGGTTGCTGTTCCAACGACACCGAGGACACATGCCGGCAAGATCAGATGATGGATTCTATCCAGCCAATATTCAAAAGTTCCCTCAGGTACAGTGATATCGACTGAACCATTAGATGGAAACCAGTTGAGTTCAAAAGAAAATAGATAGATAGAATACACTGATACCACAATAATCGGGAGCGATAATCCTGTATAATTCACGCTGCTGATCAGGCGGTCCCCGAGTTTATTTGGGTTGCGGCCTGCATATTTCCCCATAAAAAATGAAAGAACATAGGTGATCATTAAGGATGTAATCCCAAGCAGAAGTGTATTCGTCATTTTTTCCTTTAGAATCAGTGAAACGTCAACACGGTAATAGGAGGAAACCCCCAGTTCTCCTGTGATAAAATTGACAATCCATTTTTTATATTCTATCCAGATCATCGTGAAGTCATAGTCTGTCCCCATTACACCCGGCATCATCATGAATAGAAAAAAGACGACGATCGAGGTCAGGCTCAGGCTAGGAACAGCCAGCAAAATTCTTTTTAAAGAATAGTTTAAAACATTCATGGTGAATCCTTTCAGAAACCTGCTTCTTTTTGTTCCTTATTAATAAATTGAAAGGAAGTGCTGATCGTCTTCTTTTCTTTTAGAAGTATCTTCTTCCCCTTCTTTTTCTTTATTTTACCAATGAAGTCTATATTTTCATATGCCAAATGTCCTTCCAGCTCTTTTTTCATCATGTTCGTCACTGATATGAGAAAAAAGAAGAAGAACATCGTGCTTAACACAATCCATGGATATTGGATCATGACTTTAAAGTTCTGTCCAATCAATCCGCCCCATTCGTTTGACAGGGTCTCAGGCGGCGGGACTCCATCATCTGCAGTGAAGATTCCGCCCTTCGTCTGCCCTCCAAGATAAGCCTTGAAAACGCCTAAGTGCATTAAAATGACAAGAGTGCTAAATAGCTGCTGGACAAAGATCAGCAAACCAATTGATTTTAGAAACGGCCATATGTGTTTTGTCAGCACGTGGAAGCGACTTGCACCCATTAAAAAGGACGAGACCACAAAGGATTTCCTCTGCATTTCTTCTATATAATCAATTGTCATCAATACAATCGCAGGATACGCTATGAGGGTTAGAACACCAATTTGATAACTGGCAATCGTCCAGACAGGGATACCTGTAAATCGGTCTATAAAAGGTGACATCATAAAAATGGCAATGACCAGCGCAGGTACGTAGCGAAAGGCCAGGAATAAATCTTTGAAGTATGTTTTAACCTTGGGAAGCCAAAGCGCAATGATCATTCCAGTTGATACCCCAGCCAATACTCTAAAAAACGTAATGAAAAAGGCTGCAGATATGGTGAATTTGGCCCCATACAGATGAAGATAAATCATATCCTGACCATTCCGGTCAGTACCTAATAAGTGGTCTGGTGTAGGTGGAGTGGGAGCCTTTGCAATTAAATGACCTTGCTTATCATAAATATAAAACTCTTCATTATAGTTTTCATCGCCGTAAAACGGATAGAGCAGACTTGCTATGAACATGCCGAGAATTAATGAGAAACCTATAATCGTTTTTTTATAGTTTCTCATAACTGGACCCCATCCTTTCCTCGATAAAAATAGGCTGTAACCCTCGCCAACAGATCAATAAGCAGGATCGGCAACGCAACCAGCATGCAGAAAATGATTACTGCCGGAGCATCTTTTGTGAAAATATTATCGAGATCCTTTGTAAAACCCTGCATGGCAAAGATATATTCAATCAATACGAGATTCGAAAGCAATACCCAGATCAGCGTCCTCAATTGAATGACGGCCAGCGGAAAAATATTTCGCAGGATATGTTTGAAATAGATTGTCAGGTTATGCAGACCCTTTGATTTTGCGAAAATCACATAATCCTTTTCCCACTCTTCTTCGATTTGTTTAATCAAGAATTGCGCCATGAAAAATGAAGGCAGAAGAGATACAGCCACGACAGGCATGAGATAGGATTTTTCACTTAACCCATAAAGCCTGAACAGTTTGATCCCCGTTTCCTTGTATAAATAAATCACTATAAACTGGAGGACAAAAATAATCAGCAGGTCAGGGACAGCTTCACTGAAATTAATAAAATTTTTCACTTTAGACTGGAGTTTTTTCGGTGTAATAATAAAAACACCTGTCAGGATCATGCCGCCTATGAGCATTGCTGCCAGCGATAAACCCAATATTTCAAGCGTATAACCATATCGATCAGCAATACTTGTCGTCTGCCATTGATGGATAATCGGAGCAGCACCGAAATAAAAAATTTGCTGGCCCACATCCCTCACCGATTGGATAAAAAATGCCGGACCATACAGCAGCTTATTGCCTTCAACATAAAAAAGCCGAGGAATCGATAAAAACAGGATGACTCCACCTAATATGCATGCTGCTCTTATTATGTAATGGATTAATAACTTCATTGGAAGACCCCTTTCTTTAAACCTGTATCTTTGTGCTGATCATTATATGTATTTCAACGAAGGATTCAGATGGTTTGTTACAAAACTATCTAAAATTAAAGTTAAAGGAGAAAAGGTGGTATGTTTGTACATTATATGAGCTGGAGACGACTCTCTTAAGGAGTCAATAATACTTTTATTAGCGAAAATGGTCTGGATATGAGCGATTATGAAGTTTCTCATAACAATTTATAAGAAGAAATCCCCGGCGAGTTGTTATGAGAGAATGTACGAGAACAACTCAAAGAGAAAAACGGCTGGCGAGTTGTTATGAGAGGTGGT